>NZ_JBEOVA010000012.1:0-283713 GCF_040295225.1 Streptomyces sp. NPDC002896 | reverse complement strand
TGTCCATGTTGATCTTGCGGCCGGATCGAGGGTCTGGTGGAAGCCAGCCGAAGCGCCTGCGCCGCCGCCTCCGGCCGGAGGCGGTGGGATCAGCAGGCTCAGCTGAAGGAGTCGCCGCAGGCGCAGGAGCCCGTCGCGTTCGGGTTGTCGATCGTGAAGCCCTGCTTCTCGATGGTGTCGACGAAGTCGATCGAGGCGCCGCCCAGGTACGGAGCGCTCATCCGGTCGGTGACGACCTTGACGCCGCCGAACTCCTTGACGACGTCGCCGTCAAGCGAGCGCTCGTCGAAGAAGAGCTGGTAGCGCAGGCCGGAGCAGCCGCCGGGCTGAACGGCGACGCGCAGCGCCAGATCCTCACGGCCTTCCTGGTCGAGCAGGGCCTTGACCTTCGCCGCGGCGGCGTCGGACAGGATGATGCCGTCGGTGACGGTGGTGGTCTCGTCCGATACGGACATCTACATCTCTCCCGGGTTGTACGGAGACTGCTTGCCGACGGTTGCAACCGGCGGGGCCGCGGATTCATTCCGGGCCGAGCGCTGTGTCTTCGACTTTTCCTTCGCTTGCTCTCCTCATGCTCGCACATGGAATTGCGAAGCGGCACGGGACGTTATGGACGGTCGGCCGGCCGGCCTCCGGTGATCGCCGGGCGGCCACCGGGCAACCCCGGGGCGGACTCCAGGCGACCTCAAGGCAGCCTCCGGGAATGCGTCACATCGACGCGATGGCCATCGTCAAACTGACGTGAACCGGTTATGATAGATAGCGTCATTTCGACGAAAAGGCGAAGTCCCGCAATCTCCGCTTGATCCAACCGATCCAAGCGAGCCGCAGAAAAGAAAGGGTGCGTGTCGTGACCACCGCCCAAACCCGTCAGGAGCTCGACGTCCAGCCGACGCCCCTCGCCCTGCTGCTGCTCGGCCGCGAGGCCGACCCCAGGAGCGAGCGCGGCGTCGAATGCCCCGGCGACCTGCCCCTGCCGTCCGACCCGGATCTGGTGGAGCGCGCCCGGGCGGCCAAGGAGAAGCTCGGCGACAAGGTCTTCGTGCTCGGCCACCACTACCAGCGCGACGAGGTCATCCAGTTCGCGGACGTGACGGGTGACTCCTTCAAGCTGGCCCGGGACGCCGCCGCGCGCCCGGAGGCCGAGTACATCGTCTTCTGCGGTGTGCACTTCATGGCCGAGTCCGCCGACATCCTGACGAGCGACGACCAGAAGGTCGTGCTGCCGGACCTCGCGGCCGGCTGCTCCATGGCCGACATGGCGACGGCCGAGCAGGTCGCGGAGTGCTGGGACGTGCTGACCGAGGCGGGCGTCGCCGAGCAGGTCGTGCCCGTCTCGTACATGAACTCGTCGGCCGACATCAAGGCGTTCACCGGCAAGCACGGCGGCACGATCTGTACGTCGTCCAATGCCAAGCGGGCGCTGGAGTGGGCCTTCTCCCAGGGCGAGAAGGTCCTCTTCCTGCCGGACCAGCACCTGGGCCGCAACACCGCCGTGCGCGACCTCGGGATGTCGCTCGAGGACTGCGTGGTCTACAACCCGCACAAGCCGAACGGCGGGCTCACCGCGGAGCAGCTGCGCGACGCGAAGATGATCCTGTGGCGGGGCCACTGCTCGGTGCACGGGCGGTTCAACCTGGACTCCGTGAACGACGTGCGCGAGCGCATCCCGGGCGTCAACGTCCTGGTCCACCCAGAGTGCAAGAACGAGGTCGTCGCGGCCGCGGACTACGTGGGCTCGACCGAGTACATCATCAAGGCCCTGGAGGCGGCCCCGGCCGGTTCCAAGTGGGCCATCGGCACGGAACTGAACCTGGTCCGCCGCCTGGCCAACCGCTTCGCCGACGAGGACAAGGAGATCGTCTTCCTCGACAAGACGGTGTGCTTCTGCTCGACGATGAACCGGATCGACCTGCCGCATCTGGTGTGGGCCCTGGAGTCGCTGGCCGAGGGCAACCTCGTCAACCGGATCGAGGTCGACCGGGAGACGGAGCAGTTCGCGAAGCTGGCGCTCGAGCGGATGCTGGCGCTTCCGTAAAGCATCGCTGCATGTATACGCGTGTGGGGCGGGCTTCCCAAGCCCGCCCCACACGCATTTCTCGATGGCGCCATCGAGGATTCGCCGTTCCGCACGCCCGCACTCGCGGTTCAGCGCTCCTCGATGACCTTCTGCGCTGCGCTGATCATCCGCATGTGGGCGGCGTTCAACTTCCCGAGGTCCACCTTGTGATCAGCGATCATCTTGTCCTGGATCTCGCTCTCCGCTCGGAACCAGACATCGAGGAGCCGGGTCCGGGTTTTGCACGAGTAGTCCGCCTCGGCAGTCGATATCTCTCCACGTGTGACCTTTTCGCCTTGAAAGGCCTTGTCGCCCATGGCCGCCAGCGGCGAATCGTATGTGTACCCGGCGCTCTTCATGCACGCGGACCAGTCCTTCGCGGCCTGCACCACCCGGGGATCCTTGAGAGAGGACTGGAAGCTACTGTTCGCGACAGTCCTGGCGGCTTCCGACCCGGCGGGATAATCGTTCCCCTTCCTCAGGCTTTTCACCGCTTCACCGCGACAGCCGTTCTCGGGAACTCTGATACCTCGGTAGGTCTTCGCCTCACCGCCGGATCCGGTGCCGTACAGAACGAGGCGGGTCGTCGCGTCGCCGCCCTCCGCGCCGCTTTCCGGTGACTCGTCCGCAGGCAGGTGGTAGCCGTAGCGCGCTGCGTCCTTGCCGCTGGATATGCCGTATCGACGATCCGAAGAATACTCGCGGACCGATGGCGGCTCAGCGCTGTAATCGAGACCGAACCTCGCCATGCATTCTTCTGTCAGCTTGCCTTCGGCAGCTTCTATGGCAGCCAGCTCAGCATTGCTGAAGCTGTATTTCGCGATGGGGAGTCTGAAGGTATAGGCGGATTCCGGCACGGCCGCGGCGGAACCGGGGGAAGGCGAGGCCGATTCGGTCACTCTCGGCTCGGTCGCACGTGACCCCGCCCCCTCGTCTGCGACGTTCTGCGCGGACGACGAGCAGCCCGACAGCAGAAGAAGAGACGACAGCCCGGCAAGTACCGCCGCCGACCGACTGCACAGCGCCGAAGAAACAGACCGAGTCCTTGTTCCCACCCCAAAACCCCTCAGAAAAAGTCGAGGACCCCGCACGGAGACAGGAAGAACCCACCCCCGCACGGGGACCGCAGAATCTGCACCAGCGATTCCAGAGCCGCTCAGAACACGTAGCAGTCAGTCCTCGACGAGTTCCACTTGAAAGAGGCGTTCTCGTTGTACGTGTTGTGCAACTGCGTGGTGTACGAGTAGTCGGCGATCTTGTCGCACGCCCCTCCGTAGTTGCTGTTGTAGAAGATCGTGGCAGCGTAGGCGCTGTCGTTCGTCGCCGAAGCGGCGTTGTTCTTGACGGCCTGTCCCTGTCCGGCCCCGGAGCTCAGAAACTTGTAGCCGGCGAAGTCGGCGACATTGCTTCCCCGGAAGGAGGTCGAGGACCCTCCCTGATAACTGTTGTAGAACAGCACGAGACAACTCGAGCCGATGATGCAGCCGGACCCCGCGTCCGCCTGTGCGGCCGGTGCGCCGGCCATCATGGCGGCGGCCACAGCAGGCACCGTAAGCGCAGCTGCGGCTCTCTTTCGGAACACACCCACAAATATCTCCCCACTACGTGGACGGTGAACTCGTGACCACCGCCGCCTGATCGTCGCCGGAGGTTGTAGTCCTCGCGATCATGGGAAGTCAAGCGATCAGACATTCGGGATTCGTGATGCAAAAACCGAAAAAGGGGCGCCCCTCGTCCAGAGAGGCGCCCCCTTTCTCATGCAGCCGTCAGACCTGCGCGGGCTCCGGTTCGCCGGACTCCGTGACCGTCGGCTCGGCCGGACCCCCGGCCTTCTTCGCTCGCTTGGCCGCCTTCTTCTTGGCCCTGCGCTCCTTGCGGAGCTCGATCATCGCGTAGAGCGTCGGGACCAGCAGCAGGGTCAGCAGCGTCGAGGTGATCAGTCCGCCGATCACCACTACCGCGAGCGGCTGGGCGATGAAGCCGCCCTCGCCCGTGATGCCCAGCGCCATGGGGAGCAGCGCGAAGATGGTCGCCAGGGCGGTCATCAGGATCGGGCGGAGTCGATGGCGGCCGCCCTCGATGACCGCCTCGACCGTGCCGTAGCCCTGGGCCCGGTACTGGTTGATCAGGTCGATCAGCACGATCGCGTTGGTGACCACGATGCCGATGAGCATCAGCATGCCGATCATCGCCGGGACGCCCATCGGGGTGCCCGTGGCGATCAGCAGGCCGATCGCGCCGGTCGCCGCGAAGGGGATGGAGACCAGCAGGATCAGCGGCTGGACGAGCGACCGGAACGTCGCGACCAGCAGCATGAAGACGATCGCGATCGCCGCCAGCATCGCCAGGCCGAGCGAGGCGAACGCCTCGTCCTGGTCCTCCGAGACACCGCCGATCGACGCCGTGGCGCCGGCAGGCAGCTTGAGCGCGTTGATCTTCGTCTGGAGGTCGGCGCTGACCGCGCCCGTGTTGTCGCCGGTCGGCTTCGCCGTAATCGTCGCGGCACGCTGGCCGTCGATACGGGTCATCGAGACCGGGCCGTCGACGAGCTTGATGTCCGCGATGTCACCGAGCTTCACGCCCGGGCCGACAGGCAGCTTCTTCAGCTCGGACAGCGTCTCCGCGGGCTTCGCCGACCGGATGACGATGTTGCGCTCGGTGTCGTCCAGGACCGCCTTGCCGGTGGTGGTGCCGCGCACCGCCTGGGTGACCACCTGTCCGAGGGTCGCGTCGTTGAAACCGGCCGCGGCCGCCTTGTCGTTGGCCTTCACCGAGATCCGCGGCACGGACTGGGAAAGGTCGCTGGTGACGTCCGTGACATCGTCGAGCTTGGCGACCTCGTCGCGGACCTCGTCCGCGGCCTTCCGTAGGACGTCCGCGTCGGCGGCCTTGACCACGACGCTCAGGTCCTGGCTGCCGAAGCCGTCGCCCGCCGCGATGGTGGTCGTCCCGATCCCGGAGAGCTTGCCGAGCCCCTCCTCGATCCGGGCCTGGACGTCGTCGTACGAGGCCGAGTCCGCCAGCTTGATCTGATACGACGCCTGGTTGGTGTCCGTACCGCCGCCGAACGCTGCCATGAAGCCGGAGGAGCCGACGGTGACCTGGTAGTCCTCGACGCCCTCGACGCCGTCGAGCATCTTCTCGATCTTCTTCGCGGACGCGTCGGTCTTCGCCAGGCTGGTGCCCGGCTTCAACTCCTGCTTGACCGTGAGGACTTCTTGCTCGCCCTGGTCGAAGAAGTTGGTCTTCAGCAGGGGCGCCATGCCGAACGTGCCGATGAGGATCACGATCGCGATGGCGAGGCTGGTGAGGCGGCGGCGCGTCGCGAAGCGCAGCACGGGGACGTAGAGGCGCTGCAGTCGGCTGCGCGCCTCCTTCTCCTCGGCCTTGCGGCGGGCCTCCTCCGGGTCGGCGTCCCGCACGTCCTTGGGGGCGCGCAGGAACCAGTACGACAGGACGGGCACGACCGTCAGCGACACCAGCAGCGACGCGAGCAGCGCCGCCGTGACCGTCAGCGAGAACGAGCCGAACAGCTCGCCCACCATGCCGCCGGTCAGACCGATGGGCAGGAAGACCGCGACCGTGGTCAGCGTGGAGGACGTGACGGCGCCCGCGACCTCGCGTACGGCCTTGAGGATCGCTTCCTGGCGCTCCTCGCCGTAGCCGAGGTGCCGCTTGATGTTCTCCAGGACGACGATCGAGTCGTCGACGACGCGGCCGATGGCGATGGTCAGCGCGCCGAGCGTGAGCATGTTGAGGGACAGGTCGCGGGTCCACAGCACGATGAGCGCGAGCACCACCGACAGCGGGATCGAGACCGCGGTGACCAGCGTCGAGCGGATCGACGCGAGGAACACCAGGATGACGAGGACCGCGAAGACCAGGCCCAGCGCGCCCTCGGTGGTCAGGCCCTCGATGGACTTGGAGACCGCGGGGCCCTGGTCGCTGACGACGGTCAGCGTCGCGCCGGAGCCGAGGTCCTTGCGCAGGTCCGGCAGCTTGTCCTTGACCTCGTCCGAGATGGCGACCGCGCTGCCGTCGTGGTCCATGGTGACCATGACGGCGAGGCTGGGCTTGCCGTTCGTGCGCGTGATGGAGGTCGCCGCGGACGGCTCCTGCTTCACGGTGGCGACGTCACCGAGGCGTACGGGCTTCTTGGCGCCCTCGCCCGTGACCATCAGGTCCTTGATCTGCGCCAGCGAGGTGAAGCCGCCGCCGACCTGGACGGTGCGGTTGGCGCCGTCCTCGTCGAACGAGCCGGCCGGGACCGTCGCACCGCCCGCCTGCAGGGCCTGGCCGAGCACCGCGGCGCTGAGGCCCGCGCGCGCCAGCTTGGCGTCGTCCGGCGTCACTGTGACCTGGAGGTCCCGGACACCGTCGACCGTGACCTGGCCGACGCCGTCGATGTCCTCGAGGGCCGGTACGACGGTGCTGTCGAGTTGGTCGGCGAGCGCCTGCTGGTCCTTGTCGGAGGTGACGGCGAGCACGACGGTCGGGATGTCGTCCGTGGACCCGGCGACGACCTGTGGATCGACGTCGTCGGGCAGCTGGGTGCGGGCCCGGTTCACGGCCTGCTGGACATCGGCGACGAGCTGCTGGGTGCCATTGCCGTAGTCGAAGGACGCCATGATCAGGGCGTTGCCCTCGCTGGCCGTGGAGGTGATGCCGGTGATGCCGTCGACGGCCTTGATGGTGTTCTCGAGCGGCTCGACGACCTGCTTCTCGACCACATCGGGAGACGCGCCCTGGTACGGCGCCAGCACAGACACCATGGGCAGTTCGATGGAGGGCAGCAACTGCTGCTTGAGCTGCGGGATCGCGATGGCACCGAAGACGATCGCGATGATCGACATCAGCCCGATCAGGGCCCGTTGGGCGAGGCTGAACCTGGACAGCCAGGACATGGGGACGGTCTCTCTTCTGTGGCTTACGCGGCAGGAGAGGGCGCAGATCAGCGCCCTCCTACACCTTGCGGCACCGGCGAGACCCGATCCGTCGCCCCCAGGTCCCGATTCCTTATCCGGCTCATACTGCGGTCGCAGTACGCGCCGTACATCCGTGGGCCCACGCTTGCGGTTCCGGCGGTCCTGGACGTCCCTGGGCAGCGGTCCTGGAGGTCCCTGGGCGACCTGGACGTCCCTCGGCGCCCTGGACGTCCCTTGGCAGCGGTCCTGGACGCCCTTAGGCGACCTGGACGTCCCTCGGCGCCACGGATGTCACATCACGTCACCCTTGGCCGGACCAGTCCCGATTCGTAGGCGATAACGACGAGTTGCGCCCGGTCGCGGGCGCCGAGCTTGGCCATGGCTCGGTTGACGTGCGTCTTGACGGTGAGCGGGCTGACCTCGAGCCGCTCGGCGATCTCGTCGTTGGAGTGGCCGCCGGCGACCTGGACCAGTACCTCGCGTTCCCGGCCGGTGAGCGCCTCGAGGCGTTCGGCGTGGACGGGGTCGCCGCCCTGCGTACCGTCGCTCTGCGCCAGGAACGTCGCGATCAGCCCCTTCGTGGCCGCCGGGGACAACAGGGCCTCTCCCCCGGCCGCGACCCGGATGGCGTTGAGCAGCTCCTCGGGTTCCGCGCCCTTGCCGAGGAAGCCGGAGGCGCCGGCCCGCAGCGACTGCACCACGTACTCGTCGACCTCGAACGTCGTCAGCATGACCACCCGCACCCGCGCGAGAGCCGGGTCGGCGCTGATCAGCCGGGTGGCGGCGAGGCCGTCCGTGCCCGGCATGCGGATGTCCATCAGCACGACGTCCGCGGACTGCTCCTTCGCCAGCCGGACCGCCTCCGCACCGTCCGACGCCTCGCCGACGACCTCCATGTCGGGCTCGGAGTCGACGAGTACGCGGAAGGCGCTGCGCAGCAGCGCCTGGTCGTCGGCGAGCAGCACCCGGATGGTCATACGCGGTTCCCCGTCTGCATCTGTGTCTGATTCGCTGTCGGCGGCGCTGCCTGCGCCTCGTGCGTGGCCTGGCGCGCACGGTTGCGGACCGGCAGGATCGCATGGACGCGGAAGCCGCCCCCGTGACGGGGGCCCGCGGTGCAGCTGCCGCCGAGCGCGGTGACCCGCTCCCGCATGCCGAGCAGCCCGTGCCCGCCGCCGTCCTCGGGCCTCTCGTCGTTGCCCGGACCGTTGTCCAGCACGGTGACCTCGATGTCGGGGCCTACGCGGACGACGCTGACCTCGGCCTTGGCGCCGCTCCCGGCGTGCTTCTGCACATTGGTGAGCGCCTCCTGGATGACGCGGTACGCGGCGAGGTCCACCGCCGCGGGCAGCGTCGTGTCCTGATCGGCGCGGGCCACCTCCACCGGAAGACCCGCATGCCGGAACGTGTCGACGAGCTCGTCGAGGCGGTGCAGGCCCGGAGCGGGCTCGGTGGGCGCCTCGGGGTCTCCGGTCTGCCGCAGCAGGCCCACGGTGGCGCGGAGTTCGTTGAGCGCGGAGCGGCTGGCCTCCCGTACGTGGGCGAGGGCCTCCTTGGCCTGGTCGGGCCGCTTGTCCATGACGTGCGCCGCGACCCCGGCCTGGACGTTGACGAGAGCGATGTGGTGCGCCACCACGTCGTGCAGATCGCGGGCGATCCGCAGCCGCTCCTCCGCGACCCGGCGCCGGGCCTCCTCCTCGCGGGTGCGCTCGGCCCGTTCGGCGCGCTCGCGGATGGCCTGCACGAAGTCACGGCGGCTGCGGACGGCGTCGCCCGCGGCCGCGGCCATACCGGTCCAGGCGAACACGGCGATGTTCTCCTGCGCGTACCAGGGCAGCGGGCCGGCCAGCATCGCGGCTCCGGTCAGCACCGTCATCGTGGGCACGGCGACCCGCCAGGTGGTGGTCCGGTCGGTGCGGGCGGCGACGGTGAAGAGCGCGATGACCGCGCACATCGCGACGGGGGTGCGAGGGTCACCGGTGATCAGCTCCACGAGGGACAGGGCGCCGGTCACCGCCAGCACGATCATGGGGCGCGCCCGGCGGAAGATCAGCGCGGCCGCGCCGAGCACCATCAGGGTGAGGCTGGGGGCGTCGGGTGTGCGGGTGCCCCACCTGGGGCCGCCGTGGTGGCCGGGGTCGGCGAAGGAGCCGACGATCATGCAGGCGAGGACGGCGGTGGCGAGGGCGGCGTCCCAGGCCCGGGGGTGGGCCTGGAGCCAGGCCCTTGCCCGGGTCCAGGGGCCTGGGCTCTGGGGAGTGGTCACGTTCAGCCACGGTACGGGGCCCTGGCGGGCGGCGGAACGGGGGCTTGGGTGCCCTTTCGTATTGGGGTGCCCACGTCGTGGGTGGGGTGCCCGCGTCGCGGGTGGGGTGCGGATGCCCGTCACGCGGGCTGGACCCACACCCGAGGTGCTGTGCGTCGTGGGCTGTGCCCACCCTCTCCCATTGCCTAAGGGCATGGGAGGTGCCCCCATCGCCCCAGCGGAACGCCTGCCCACAGCGGGAAGGCCTAAGGCCCTCTAGCCCGGGATCAGGCCGCCGTCGCTCAGCAGCTCCCGGACATCCTCCAGGGTGGCGTCCGGGGACGGGAGGATCAGTTCTGAGGGTTCCAGGGAGTCGTCGGGGAGGGGGGTGCCCAGTTCGCGCACCTTTTCCAGGAGCGCGTGCAGGGTCTCGCGGAAGCCGGGGCCGTCGCCGCGCTCCATCTCGGAGAGCAGCGCCTCGTCCAGCTTGTTCAGTTCGGCGAAGTGGCTGTCGGCCAGCTTCACCTGCCCCTCCCCCATGATCCGTACGATCATGTCGCCCTCCTCGGACGTGAGCGATGACTCCGGCGGGGTGGCTACGGCTTATGGCTACTGCTTGTCGAAGCGCGGGGTGTCCTGCTGCTGGGACTGCTGCTGCCCCTGGCTGCCGGCCGTGCCGCCCTCGATCGCCTGCTGCTGGGTGGAACCGCCGGCCAGCTCGGCCTTCATGCGCTGCAGCTCCAGCTCTACATCCGTACCACCGGAGAGCCGGTCCAGCTCGGCCTGGATGTCGTCCTTGGCCATGCCCGTGGGGTCGTCGAGGGCGCCGGAGGCCAGCAGCTCGTCGATCGCGCCGGCCCTCGCCTGGAGCTGCGCGGTCTTGTCCTCGGCGCGCTGGATCGCCAGGCCGACGTCGCCCATCTCCTCGGAGATGCCGGAGAAGGCCTCGCCGATCCGGGTCTGCGCCTGGGCCGCGGTGTAGGTGGCCTTGATGGTCTCCTTCTTCGTGCGGAAGGCGTCCACCTTGGCCTGCAGCCGCTGGGCCGCAAGGGTGAGCTTCTCCTCCTCGCCCGAGAGGGTCTGGTGCTGCGTCTCCAGGTCCGTCACCTGCTGCTGGAGAGCGGCGCGGCGGGAGAGCGCCTCGCGGGCCAGGTCCTCGCGGCCCAGCGCCAGCGCCTTGCGGCCCTGGTCCTCCAGCTTGGTGGACTGGGTCTGGAGCTGGTTGAGCTGCAGCTCCAGGCGCTTGCGCGAGGTCGCCACATCGGCGACGCCGCGGCGCACCTTCTGCAGCAGCTCAAGCTGCTTCTGGTACGAGTAATCCAGGGTCTCGCGCGGGTCCTCGGCCCGGTCCAGGGCCTTGTTCGCCTTCGCGCGGAAGATCATCCCCATACGCTTCATGACACCGCTCATGGGCTTCGCGCGCCCCCTTCTGACGGACTCCAGCTCCCAGGTCTTCAACAGAACCCACAGTACGGGCCCTGCCTCCATTACCGCACTGTTCGGGGACCGATGCGCTCATCCCCAAGGACGACTGCCGGCGGCTGCCCTCCGGCCCAGGGAGTAGGTGGTGCTCCCGGGGCCTGCCGGAAACCTTCGGCTGCGTACCTTGAATACCCTTTGAGTCTCATCTGCCCCCGCCACAGCCGCGTGGTGTTGCCGGTAGAGACGTACGGTGTTGCCGGATCGTTCCCCACCGGGCTGGGGTCCATGCAGGCGCACCCCGTACCCTTGGCTTTTGTGTTCCGTAGCCGTGCCAAGGAAGAGAAGGCCCCCGCCGACAAGGCGCCGGTGACCGACTCCAAGCAGACCCGTGACCCGCAGGCCCCCAAGGGCCGCCCGACGCCCAAGCGCAGCGAGGCCCAGACGCAGCGCCGCAGCGTCGCCAACACCCAGCTGACGCGCAAAGAGGCCGCGAAGCGGCAGCGCGACGAGCGCCGTACGCAGATGGAGCGGCAGCGCCAGGCCCTTGCCAGCGGCGACGAGCGCTATCTGCCCGTCCGTGACAAGGGTCCGGTCCGGCGGTTCGCGCGCGACTTCGTGGACTCGCGATTCAACATCGCGGAGTGGTTCCTGCCGCTCGCAGTGGTCATCCTCGTTCTGAGCATGGTCCGCGTGCCCTCGCTCCAGAACATCGCCCTGCTGCTGTGGCTGTTCGTGATCATCCTGATCGTCGTCGACTCGATCGGCGTCGCGATCCGGCTGAAGAAGCAGCTGAACGCGCGCTTCCCGGACCAGCCGAAGCGGGGCGCCGTCGCATACGCGCTGATGCGCACGCTCCAGATGCGTCGACTCCGGCTGCCGAAGCCGCAGGTCAAGCGCGGAGAGCGGCCCTGAGCGCAGAGCCTTTCACGCGGGGGGCGGCCTCCTGGCTGCAGGGGCTCGGCGGTCTGCGCAACGCCGTACGTCAGGAACTGGTGGCGCGGCAGCTCGACGAGCAGCTGGCGGGGCGCTTCCCCGTCGGTCAGCGCCTTCGGGTGCTCGACGTCGGCATGGGCCAGGGCACGCAGGCGCTGCGGCTGGCCCGCGCCGGGCACAAGGTGACCGGCCTGGAGCAGGACCCGAAGATGGTCGCCGTTGCACGCGAGGCGCTGGCCGCGGAGCCCGAGGGCATACGGCAGCGGGTGCGGCTGGTCGAGGGCGACGGCCGGGACACGGGCGTGCACTTCCTGCCGGGCAGTTTCGACGTGGTGCTGTGCCACGGCGTGCTGATGTACGTCGAGGAACCGGACCCGCTGCTGGCGGGCCTCGCCCGGATGCTGGCTCCCGGCGGGCTGCTGTCATTGCTGGTACGGAACGCCGACGCGCTGGCGATGCGGCCGGGGCTGGCCGGCGACTGGGCCGGGGCGCTGGCCTCCTTCGACACCGATGCGTATACGAACCGGCTCGGGCTGCGTGTACGTGCCGACCGCTTGGGCGCGCTCACCGCGACGCTGGCGGGGATCGGGGCGCCGTTGCACGCGTGGTACGGGGTGCGGGTCTTCACGGATACGGCTGCCGACGACGCCGTCGTCCCTGACGATTTCGGTGCGCTCCTCTCCGCGGAGGAGCGGGCCGGGCGTACGGATCCCTATCGGCGGGTGGCGGCGCTGCTTCATCTTTGCGGGGTGCGGGGCGGCTGACCTGCGGTCCGCCCTAAAGGTGGGTGGCACAGGTACGACGTGAGGGCACCCACCCGCCGGCAGGTGGCGAACCACCCACCGGCGGCGGGGCCACGGAGTGGGTCAGGCCTGGGTCTCCTCCGCGTGGAGGCTCATCGGGCCGTAGATCAGGGTCGCGTCCTCGAAGAGGGTCACCTGGTCCGCCCCGCCGTCCGCGAGTTCCCTCCAGTGCTCGCCGATCCAGGACTCGGCGTCCCCCTGAGTGGTGAACTCCTCCGGCTGCACGGCCGGCTGGACCTCCGTCCCGTCCGACTTCTCGAAACGCCACGTCCACGCCGCCATGCCAGCCTCCCGAGGGTAAGAAGAGGTGCTCCCGAAGCGGCTTCGGAGCTGCTCCCGAGCTGCGTCGGAGCTGCTTCGGAGCAGCTGAAGCCGCTTGAAGCCTAGCCGGACGCGCAGCCGCGGCGGCGGCGCGGGAGGATCTTTCCGTGGAACTGACTCTGCTCGGCACCGGAGGCCCCGAGGGCCTGCCGCGCCCCGGCTGCCCCTGCGCCTCCTGCTCGGCCGCGCTCGGCGAGGCGGCGCGTGCCGCGACCGCGCTGCTCGTCGACGGCACGCTGCTGCTCGATCTCACACCGGGCGCCGCGTTCGCCGCCGCCCGCGCGGGACGCATGCTCGGGGGCGTACGCCAGGTCCTGCTCTCCCATCCGCACGAGGGCCCGGCGGTCGAGGTGCCCGCCGGGCTGCCGCAGCCCGCCCGGGTGCCCGACGGACGGGAGTTGGCGCTGATGAGCGGCCACCGGGTGCATGCGTTGGCGATGGACGCGCCGGGCACCGGCTACGCGGTGACGGGCCCCGACGGGCAGCGGCTGCTGTACCTGCCGCCGGGGGCCGCGCCCGCGGGCCTTGAGGAAGGGCACGCGCCGTACGACATGGTGGTGGCCGACGTGGTCGGCCGGCCCGACGCGCTGGCGCGGCTGCGGGCCGTGGGGGCGGTCACCGCCACGACCGACGTGATCGCGGTCCATCTGGACCACGACGTGCCGCCGGGTGCGGAGTTGCGGCGCAGGCTGGCGGCCGCGGGGGCGCGGGCCGTGCCGGACGGGACGACGCTCGTGGTCGGCTCGTACGAGGACGTGCCTGACGTGCCGCGTCGCACGCTGGTGCTGGGCGGGGCGCGCTCGGGCAAGTCCGTGGAGGCCGAGCGGCGGCTGGAGACCTTCCCCGATGTGCTGTACGTGGCGACGGGCGGCGCCCGGGGCGGGGACCACGAGTGGGCGGAGCGGGTGGCCGCGCACCGCGAGCGGCGCCCCGGCTCGTGGCAGACCGCCGAGACCTGCGATCTCGTGCCTCTGCTGGAGGTGAGCGGGCCGCCGCTGCTCATCGACTGTCTGTCGCTGTGGCTTACGTATGCCATGGATGCGGTGAACGCGTGGGACGACGCCGAGTGGGCGGGGGGCGGCGAGCGGGCGCTGCGCAAGCGGGTGCAGGAGCTGACGGACGCGGTGCGGCACACGCGGCGTACCGTCGTGGCCGTCTCGAACGAGGTGGGCTCGGGGATCGTCCCGGCCACGGCATCGGGCCGCCGCTACCGCGACGAACTGGGCCGTCTGAACGCGGCTTTCGCGGGCGAGTGCGAGCAGGTACTGCTGGTGGTGGCGGGCCAGGCGCTGATGCTGCGCGGCTGATCTTCAGGGCGCTGCGCGCCCCGGCGCCTGTGGTTCGTTCGGGTGCGTCGCCTGGTGCGCCACCTGCCTGTGGGCGGGTCGGGGCCGCATAGCGCCTGCGGGTCGTCCCGTTGTGGCGGCACGAGCCGCTCCCGTTGTGGGCAATCGTTCCTCCCCCAGTGCCTTAAAGGCCTGGGAGGTACCCCCAGGGCGATGGGGGTCCCCCTGCTCGAGCGCAGCCGAGAGCTTGGGAGAGGGTGGGCACAACCCACGACGTACGGTCAGCCGTCCTCGTTCCTGCGGGCAATCACCCGGTACGCGTTGGCGAAACGGGTGCGGCTCGTCAGCGGCGCGAGGATGTGGTCGGCGGCGCGTGCCGCGCCGACGAGCGGGCTGGAAGCCCAGCTCAGGCCGGCCCGCGCGGCCCGCTGCAAGTCGCTCGGCGGCCGAGTCCGCCACGGCTGGTCGGCCGCCGGCAGACAGTGGTCGAGGACGAGTGCAACCCCCGTGCCGAGATCGAGCGGCACATGGGCGTCGCGCCGGTCGACCGCGGCCACGGTGTACCCCAGGCGCTCCAGGCCCCGCAGCAGGTTCCCCAGCGGAATCAGATGCAGGTGCTGCGGCTGGACGTACGACGCCCACCACCGGCCCAGCACCCGCGCGTAGCGGCTGTCCGGGTCGACCGCCTCGATCAGCAGGTGCCCGCCGGGCCGCAACACGGTGCGGGCGGCGGCGAGTTCCTCGTGCGGGTCGACGGTGTGCTCGAGGTGGTGGAGCATGCTCAGCACGTCGTAGCGGCCCGCGAGCCGCGGCGCCAGCTCCGTGAGGGAGCCGCGGTGGCCCTCCTCGATGCGCCCCGCCCGTACGCCCTCGTGGACGACCGCGCCTTCGTCGAGCCCGTCGAAGGCCGTGTACGGGTGGACGTCCCGGGCGGCCTCCGGGAAACGGGCGTGCCTGGTGCCGACGTCGAGCCAGCTCTCGGGCTCGCCGAACGGCAGCATCGCCCGGGCGATGGCCCGGTTGCGCTTCGCGTCGTTCCGGGCGCCGAAGACCGGCCCCACAGCGCCGTAGCCGGGGCCGTCGTGGGCGTCCCGGCGGTAGAAGGCCCGGCCCTCGGGGGTGAGCCGGGGGTTCTGGAAGGCGTGGGAGCAGTCCAGGCACTCCTCGAGGACGAAGGTGCCGGGCTTGTGCTGGACCAGATCGGTCGTACGGAGCCGGACGCGCAGCCGCTCCGAGCCGCACCAGGGGCAGTCGGTGCGGCGCGGCTCGTGGAACCGGTCGGTGCCCTGGGCGAGTTCACGCAGACACGCGGGACGCCGCTCGGCGACGGCCTGCCGGACGGAGGCCTGCTGGACGGCCTGCTGGATGAAGGGCATGGCTACTCCGTGGATCACCGCGGTCCGGGGTGAGCGAGTGAAGCGAGTAATACGACAATTCCGTACGAGTCGGAACGTATGGGATCACCGGCACGGTCGCAACGACGGTGGCGGGAGGGGTGGGGCACATGGCGTAACCCATGGCCGCGCCCCACGGACGGGACGGCGCCCAGCCCTATGGCAGCCCGTCAGCAGCTCCGTTCGATCGCTGCCGGTACTGTTCGGCGAATGAGCTCGCTGAATCTCGACGACTTCACCGATCTGATCGAGCGCCCCGACGGTGGCGTGCGCCGCGATGCCGAGGAGCGCAGGGAGCGGCTGGTCGTGCCGCCCGGGGCGCTCGGCCGCCTGGACGAGCTGGGCGAGTGGCTGGCGGCCGCGCAGTCCACCGTGCCGGTCAAGCCGATCGAGCAGCCGCGCGTGGTGCTGTTCGCCGGCGACCACGGGATCGCCGAGCTGGGTGTCTCCGCCCGGCCGGCCGGAAGTGCGGCCGAGCTGGTGCGGGCCGTGCTCGCGGGCGAGAGTGCGGTCTCGGTGCTGGCCCGCCGGCTCGGCGTGCCCGTACGGGTCGTCGACATGGCGCTGGACTGCGACCCGGACATGCTTCCCGACGACGTCGTACGCCACCGTGTGCGGCGCGGCTCCGGGCGTATCGACGTCGAGGACGCCCTGAGCCTCGAGGAGGCGGAGGCGGCGTTCCGCGCGGGTATGGCCGTGGCCGACGAGGAGGCGGACGCCGGCACGGACCTGGTCGTCCTGGGTGATCTGAGCGTCGGCGGCACGACGGCCGCGTCGACGCTGATCGCCGCGCTGTGCGGCACGGACGCGTCCGTGGTGACCGGGCGGGGCGGGCGCCACATCGACGACCTGGCCTGGATGCGCAAGTGCGCGGCCGTACGTGATGCGCTGCGCCGGGCCCGACCTGTGCTCGGCGACCAGCTGCAACTGCTGGCCACGGTGGGCGGGGCGGATCTGGCGGCCACCACGGGGTTCCTGCTGCAGAGCGCCGTGCGGCATACACCGGTGATCCTCGACGGGGTCGTCTCGGCGGCGTGCGCCCTGGTGGCGCAGCGGGTCGCGTTCCGTGCGCCCGACTGGTGGCTCGCGGGACATGCCAGCGGGGAGCCCGCCCAGGCGAAGGCGCTCGACCGGATGGCCATCGAGCCGCTTCTGGACCACGGTGTCTCGGTCGGCGAGGGGGCGGGGGCGCTGCTGGCGCTGCCGCTCGTGCAGGCCGCTGCCGCGCTGGCAGCGGAGCTGCCGGAGGTTGACGGCAAGGCCGAGTAGGGCTCGCGCTGGTCACTGCTGTGGGCAATCGTTCCGCTGGGGCGGAACAGGTGGGCACAGCCCACGACGGCGGGTGCCCCTGGCGGGCGGTCACCCGTCCGGTCTGCCGCCGAGCCAGTCCTGGACTCGGCGGCTGCGACCCGCCCAGCGGCGGTCGTGGCGGTAGGCGCGCCGGCCGGCCCGCGCACGGGCGCGGGGCCGTCGGGCGTAGAACCGCTTCGCCCAGGGCGACCCGGGCCGCGCCAGCCGGATCGCACCGAACAGCGCGACCAGCGGCACGATCGTGCCGATCACCGCCACCCTGGGCTTGCCCTTGCCGAGAGCGACGATGGCGAGGAAGAAGTTCATGGCGGTGTTCATGACGACGATGGCGCGGTTCTGCCGCTCGTCGGGCGACAGGTCGTTGACGCCGAACGGCAGGAAGCCGCCGAGCACCAGCGCCACCAGGGCCGTCGTGAGCACGACGACCTCGACGCTCATACGGCCCTTCTCGCTCCAGTAGACGTCGTCGAGATGGAGGATCAGCGCGAACTCGTCGAGGACGAGGCCCGCGCCGATGCCGAAGAGCACCGCCGACAGCAGGGCGCCGAAGTCGTGCGCGCCCGTGGCCACGGCGCCGAAGCCGCCGATGACGGTCAGTACGACGCCGGGGACGACGTGGTGGATGTGTACAGCGCCCGTACTGACGTTGCGAAAGGGGCCCTTGCCCGCTCGGATCATCCGCGTGATGCCCCGGACGGCCAGAAAGGTCGCCACGAACGAGAGCAGCGCGAGCAGCAGCGGCAACTTGCCGGGCTCGACGATGTTCCGGAACCACCAGTGCCCCATATGTGCAATTTAGCCGGGTTCCCGCGCAGTCCGGCCGCCCGGCACCCGGTTAACCTGCGCCAATGCCCGAGACTCCGCCCACCTCCGATCCCCGCCCGGCAGGCCTCCGCTTCGCCTTCGGGACCCTGACCGCGCTTCCCGTCCACGTCCCCCGGTGGGACCGCGAGGCGGCCCGCGCCGGGATGCTCTGCGCCCCCGCCGCCGGCCTGGTCATAGGCCTGTTCGCCGCGGCCGTCGGCGGCGTCCTGCTGCTCCTCGGCTCGGGCCCGCTGCTCGCCGCCGTGGCCACCGCCGCCGTACCCGCCGTGCTCACCCGCGGCCTGCATCTCGACGGGCTCGCGGACACCGCGGACGGGCTGGGCAGCGGCAGGCCCGCCGAGGACGCGCTGCGGATCATGAAGCAGTCGGACATCGGTCCCTTCGGCGTCATCACGCTGGTCTTCGTGCTGCTCGCCCAGGTGGCGGTGCTCTTCCAGGCGTACGACGTCTCGTGGGCCCGCGGCGCGGTCGCGGCCGCCGTCTCGGCGACGGCGGCGCGGCTCGCGCTCACGCTGGCCGCCCGCATGGGCGTCCCCGCGGCCCGCCCGGAGGGGCTGGGCGCCGCGGTGGCGGGGACGGTGCCCGCGCGCGGAGCTCTCATCGTCGCGGCCGCGGTCGTCTGCGCGGCCGCGGGGTCCGGCGCGCTCCTCGGGGCGCCCGGCGCGGTCCGGGGCGCCGTCGCAGTGCTGGTCGCGTGCGCGGCCGCCGAACTGCTGCTGCGTCACTGCACGCGCCGACTGGGCGGGGTGACGGGTGATGTCTTCGGCGCGCTGGCGGAAACCGCCGCCACGGCCGCGCTCCTGGTGTACGCCTTGGGGTGACCCGGGCCGACGGGAGAACGCACTGCCGGCAGATCACGTCCTCCGATTCCGCGGCCCGCGGTCCATTACGGCGCCGGCCTGCGAAAATGAAGCTGCCGGAACAGTGAACCCGTCCACGGTCACCGGACACCCCGCACCGTGGGTCACTCAGGCCCCACCGGCATCGGTCGTGTGGATGACGCAGGCCCGACAGCCGGATGAACGCGCGCGGGCATGAGCGAACGGCGACCCCGCGCGTAGGCTCACTTCCGGCACTCTTCCGGCCCGGCACAAACTGGCGCCGCGCCCGGTCGAACCACCCCTCTCGACCTCACACAACGGAAGCGAGACATCACCACCGTGACTGCTCTGACTCTCAGCACCGCGGCCGCGTCCGGCCTGCGCGCCGACGCGATCGTCGTCGGTGTCGCAAAGGGCGCGAAGGGCCCGGTCGTCGCACCCGGCGCCGAGGCCGTCGACAAGGCGTACGACGGCAAGCTCGCGTCCGTCCTGGAGACCCTCGGCGCCTCCGGCAGCGAGGGTGAGGTGACGAAGCTGCCCGCACCCTCCGGTTTCAAGGCGCCGGTCGTGGTGGCGGTCGGCCTCGGCGCGGTCCCGGACAACGGCGACCAGGGCGAGAAGGGCGACGCGTACGCCCCGGAGACCCTGCGCCGTGCCGCGGGTGCCGCCGCCCGCGCGCTGGCCGGTTCGAAGAAGGCCGCGTTCGCGCTGCCCCTCGAGGACGCCGAGAACGTCGCGGCGGTCGCCGAGGGCGCCCTGCTCGGCGCGTACGCCTTCGACGCGTACAAGGAGAACGGCCAGAACGGCAGGAACGCGAAGAACGGCAAGGCCCCGCTCGCCGAGGTCGCGCTGCTCGGCGCCAAGCCCCGCGACAAGGGCTACCGGGCGGCGGCCGAGCGCGCCACCGCCGTGACCGAGGAGCTCAACCGCGCCCGCGACCTGATCAACACGCCGCCGAACGACCTCAACCCCGAGGCCTTCGCCGCCGTCGCCACGGCCGCGGCCAAGGAGCACGGCATCAAGGTGCAGGTGCTCGACGAGAAGGCGCTCGCCAAGGGCGGGTACGGCGGCATCCTGGGCGTCGGCGCCGGCTCCGCCGCCCCGCCGCGCCTGGTCAAGCTCTCGTACACGCACCCCAAGGCGAACAAGCACCTCGCCTACGTCGGCAAGGGCATCACCTACGACTCGGGCGGTATCTCGCTCAAGCCGGCCGGCCACAACGAGACGATGAAGTGCGACATGAGCGGTGCCGCCGCCGTCTTCGCCGCCGTCGTCGCCGCCGCCCGCCTGGGTCTCGAGGTCAACGTCACCGGCTGGCTGGCGCTCGCCGAGAACATGCCGTCCGGCTCCGCCACCCGTCCGGGCGACGTGCTGCGCATGTACAGCGGCAAGACGGTGGAGGTGCTCAACACCGACGCCGAGGGCCGTCTCGTACTGGCCGACGCGCTCGCCAAGGCATCCGAGGAGAAGCCCGACGCGATCATCGATGTGGCGACGCTGACCGGCGCGATGGTGCTGGCGCTCGGCAGCCGCACCTTCGGCGTCATGTCCAACGACGACGCCTTCCGTACGGCGGTGCACGAGACGGCGGAGGAGGCCGGCGAGGCGTCCTGGCCGATGCCGCTCCCGTCGGACCTGCGCAAGGGCATGGACTCCGCGACCGCCGACATCGCCAACATGGGCGAGCGGATGGGCGGCGGCCTGGTCGCCGGCCTGTTCCTGAAGGAGTTCGTGGGCGAGGGCATCACGTGGGCGCACCTCGACATCGCGGGTCCTGCCTTCAACGAGCAGGGTCCCTTCGGCTACACGCCGAAGGGCGGCACGGGGTCGGCTGTGCGCACGCTGGTGCGGCTTGCGGAGCGCACCGCGGCGGGCGACCTCGGCTGACGTCGCGCACCGGGCGCGCGGCGTATGCCGCGCGCCCCGCCGTACTCACGGAGCTGCCCCCGCCCCAGTGAGGCGGGGATGAGTCATCTCACACACCGGCCCGGCGTCCCGACTGTGCCGGAAGGGTGCGAAGATGGGTTCTCGGCAGGACAGGGCCCCACCACAGGGCCGAAGAAAGAGCGGCCGAACACCAGCCGACCGGCCGGTCGCCCCCCGGTGAAGGGGACCGGCGTACGGCGCACATGCATGGAGGACGTGACGTGGCGAACGACGCCAGCACCGTTTTCGACCTAGTGATCCTCGGCGGTGGTAGCGGCGGTTACGCCGCGGCTCTGCGCGCCTCTCAGCTGGGCCTTGACGTCGCCCTGATCGAGAAGGACAAGCTCGGCGGCACCTGCCTGCACCGCGGCTGCATCCCGACCAAGGCCCTGCTGCACGCCGGCGAGATCGCCGACCAGGCGCGCGAGGCCGACCAGTTCGGTGTCAAGGCGACCTTCGAGGGCATCGACATCGCGGGCGTCCACAAGTACAAGGACGACGTGATCTCGGGCCTCTACAAGGGTCTGCAGGGCCTGGTCGCCTCCCGCAAGGTGACCTACATCGAGGGTGAGGGCCGCCTGTCGTCCGCCACCTCCGTGGACGTGAACGGGCAGCGCATCCAGGGCCGCCACATCCTGCTGGCGACCGGCTCCGTGCCGAAGTCGCTGCCGGGTCTGGAGATCGACGGCAACCGCATCATCTCCTCGGACCACGGGCTGGTCCTGGACCGCGTCCCGCAGTCCGCGATCATCCTGGGCGGCGGCGTCATCGGCGTCGAGTTCGCCTCGGCGTGGAAGTCCTTCGGCACCGACGTGACGATCGTCGAGGGCCTGAAGCACCTCGTCCCGGTCGAGGACGAGAACAGCTCGAAGCTTCTTGAGCGCGCCTTCCGCAAGCGCGGCATCAAGTTCAACCTCGGCACCTTCTTCGAGAAGGCCGAGTACACGCAGGACGGCGTCCGCGTGACCCTCGCCGACGGCAAGACCTTCGAGGCCGAGGTGCTGCTTGTCGCCATCGGCCGCGGCCCGGTCTCGCAGGGCCTGGGCTACGAGGAGGTCGGCGTCGCGATGGACCGCGGCTACGTCCTCGTCGACGAGTACATGCAGACCAACATCCCCACCATCTCCGCCGTGGGCGACCTCGTCCCGACCCTGCAGCTCGCGCACGTCGGCTTCGCCGAGGGCATCCTGGTGGCGGAGCGGCTGGCCGGCCTCAAGGCCGTGCCGATCGACTACGACGGTGTGCCGCGGGTGACGTACTGCCACCCCGAGGTCGCCTCCGTGGGCATCACCGAGGCCAAGGCCAAGGAGATCTACGGCGCGGACAAGGTCGTCGCTCTGAAGTACAACCTCGCGGGCAACGGCAAGAGCAAGATCCTGAAGACCGCGGGCGAGATCAAGCTCGTCCAGGTCAAGGACGGTGCCGTGGTCGGCGTCCACATGGTCGGCGACCGCATGGGCGAGCAGGTCGGCGAGGCCCAGCTGGTCTACAACTGGGAGGCGCTGCCCGCCGAGGTCGCGCAGCTCATCCACGCCCACCCGACGCAGAGCGAGGCGCTCGGCGAGGCTCACCTGGCCCTCGCGGGCAAGCCGCTCCACTCGCACGACTGACCTTCGGTCACTTCAGTCGCCTCATCAGGGCGCGACGAGCACAGACTTCCGCAATTCGTAAGGAGCAACCGAAACCATGGCGGTTTCCGTATCCCTTCCGGCGCTCGGCGAGAGCGTCACCGAGGGCACTGTCACCCGCTGGCTGAAGGCCGAGGGCGAGCGCGTCGAGCTCGACGAGCCGCTGCTCGAGGTGTCGACCGACAAGGTCGACACCGAGATCCCGTCGCCGGCCGCCGGTGTCCTGGCCTCCATCAAGGTCGCCGAGGACGAGACGGTCGAGGTCGGCGCCGAGCTCGCCGTCATCGACGACGGCACGGGTGCGCCCGCGGCCGCCCCCGCTCCGGCCGCCGCCGAGGCCCCGGCCCCGGCCGCCCCGGCCCCGGTCGCCGAGGCCCCCGCCCCGGCTCCGGCCGCCCCCGCCGCTCCGGCCGCTCCGGCCGGCGGCGCCGCCCAGGGCACCGACGTCGTCCTGCCCGCGCTGGGCGAGTCGGTCACCGAGGGCACCGTCACCCGCTGGCTCAAGGAGGTCGGCGACTCGGTCGCGGCCGACGAGCCGCTGCTCGAGGTCTCCACCGACAAGGTCGACACCGAGATCCCGGCCCCGACGTCCGGCGTTCTCCTCGAGATCGTCGTCGGCGAGGACGAGACCGCCGAGGTCGGCGCCAAGCTCGCCGTCATCGGCGCCCCGGGTGCCGCTCCGGCCGCCGCCCCGGCTCCGGCTCCGGCCGCCCCGGTTGCCGCGCCCGTTCCGGCTCCGGCTCCGGCCCCGGCTGCGCCTGCTGCCCCCGCGGCACCGGCTGCTCCAGCCGCCCCGGCCGCTGCCGCCCCGGCTCCGGTCCAGCCCGCCGCTCCGGCTCCCGCGCCGGCCGCTCCGGCTCCGGTGATCCCGGCCCCCGCCCCGGCTCCGACGGCGCCCGTGGACGAGGGTGCGTACGTGACCCCGCTGGTGCGCAAGCTCGCCGCCGAGCACGGCGTGGACCTGTCCACCGTCAAGGGCACCGGCGTCGGCGGCCGCATCCGCAAGCAGGACGTCATCGCCGCCGCCGAGGCCGCGAAGGCCGCCGCCGCTGCCCCGGCTCCGGCCGCCGCCGCTCCGGTCGCCGCCAAGAAGGCCCCGGCCCTCGAGGTGTCCCCGCTGCGCGGTCAGACGGTCAAGATGACCCGCATGCGCAAGGTCATCGGCGACAACATGATGAAGGCGCTGCACTCGCAGGCCCAGCTGACCTCGGTCGTCGAGGTCGACGTCACCAAGCTGATGCGGCTGCGCGCCGCGGCGAAGGACTCCTTCGCCACCCGCGAGGGCGTGAAGCTCTCCCCGATGCCGTTCTACGTCAAGGCGGCGGCCCAGGCGCTGAAGGCCCACCCGGTCATCAACGCTCGGATCAACGAGGACGAGGGCACCATCACGTACTTCGACTCGGAGAACATCGGCATCGCCGTGGACTCCGAGAAGGGTCTGATGACGCCGGTCATCAAGGGTGCGGGCGACCTGAACATCGCCGGTATCGCGAAGAAGACCGCGGAGCTGGCCGGTGCCGTCCGGGCCAACAAGATCACGCCGGACGACCTCGCCGGTGCGACCTTCACGATCAGCAACACCGGCTCGCGCGGTGCGCTGTTCGACACGGTCATCGTGCCGCCGAACCAGGTCGCGATCCTGGGCATCGGCGCCACCGTCAAGCGTCCGGCCGTCATCGAGACCGCCGAGGGCACCGTCATCGGCGTCCGCGACATGACGTACCTGTCGCTCTCCTACGACCACCGTCTGGTGGACGGCGCGGACGCCGCCCGCTACCTGACCGCGGTCAAGGCGATCCTGGAGGCCGGCGAGTTCGAGGTCGAGCTCGGTCTGTAGGAACCGGTCAAAACCGGTCGAGGTCTGTAAGCCTCGCCACACCTGCGGGAACGCCCCCGCCCGGAGCATTTCCGGGCGGGGGCGCCGCCGTATTGTCTAGACGTCAGCCGTCACCAGACGTCAGTCGTCGCCAGACGCCAACGCCCTTGGGGTCGCCCGCACCGGACGGCACCCTGCCGAAGGAGCACCGCATGACCGCGCCCGTCGTCCACTCGCTGCGCGAACAGATCCGCGAGCACATCGTGGAGGGGATCGTGAGCGGGCGCTGGAAGCCGGGCGAGCGCATCGTGGAGCGTCGCATCGCGACCGAGCTGGCGGTCAGCCAGACGCCCGTACGGGAGGCGCTGCGCGAGCTGGAGAGCCTTCGGCTGATCGAGTCGGCGCCCAACAAGGGCGTCCGCGTGCGGAATCTCACGGCCGCCGACCTGGAGGAGAGCTACCCCGTGCGGGCCGGCCTCGAGGCGATCGCCGCGGAGCTGGCGGCCGAGCGGCTCGCCGAGGACTGCTCGGCGCTGGAGCCGCATGTCGCAGCCCTCTACGACGCGGACCGCGTCTCCGACGGGACGGCGCAGGTGCGGCACACGGTCGCGTTCCACCGGGAACTGGTGCGGGCCGCCGGGAACTCCGTGCTGCTGCACACCTGGGAGGGGCTGGGCATCGAGGTCTTCACGGCGCTGTCCATCCGGTGGCTGGGGACGGTGCAGCAGTCGTACGCCGAGGAGCACGAGGCGCTGGTCGAGGCCTTCCGCCGCCGGGATCCGCGGATCCCGGACCTGGTAAAGGCCCATGTCCTGGGCTGCGCGCCGCGCGCGTAGCCCACGGGGCCCCGCAAGCCCGTGGGCCGGTGCCCCGTCGCCTGCCGGCGGTCGCCCGCCCCGCGTGGCCTACCCGCGTACCCCGCGACGGCGGGTCCCTGCTACCCCCGGGCACCCGAAGCTGTCGGGTGCCGTTCAAGCCGGTGGGCCGGGCGGTGGCCCACAGCGGAGCGGCCTGCCGCTCAGAAGTAGGCCGCCACCTGCGAAAACCAGGCACCCGGTGCCTGCCGCCAAGGCACCCCGTGCCGACTTTCGCGATCGAGACAAGAAATACCTCCCCGGGCTTTGATCGATCATCGATCAGGGGCTTACAGTCATCGACGGGCTCTCACCAGAGCCCTCCGCCCTGTCCTGCCAAAGACCAAGGGCACCCCCGAACCCTTACCGACAAGGGAACCCCCTTCGACTACGGAAGGCGGCGCAATGACCGACCCCACCGCAATCCAGCCGAGCGAGCTCGACCAGCTCCCGGACCGCGACCCCGAGGAGACCGCCGAATGGCAGGCCTCCCTGGACGCCGTCGCCAGGGAAGCGGGCCCGCACCGTGCCGCGTACCTGATGCGCCGCACCCTGGAGCGCGCTGAGGGCGCCGGTCTGGCGCTGCCCAAGCTGCTCGAGACCGACTACGTCAACACCATCCCCACCGCCGCCGAGCCCACCGTGGACGGCGACGAGGAGATGGAGGCCCGGATCACCGCGTGGAACCGCTGGAACGCGGCCGCGATGGTGACCCGCGGTTCGAAATACGGCGTCGGCGGCCACATCGCCACCTTCGCCTCCGCGGCCTGGCTCTACGAGACGGGCTTCAACCACTTCTTCCGCGGCAAGGAGGGTGACGGCTCCGGCGACCAGCTCTACATCCAGGGCCACGCGTCGCCCGGCATCTACGCCCGCGCCTTCCTCGACGGCCGCCTGACCGAGGAGCAGCTCGACAACTTCCGCCGCGAGGCCGGCGGCAACGGCCTGCCCTCGTACCCGCACCCCCGGCGCCTGCCGTGGCTGTGGGAGTTCCCGACCGTCTCCATGGGCCTCGGCCCGCTCTCCGCGATCTACCAGGCGCGCTTCAACCGCTACCTGACCAACCGCGGCATCAAGGACGTCTCCGCGTCCCACGTGTGGGCGTTCCTCGGCGACGGCGAGATGGACGAGCCCGAGTCGACGGCCGCACTCGCGCTGGCCGCCCGCGAGGGCCTGGACAACCTGACCTTCGTCATCAACTGCAACCTGCAGCGCCTCGACGGCCCGGTCCGCGCCAACTTCAAGATCGTGCAGGAGCTGGAGGCCCAGTTCCGCGGCGCCGGCTGGAACGTCGTCAAGTCGCTGTGGGGCAACGCCTGGGACGAGCTGTTCCAGCTCGACACCACCGGCGCCCTGGTCCGCCGTCTGCGCGAGGTGCCGGACGCCCAGGTGCAGACGTACCAGACCCGCGACGCCGCCTACATCCGCCAGGACTTCTTCGGCAAGGACCCGGCGCTCGTCGAGCTGGCGAAGCTGCTGAGCGACGACAAGATCCTCGAGTGTTTCCACCTGTCGCGCGGTGGTCATGAGTCGCGCAAGGTGTACGCGGCGTACAAGGCGGCCCTGGGGCACAAGGGCGCCCCGACCGTCATCCTCGCCCAGACGGTCAAGGGCTTCACCCTCGGTGAGGGCTTCGCGTCGAAGAACGCCAACCACCAGATGAAGAAGCTGACGGTGGACGAGTTCAAGACGATGCGGGACCTGCTCGGCCTGCCGATCGCGGACAGCGCCTTCGAGGGCGGCCAGGTGCCTTACGGCCACCCTGGCGCCGACTCCCCCGAGGTCCGCTACCTGCAGGAGCGCCGCGCGGCCCTCGGCGGCCCGGCCCCGGCCCGCCGCCTGCACGCCGTCGCGCCGCTGCCCGCCCCCGCCGACAAGGCCTTCGCAGCCTTCGACAAGGGCTCCGGCAGCCAGTCCGTCGCCACCACCATGGCGTTCGTACGCCTGGTCAAGGACCTGATCCGCGACAAGGAGACGGGCAAGCGCTGGGTGCCGATCGTCCCCGACGAGGCGCGCACCTTCGGCATGGAGAGCCTCTTCCCGTCCCTCGGCATCTATTCGCCGAAGGGACAGACGTACGAGCCGGTCGACCGCGACCAGCTGATGTACTACAAGGAGGCCAAGGACGGCCAGATCCTCAACGAGGGCATCACCGAGGCCGGTTCCATGGCGGACTTCATCGCCGCCGCCACTGCGTACGCGACGCACGGCGAGACGATGATCCCCTTCTACATCTTCTACTCGATGTTCGGCTGGCAGCGGACCGCCGACCAGATGTGGCAGCTCGGCGACCAGCTCGGCAAGGGCTTCCTCGTCGGCGCCACGGCCGGCCGTACGACGCTCACGGGTGAGGGCCTGCAGCACGCCGACGGCCACTCGCCGGTGATCGCAGCGACCAACCCTGCGGCACTGACGTACGACCCGGCGTTCGCGTACGAGATCGGCGCGATCGTCAAGGAGGGTCTGCGCCGGATGTACGGCGAGGCAAAGCCGGGCGAGGACCAGGACGTCTTCTACTACCTGACCGTCTACAACGAGCCGATGCCGCAGCCCGCGAAGCCCGCGGGCGTCGACGAGGGCATCGTGCGCGGCCTGTACCGGTTCAACACCGCCGAGTCCGCCGGGCTCACCGTGCCCGCGAACGCCCCCCGCATCCAGCTGCTGGGCTCGGGCACCGCGATCCACTGGGCGCTCGAGGCGCAGAAGCTGCTCGCGGAGGAGTGGGGCGTGGCCGCCGACGTGTGGTCCGCGACCTCCTGGAGCGAGCTGCGGCGCGACGCGCTGGAGGCCGACGAGGCGCTGCTGCAGGGCGAGGAGCGCATCCCGTACGTCCGCCAGGCGCTGGCGGGCGTCGAGAGCCCGGTCCTCGCGGTCAGCGACTACATGCGCCAGGTCCCGGACCAGATCGCGCAGTGGGTCGAGCAGGACTACTCCTCGCTGGGCGCGGACGGCTTCGGCCTTTCCGACACCCGCGACGCCGCCCGCCGCCACTTCGGCGTCGACGCCCAGTCGATCGTCGCGGCGGCCCTGGCCCAGCTGGCCCGCCGGGGCGAGGTGCAGGCCTCGGCGGTGAAGGAAGCGCGGGAGCGTTACGGGCTGTAAGCAGTTCCGCCGCTGACAATCTGTGGGCAGCTGTCTCGCCGTGCGCGAGGCGGCTGCCCACTGCTGTGCGGGCATGATGGGGGCCATGCGTGCCGCCCGCCTCATCAAGATGGTGCTGCTGCTCCAGTCCCGCCCCACCATGACGGCCGCCGAGCTGGCGCGCGAGCTGGAGGTGTCCGAGCGGACCGTCACACGGGACGCGCAGGCGCTCTCGGAGGCGGGCGTCCCGGTCTACGCGGACCGGGGCCGTGCCGGCGGATACCGGCTCGTCGGCGGCTACCGCACCCGGCTGACGGGCCTCGCCCGCGGCGAGGCGGAGGCCCTGTTCCTCTCCGGAGTACCGGGAGCCCTGCGCGAGATGGGCCTGGAGGACGCGGCGTCGGCGGCCCGGCTGAAGGTGTCCGCGGCGCTGCTGCCGTCCTTGCGGGACGCCTCGCGGACGGCGGCCCAGCGGTTCCATCTGGACGCGCCGGGGTGGTTCCAGGAGCCGACGACGCCCGAGCTGCTGCCCGGGATCGCCGAGGCGGTGTGGGACGACCGCCGGATCACCGCCCGCTACCGGCGCCAGGACGCCGAGGTGGAGCGGGAGTTGGAGCCGTACGGGCTCGTCCTGAAGGCGGGTGTCTGGTATCTGTGCGCCCGCGCGGCCGCTTCCGCCCATGATCCCGGCTCCGCGTCCGGCCATGATCCCGGCTCCGGCTCCGGCTCCGGCTCCGGCTCCGGCTCCGGCTCCGGCTCCGGCTCCGGCTCCGGCTCCGGCCATGATCGCGATCGCGGCTCCGGCGCGGTGCCGTCGCCCGCCGGTGCGTTCCGGGTCTACCGCATCGACCGGTTCAGCGCGGTGACCTCCGCCGAGGGGCGCTTCGACCGCGACGAGTCCTTCGATCTCCCCCGCTTCTGGGAGGAGCGCGCAGCCCAGTTCGCACGGTCGATCCTGCGCACACAGGTGGTCGTGCGGCTGTCCGCCTCAGGCGTACGGCAGCTCCCGTACGCCACCGATCCGGCGGCCGCACGAGAGGCCCTGGAAGCAGCGGGTGAGCCGGACGAGCAGGGCAGGGTGACCATCACCCTGCCCGTCGAGTCCGACGAGGTCGCGTACACCCAACTCCTCGGCCTGGGGCCGGAGGTGGAGGTGCTGGAGCCGGTGTCGCTGCGGGAGCGGTTCGCCGAGGCCGCCGCCCGTATGGCGGCGCTCTACCCCGTCGCGGACGGACCACGGCGGTCAATGCGCACATAACGGAACAGTCGCATCCGTCCCACTCCGCGTGCATCGCCCATCCCCAGGGCCGAT
Source organism: Streptomyces sp. NPDC002896 (assembly GCF_040295225.1). NCBI lineage: Bacteria > Bacillati > Actinomycetota > Actinomycetes > Kitasatosporales > Streptomycetaceae > Streptomyces > Streptomyces sp. NPDC002896. The sequence goes on along the minus strand of NZ_JBEOVA010000012.1, from coordinate 254,751 downwards.
GCTGGTGGCGTGATGGACGAGACGGAGTTCTGGGAGATCGTGGACAGCACCCGCGAGGCCGCCGAGGGCGACCCCGAGGACCACGCCGAGTTGCTCGTCGAAAGGCTGCTGCAGTCCGACCCGGAATCCGTACTGGACTTCGCCCGGCACTTCGAGTCCCGCTACAACCGCGCGTACCGCTGGGATCTGTGGGGCGCCGCCTGGGTGCTGCTCGACGGGGCGAGCGACGACGCCTTCGACTACTTCCGCTGCTGGCTGATCGGCCAGGGCCGCGAGATCTTCGAAGGCGCGATGCACGACCCCGACTCGCTCGCCGGACTCCTCGAGGAGTTCGACGAGGAGATCGACGGGGACGGCGAGGAGCTCGGCTACGCGGCGGACGAGGCGTACGAGGAGCTCACCGGAACCGTCGCCCCCGACCTGGGCATCCCACCGGCGCCGCCGGAGCCCGAGGGCACGCCGGTCGACTTCGAGAACAAGGCGGCGCTGGCGGAGCGGTACCCGAAGCTGTGGGAGCGGTTCGGGTCGTAGGCCCGGTCGTCGGACTCGTGCCTGCGCCTGGCTCCCGCCTACGCCGCGACCCGGCCCCAGCCCGCTGCGTCCGGCGCACCCGTCGTGCGCGGCTCGGCGAAGTGGTGCGGCGGAGCCGCGTTGGCCCGGTCGAGGGCGGAGGCGGTTGCGGCGGTCGGCCCCACGACGACGGCCGCGGCGACGCAGAGCACCGTCCACGGGTTGCGAAGCATCGCGCTCGCCCAGGACCTCTGCGCCTGGGGGCTGCCGGCCTTCTTGTACGTGTCCATGATCCCCACCTCCGGTTCGTTGCGTTGACGCTAGGCCGCGGGCCTCGGAGAAACCTGTGCGCCCGATACGCCGTGCCTGTGCGTGCACCGTTGTGGGGCTACGGGCCGCGCCCCTCCATACGAGCCGCCGCATCGCGAATCGACGGAAGCTGCGCCATCAGCGCCTCCCCAGGACACTCGGTCAGGTTGCCGTCGGTATGCCCGGACACGGCATGGAAACGGGCGCGCGCCCCCGCAGGGAACTTGCTCAGACTGTTGCTGGACACCAGCTCCACCGTGCCCCGCGGATCGATGCCGGAAAGCCCGAGTTTCCAGGCAGCGATGGCCGCAATGGCATCAGTCATGACCTTCGGTACGTCCGTACCTGCGGTGAACGTACCGATCGCGGCGACCCCCACCGTCCGCTCGTTGAACCCCTGGGTGTGCGCCCCGACGACGGCCCGGTCGGTGCCGCCCGCGCGGCCCTCGTAGATGGTGCCGCAGCGGTCGACGAGGAAGTTGTAGCCGATGTCGTCCCAGTGCCGGGCACCGGCCTGGCCGGTGTACAGGTCGCGTACGGTGCGCGGCGCGTCGGCGCAGTCGTAGTCGTTCGGTGTGTCGGTGTGGTGCACGAAGACCGCCACGACGCGGTCGGTGAGGCGGGGCGGCGGGCGGTTGTACGCCTCCTGGCCGCCCTGGCCCAGCCAGCCCGCCCTGGGCACGATGTGCGGTTTCGGGGCGGTCCACACCGCGCCCTTGGCCGTCTGGGGCCGTGCCGTCTGCGTTCGCACGGGCGATACGGAGGGCCCGCCGATGCTCATCGCGAAGACCACCAGGAGCGCGAAGGCAGCGGCACCGGGCACACACCACAGCACGATGCGAGGAACACGCATGTCCAACACTGTCCGCCGCACGGACCGCCGGCGACATGCGGCGTACTCCACACGGCCGATCACGTGACCGACGTGACCCGGCCTCAGCGACCGCCTCGACCACCCGGATCGCCCGGATCTCCCGTCATACGTGGGCCCGGCTCCGGCTCCGGCTCCGGCTCCGGCTCCGGCTCCGGCTCCGGCGCGAAGACAAGCATCGTCGCATCGTCCTCGACGCTCCCGGCGAACCGGACCAGGTCCTTCCACACCACGTCGGTCGTCATGGCCAGATCGTCCTCGTTGAGTACGGGCAGCCGGTCGGCGAGCGGATAGAAGGCACCGGATCCGTCGCGTGACTCGGTGACCCCGTCGGTGACGACGAACAGCCGGTCGCCCGGTTCCAGCGGGACGGTGAGCTCCTCGGGCGGGTCGGCTGCGATGCCGAGGCCCAGTGGCAGTCCGGCCGGCACCCGCAGCTCGGTCGCCGTACGGCCGCGCAGCAGCAGCGGGCGGGGATGGCCGCAGGAGAGGATGCGCACGGCCCGGGCGTCATCCGAGAACTCCAGCAGCACGGCCGTCGCGAACAACTCCGTGTTCCCCACCCCGGCAGAGTCCACGACGAGCCTGCGGTCGAGCCGGCTCGCGACCCCCGCCAGCTGCGGCTGGTCGAGCGCGGCCTCGCGGAAGGCGCCGAGCAGGGCCGCGACGGTGCCGACGGCGGCGAGGCCGTGCCCCTGCACATCGCCCACCAGCGCCCGTACGCCGTAGGGGCCGTCACGCACCTCGAAGAGGTCTCCGCCGACCAGCGTCCCCCGCTGCGCCGCCCGGTACAGGCCCGCGCAGCGCACGGGCCCCACGCGCTCGGGCAGCGGCGGCAGCACGGCGAACTGGACCGCCTCGGCGACCGCGCTCACCGTGATCAGCTGGGCGTCGCGGCGGCCGCGCACCCAGGCGATGACCACGCTGAGGAGGGCGATGAAGGCGACCGTCGCCAGGTCGATCTCGCCCGGTCGACCGAGGTCGATGGGCGGAGCGTCAAGCAGGACGAGGACGATGCCGCCGAGCAGGGCCGTGACCGCGGGCCCGTACGAGAGCGCGGCCAGCGGCGGGATCGCGGCGAGCAGAAAGCCGACGTCGAACTTGCGCGAGGTGGCGAGACCGGCGGCGGTGAGCGCGACGAGAAGTACGAGGGGCAGTAGGCGGAGCCAGCGGGGCGGCGGCGCCCCGCGCAGCCAGGCGCGCTCCTCGTAGTCCTGGCGCCGAGACGCGGCCCCGCTCATCACCGCACTCCTTCCGGCCGCCCCCTCGCTTTCCCGGCCGCTTCCTTCACGCTCCTACGCCGGGGGCACGACCGCACGCCGGACCGTACCGTTCCGGTCGGCCCATGACCTAGAGGCCCCGCCCCATCAGCACGTCGTCCACGTACTCGCCGTCGAGATAGAACTCGCCCGGCTGCACCCCCTCGACCACGAAGCCCTCCGACTCGTAGAGCTTGCGGGCGGGGGTGTTGTGGCCGAGGACGCGCAGGGTGATGCGGCGGGCGCCTTGGCGGCGGGCCTCGTCCACGGCCGCCCGGATCAGCGCCCGGCCCACGCCCTGGCCGCGCGCCTCGTCGGCGACGGCGAGCCCCTGTATCTGCCGCACATGCACGTTCGACGGCAGCGGAATCGCGAAGCCCATCCGGACGTAGCCCACGATCCGGCCGCCGGTCTCGGCGACGAGATGGTCGCGGGGCCCGAAGCGTTCGCTGAAGAAGGGTTCGTACGGAGGCTGTTCCCTGGGCCTGACCGCATGCAGCGTCGACCAGGTCGCACGGTCGAGACGCCCGAGCGCCTCGTCGTCGTCAGGCAGCGCGAATCGTATGTACGGAACGGGCATGGGGGTCACTGTACGGCGGGGGTGCCGTCCGCTCCGCGGCATCGGGCGGCAGGATGGGGCCATGCAGCGATCTCGGATTGCCGTGGCCGGCTCGAGCGGCCTCATCGGTACGGCGCTGGTGCGCTCGCTCACCGCGGACGGCCACGAGGTGGTACGGCTCGTCCGGCGCCCTCCTCGGGCGCCGGACGAGGTCGAGTGGGATCCGAAGCGGCAGTACGTGGACACGGCGGGCCTTGCGGGCTGCGACGCCCTGGTGAACCTGGCGGGAGCCGGGATCGGCGACCACCGGTGGACGGCGGCGTACAAGCAGGAGATCCGCGACAGCCGGGTCCTCGGCACGGCGGCGCTCGCCGACGCGGTCGCCTCCCTGGACGAGCCGCCGCGGGTGTTCCTGTCCGGCAGCGCGATCGGCTTCTACGGCGACACGGGCGACCGTGCGGTGGACGAGAGCGCGCCTCCGGGGGACGGTTTCCTGCCCTCGATGGTCGTGCAGTGGGAGGAGGCCGCGGCGGCCGCCGAAGAGGCGGGCATCCGCACCGTGTTCGCGCGCAGCGGCCTGGTGGTGGCGCGCGAAGGAGGCGCGTGGGGCCGGCTGTTCCCGCTCTTCAGGGCGGGGCTGGGCGGGCGGCTTGGCGACGGACGGCAGTACTGGAGTTTCATCGCGCTGCACGACGAGGTGGCCGCGCTGCGGCATCTGCTGGACACCGGGGAACTGTCCGGGCCGGTCAATCTGACGGCGCCGCATCCGGTCACCAACCGTGAGGTGACCGAGGCGATGGCGCGCGTTCTGCGCCGGCCGGCCGTGTTCCCCGTACCTGCGCCGGTGCTGCGGGCCGCTCTCGGGGAGATGTCCCGCGAGATCCTCACGAGCCAACGGGTCCTGCCGACCCGGCTCCTGGAGTCCGGGTTCGCCTTCGCGTTCCCGGGGGTCGAGGACGCGGTGCGCTCTGCGCTCACCTGACGTCGGGGCGCCACTGGTCTGAGGGGCACCGCCACCGTGCCCTGCACCCGACACCGTGGCATGCGCGATGCGACGCCCGCCGACCCCCGGGACGTGCCACGGGCGCCTTGCGAACTCCTGCATTCCGAACGGCTGTTGGGGGCATGACGTCTCCACCAGCCGCGCAACTCGGGGAGGGGCACGTGCTAGAGCCGGTGAAGACTGCGGACGTCGTCATCGTGGGAGCCGGAGTCGCGGGACTCGCGGCCGCGCACCACCTGACCAGGGCCGGTGTAACCACCGTCGTCCTGGAGGCCGCCCCTTACGCGGGCGGCCGAATGTCGACCGAGAAGGTCGACGGCTTCCGACTCGACCGGATCGGCCAGTTGCTGTTCACCTCGTGTCCCGAACTGGCCCGCACTCCGGGACTCGACGCGCTCGTGCTCCGCCCCTTCTCACCCGGGGTCCTGGTGCACAGCGACGGCCGCCATCACCGCGCCGGACAGCCGGCGACGAGCCGCAGCACAAAGGGCGCAAGGGCCGGCGCACGGAGTGGCGCAAGGAGCGCACTCATAGCAGCACGTGCGCTCGCAAACGCCCCTCGCGCTCCCCGCACCGCACGCCCGGCAACCCCACTCGGCGGCGCCCTCGACCAGGCCCGGCTCTCCGCGGCCCTGGGGCGCCTCGCCGCCACCCCGGCGGAGCGGTTACTGACCCGCCCTGAACTCCCCGCCGCCCAGGCCCTCGCCACGCGTGGCCTGCCGTCCCGCACCGTCGACGGCTTTCTGCGCCCGCTGCTCTCGGCCCTGCTGAGCGACCCCGGCCTGACGACGTCGAGCCGGTGCGCGGACCTGGCGCTGCACGCCTTCGCCCGCGGCCGCCTGTGCCTGCCGGAGGGCGGCGCCGACGCCCTGCCGGAGCTACTGGCGGCCGCGCTGCCACCGGGCACGGTACGCACCGGTGTACGCGTCACAGAGGTGTCCACCACCTCCGTGAGGACGGCGGACCACGGCGAACTCGCATGCCGTTCCGTGCTGTTGGCGACCGGCGCCCGCGCCGCAGCCGAGCTGCTGCCGGGGCTGCGCGTGCCGTCCTTCCACCCGGTGACGGTGGTGCACCACGCCACCTCGGAACCGCCGCTCGCCGAGCCGGAGCTGCTGCTCGACGCCGACCGCCGCGGCCCCGTCGCGTACACGGCGGTGGTCAGCCAGGTCGACCCGTCGCGCGCCCCTGCCGGCCGCACGCTCGTCTCGTCGACCGTCCTCGGCCCGCCCCCGCCAGGCCTGGACGCCCTGGTGCGCGCGCACTTGGCCGACCTGTACGGAACGTCGACCTCCGGCTGGGAGACGCTGGCCGTCCACCACGATCCGGAGGCCGTGCCCGCGATGCCGGCCCCGCACGATCTGCACCGCCCGGTGCGGCTCCTGGCGGGCCTGTACGTGTGCGGCGATCACCGGGACACGAGCACGGTGCAGGGAGCGCTCCACTCGGGCCGCCGCGCCGCACACGTCCTGGCCGGCGACCTCGGTGTGGACCTGTCGGACGCCGCGGACCCCGTGTCCACGGCCGCCTGATCGAAGCGCACCCGAAACAGGCCACCGAAACCCGCCCGGCGCCCGCGCCTACCCCAGCGCCGCCACCTTGTCCCGATATCCCCGCACGGGCGCCGCGTCCCGGTACGGCTCGAGGCGCCGCTCGAAGTCGCGCACGTACTCGACGGCCCGTACCGACCGCATCTCCGCGGCCTGGCCCGCGGCCTCCGCGCCCAGCCTGCAGGCCTGGTCGAGTTCGCCGAGGCCGAGCCGGGCGGAGGCCAGGACCACGCGGCAGAGCAGACGGCTGCGTGCGAACCCGTGCGGGTGCAGCTGCAGCGAGCGCTCGGCGTGCTGCACCGCGGCCCGGTACTGCTGGAGGTCGCGGTGACAGTGCCCGAACTCGTCCGCGAGCTGCGCCTCGTCGAAGCTGCGCGCCCACTGCGGCACGTCGTCCCCGGGGCGCGCCGCGTCGAGCGCGCGCTCGGCCCGCGCGAGCGACGCCGTGCACGCCCGTACCTCCCCGAGCACGGCGTGCCCGCGCGCCTCGACGGCGTGCAGGAGCGCCTGTACGACGGGCGGGGCGGACGTGCCGACGCCCTGCTGGGCGACCCTGGCCAGCTGTACGGCCTCGCGCCCGTGGCCGAGATACACCGCCTGGCGGCTCATGGTGACCAATACATACGAGCCGTACGCCCGGTCCCCCGCGGCCTGGGACAGCCGCAGCGCCTGCACGAAGTACCGCTGGGCCAGGCCGTGCGCCGCGATGTCGAACGACGTCCAGCCGGCGAGGCAGGTCAGGTCGGCCGCGGCGGCGAAGAGACGGCGGCCCGTCTGCTCGCCGTACGTCCCGCGCAGCATCGGCTCGACCTCGTGCTCCAGATACCGGACGAGTGCCTGCCGTGCGTGCCCGCCGCCGTAGGCGTGGTCGAGCGTGCGGAACAGCTCGCCGACAGAGCGCAGCGCCGCGATGTCGCCGCTGCTCACCTTCTGCCCGGACGCGCGCTCGGCTCCCGCGCTCCCCCGGCCGACGGCGGAAGGCACGGGCCGGGGTCCCGCGGGCCGTCCCTGCGCAGGCACGCGTCCGACGGCCGGGAGCTGGTCGCCGCGGCCCACGCGGTCGTCGGCGCGGCCGATCAGCCAGTCCCGGCTGGGCACGACGAGCCCCGCCGGGGTGAAGGCGATCTTGCGGAGCTCCGCGTGGCTGCCCGAGTCCTTGCGCCACAGCCCGCTGACGATGTCGACGGCCTCTTCCGGAGTCGCCGCGAACTCCAGGCCCGCGTAGACCGGCGCACACGCGTCGAGCCCGAGGTCCTGGGCGGTCAGCCGCCGTCCGAGGCGCCGGGTGAAGACCTCGGCGATCAGCGCGGGCGTGGTGCCCCGGGGCTGCTGGCCGCGCAGCCAGCGGGTCACCGATGTCTTGTCGTACCGGAGGTCGAGCCCGTGCTCGAGACCGAGCTGGTCGACGCGGCGAGCCAGGCCGGCGTTGGAGAATCCTGCCTCTGCTATGAGCGCGGCGAGCTGGCGGTTGGCGGTGCGCTGCGGAGGTCGTTCCGTCATCTGCTGTGCGGTCTCCTGCCTTCCGGGCCGCGGTACATCCCTCATGACTTCACACAAGGAACCCTCATGACTCGCAGAGGGAACTGGCGCGAATTTAGCGGTCGCCAGGGCCCCTCCTCCCGGCCACGACCTGCATTCATCCGATCGTGTGAGGATTTCCTGGAGGACCTGACGGCGAGCGGCCGGAGGGGCGGTCGAGGACGCGTGCCGGGGGCGTACGAGGACCGGCGGAGGACCGACCGGGACCCCGTGCCCGGCATGCCCGTACAGTGACGGAGGGGCTTATGTGCATGGTGAAGGTTTTAGGAGGCACTTGCCGTGAATGAACTGCGGTTCGTCCGCATGGGATTCGGTGCGGACGCCGTCGACTACCAGGACGCCTGGGACGAGCAGCGCCGTGTGCACGCCGCCCGTTTCACGGACGAGATCCCCGACACCTGCCTGCTGCTTGAGCATCCGCCCGTCTACACGGCCGGTCGGCGCACGGCGGACAGCGAGCGCCCCCTCGACGGCACCCCGGTCATCGACGTGGACCGCGGCGGCAAGATCACCTGGCACGGCCCGGGCCAGCTGGTGGGCTACCCGATCGTGAAGCTGCCCCGGCCCGTCGACGTCGTCGCCCACGTGCGCCGCCTCGAGGAGGCCCTGATCCGTACGTGCGCGGACTTCGGCCTGGAGACCACTCGGGTAGAGGGCCGCAGCGGAGTATGGGTGCTCGGCGATCCCGTGGAGCAGCGCCCGTCGCTCGGCGGCCTCTCGCTCGACTTCGACCCGCGGCTGCAGGACGAGGAGTTCGACCCTCGGCTGAACGGCCCGGAGTACGCCCCGTCCAACGCCGGCCAGCGCCGCGAGGACCGCAAGGTCGCCGCCATCGGCATCCGCGTCGCGAAGGGCGTGACCATGCACGGCTTCGCGCTGAACGTGAACCCGGACAACACCTGGTTCGACCGCATCGTGCCCTGCGGCATCCGCGACGCGGGCGTGGCCTCGCTGGCGAACGAGCTGGGCCAGGACATCACCATCGCGGACGTCCTGCCGGTGGCCGAAAAGCATCTGCGCGACATCCTGCAGAACGCGGAGCTGAAGCCGCGCGAGATCGAGCGGACCCCGGCATAGCCGGCACGCCCGCTCCCGGGAATGCACCCCCGTTCTCGGAGGTTGCCCGGAGGCAAGGGCGTGCACAGCACGGGCGTACGCTGGTGTGCGCCGACGAATCGAAAGCCGCGCAACGGAGAGAGGGGCGCCCGACGTGTCCGCAGTCACACCCGACGGACGCAAGATGCTGCGCCTGGAGGTCCGCAACAGCCAGACCCCCATCGAGCGCAAGCCCGAGTGGATCAAGACCCGGGCGAAGATGGGCCCCGAGTACAACGCCCTGCAGAAACTCGTGAAGAGCGAGGGCCTGCACACGGTCTGCCAGGAGGCGGGCTGCCCGAACATCTACGAGTGCTGGGAAGACCGCGAGGCGACCTTCCTCATCGGTGGCGACCAGTGCACGCGGCGCTGCGACTTCTGCCAGATCGACACCGGCAAGCCCCAGGCGCTCGACCGTGACGAGCCCCGCCGCGTCGGCGAGTCCGTCGTCACGATGGACCTGAACTACGCCACGATCACCGGCGTCGCGCGCGACGACCTGGAGGACGGCGGCGCCTGGCTGTACGCGGAGACGGTGCGGCAGATTCACGCCATGACCGCCGAACGCGAGGCGGGCCGCACCAAGGTCGAGCTGCTCATCCCCGACTTCAACGCGGTCCCGGAGCAGCTGGCCGAGGTCTTCTCGTCCCGTCCCGAGGTGCTGGCGCACAACGTCGAGACCGTTCCGCGGATCTTCAAGCGCATCCGTCCCGGTTTCCGTTACGAGCGCTCCCTGAAGGTGATCACCGAGGCCCGCGAGGCCGGCCTGGTCACCAAGTCGAATCTGATCCTCGGCATGGGCGAGGAGCGCGCGGAGATCAGCGATGCGCTGCAGCAGCTGCACGACGCGGGCTGCGAGCTCATCACGATCACGCAGTACCTGCGCCCGAGCGTGCGCCACCACCCCGTGGAGCGCTGGGTCAAGCCGCAGGAGTTCGTGGAGCTGAAGGAGGAGGCCGAGGAGATCGGCTTCTCCGGCGTGATGTCCGGCCCGCTGGTGCGCTCCTCGTACCGCGCCGGCCGGCTGTACCAGATGGCCATCGAGAAGCGCGGCGCGTACGTGGCGTCGCAGGCCGTCTGACGCAGACCGCCTGACGCAAGCCGTCCGGCACAGACGGCAGGCACGGGCGCCCGACACTGGGTCAGGCGACTGTGTGAATCTGAGCACAAGAGGCTACCGACCGGTAGTGGCCGATTCGACGCGGTCCCGGCAGTCCCCGCAGATGAGGGGCACAGCCGGGGCCGCGTCGGCGTTTCACCCCACCGCATCGGGGTTTCATTCGCGTTTGACCGCTCGGTCACGCCCTGGTAACACCAATCAGTGACGCTGGGTCTACGCAACGTGCACCGCACAACCGTCGCCCGTACACCCGGGCCCTCAGCACCCGCTTCCACGCCGCTATCGAGGGGGATCCACACCATGCAGGCCGCGCCCGTACGCGCCACCGCCATTCCGTCGTTCACCAACGCACTGCGCGCCGTCGAGTCGCTGCTCATGAGCGGCGGACAGCGCACCGCACGCCGCAACGCCTGGACCTCGGTGCTCGAGGACCGGCGCCGCGCCAAGGACCGGGTCGAGGCGCAGCGGGTTCTCGAGGAGGCCGTGGCAACCCGCACGTCGTAGGCACTTCCCGGGCCACGTAGACTTCAGGACATGGCGAGGAAGGAAACTGCAGCGGACGCTGCAAACCCCGGGCGGCTCAAGCAGATCGCCCTGACCTACAAGATGACCCGCAAGGCCGACAAGAAGATCGGTCTTGTTCTCGCGACTGTGGGAATCGTCACCTTCGGTGTCTTCCTCGCGATCGGCTTTCTGATCGGTCATCCCATCTATCTCGGCATCCTGGGCTTCCTGCTCGCCTTCCTTGCGACGGCGATCGTCTTCGGACGCCGGGCCGAGCGTGCCGCCTTCGGGCAGATGGAGGGCCAGCCGGGCGCGGCCGCCGCGGTGCTGGACAACGTCGGCCGCGGCTGGACGACGACCCCGGCGGTGGCCATGAACCGCAGCCAGGACGTCGTGCACCGGGCCGTCGGCAAAGCCGGCATCGTCCTGGTCGCCGAGGGCAACCCGAACCGTGTGAAGGGCCTCCTGGCAGCCGAGAAGAAGAAGATGGCCCGCATCGTCGCGGACGTGCCGGTGCACGATGTGATCGTGGGCGACGGCGAGGGCGAGGTCCCGCTCAAGAAGCTCCGCACGACCCTGCTGAAGTTCCCCCGCGTCCTCACCGGCCCGCAGGTCACCACGACCAACGACCGGCTGCGCGCGATGGGCGACCTGATGAGCAACATGCCGCTGCCGAAGGGCCCCATGCCCAAGGGCATGCGGATGCCGCGCGGCGGCCCGAAGATGCGCTGACACTGTCGCCGGTCCTACTACGACGATGGGGCGCCCGGAACCGAGTGGTTCCGGGCGCCCCATCGTCGTAGTAGGACCGGGCGCCGTGTCGTCGCCGTGAGCCTCAGATCCGGACCTGGACGGCGCGGGCCAGGCGGTCGTGCAGGCCGCGGCTGTCGCGGTCCCAGATCAGGGCGGGGATCGCCAGGCACAGCAGGACGCTGCGAGCCAGGACCCGGCCGATCCCGAGCCGGCCGCCGTCCACGCCTACGACGCGCAGCCGGAAGAAGCGCTTGCCCGGGGTGAAGCCGAGGGTGCCGAGGGTGAGCACGTTGAGTACGAAGAGGATCAGCAGGGCCCAGGAGCTGGTGGCCTGGTCATAGCTGCCCGTGATCAGACTGGATGCAATCAGCACGCACAGCCCCCAGTCGACGACGATCGCCCCGACGCGCCGGCCGAGCGGCGCCACGGAACCCGGCCCCTCCTTCGGCAGACCGAGCTGCTCACCCCGGTAACCGAAGTCGACGCCCATGTCCTCGGCCGCCTGGCGCGGTCCCGAGAGCCACGATCCGATTGCTTGCCTGTTGTTCACCCGTCCACGGTACTGCGCCCCTATATGCGCTCCGGGGGCCGGGGTGGTAGAGAGGGAGGAGACGACGGGGGCGGTTAACTTCGACGAAACAAATGGGTCACGCCAGAGAAACTCGGCCTCCCTATGGTCGGGTGCAGCGTGTGCCACCGCACTGGCTCACGAACGAGCTACAACACCCGCGTCCTGTCCGGGCCGGGATAGGAGGAGCTGGATGTTCCAGAACGCCGACGAGGCCAAGAAGTTCATCGCAGACGAGGACGTCAAGTTCATCGACGTCCGGTTCTGCGACCTGCCGGGCGTGATGCAGCACTTCACGGTCCCGGTGGAGGCGTTCGACCCGACCGAGGAGCTTGCGTTCGACGGCTCGTCGATCCGTGGTTTCCAGGCCATCCACGAGTCGGACATGGCGCTGCGCGCGGACCTGTCCACGGCTCGCCTGGACCCGTTCCGCAAGGACAAGCACCTCAACATCAACTTCTTCATCCACGACCCGATCACGGGCGAGCAGTACAGCCGCGACCCGCGCAACGTGGCGAAGAAGGCCGAGGCCTACCTCGCGTCGACCGGTATCGCGGACACCGCGTACTTCGGTCCGGAGGCCGAGTTCTACGTCTTCGACTCCGTGCGCTTCGCGACCGAGTCGAACCAGGCCTTCTACCACATCGACTCCGAGGCCGGCGCCTGGAACACCGGCGCGCTCGAGGACAACCGTGGTTACAAGGTCCGCTACAAGGGCGGTTACTTCCCGGCCCCGCCGGTCGACCACTTCGCCGACCTGCGTGCCGAGATCTCCCTCGAGCTCAACAAGGCCGGTCTGCAGGTCGAGCGCCAGCACCACGAGGTGGGCACCGCCGGCCAGGCCGAGATCAACTACAAGTTCAACACGCTGCTGGCCGCTGCCGACGACCTGATGCTCTTCAAGTACATCGTGAAGAACGTCGCCTGGCGCAACGGCAAGACCGCGACGTTCATGCCGAAGCCGATCTTCGGTGACAACGGCTCGGGCATGCACGTCCACCAGTCCCTGTGGAACGGCGGCGACCCGCTGTTCTACGACGAGCAGGGCTACGCGGGCCTCTCGGACACCGCCCGCTACTACATCGGCGGCATCCTGAAGCACGCCCCGTCGCTGCTGGCCTTCACCAACCCGACGGTGAACTCGTACCACCGCCTGGTCCCCGGCTTCGAGGCCCCGGTCAACCTGGTCTACTCGCAGCGCAACCGCTCCGCGGCCATGCGTATCCCGATCACGGGCTCGAACCCGAAGGCCAAGCGCGTCGAGTTCCGCGCCCCGGACCCGTCCTCGAACCCGTACCTGGCGTTCTCGGCGCTGCTCCTCGCGGGCCTCGACGGCGTCAAGAACAAGATCGAGCCGGCCGAGCCGATCGACAAGGACCTCTACGAGCTCGCTCCCGAGGAGCACGCAGGCGTCCCGCAGGTCCCGACCTCGCTGCCCGCCGTCCTCGACGCGCTCGAGGAGGACAACGAGTACCTGCAGGCCGGCGGTGTCTTCACCTCCGACCTGATCGAGACCTGGATCGACTACAAGCGCGCCAACGAGATCGCCCCGATCCAGCTGCGTCCGCACCCGCACGAGTTCGAGCTGTACTTCGACATCTAAGATCGCCGCAGGTCAGAGCGGGTTTCCGCTCTCCTGGGCCGTCTGTGGGCCGTCGGCCGTGTTCTTCCGCTCTCGGAAGGCGCGGCCGACGGCCGTTTCTGTGAATGGCACCAGGGCCGCCGCCGACGCCACGCTGCGGCGAACCGCGCGATCGGAACAGGGTCAGATCCTCCGCTGCGGCCTTCGCTTTCTCTTCCAACGGCAGGAAGAGCACTCCACCCAGATCAGCTCACGCGATACTTGCGGAGCACGTGCAGCACCCCTGCGAAGAGGAACTTTCCGCGGCCACCGCACACCCCGTAGGTCTCGACGAAGACGTCTCTCGAATCCGGCACTGCCGCGATCTGCACGGTGAACGTGCGTCGGCCGGTCAGCCGGTGGCTGTACCACGCATCACGCTCGATGTCCGTTCCCGGCAGGGCCGCCTCGACGACCTCCCATTCGGAGTCCCCGAAGTCGTGCTCGGCGAAGTGCGCCAACACCTCGCACAGGGGCCGTAGGTTTTCGCCGTAGATCCGCTGCTTGGGCATGGCGCGGGTCCAGCCAGGCGAGGAGGCGTGGACACCCACCGGCAGTCTCTGCCGTCCCTGCTCATGGTCAGCCGCGAGCTTGCGGCCATCGTCAACCGGACTTCGCCAATAGGGGGCAGCCGCACCCCGGCGTGGTCCGGCAGGGCGGGGTGGTGCGACCGGGCGGCCCATCGGGAGGCCGCTCGGGTCGGGTCAGTCGTGCAGGTGGGCCAGGACGGTCCGCATCGCGCGTTCGACGGCGTGGCGGGACTGCTCGCTGTGGTCGATCGTGTCGAAACCGTGGTGTCCGTCCGGCACGTCGATCACCTCGACGTCGGCCCCGCACGCCTTGGCGGCGGCCAGGAACTCCTCGACCGTGGCGGCGATCTCGGCGTTCTCCAGGCCGACCCTGGTCAGCACGATCGGCAGCCGTCCCGCGGCGCTCACCGCGGCGGCCGGGCGGAAGCGGGGATCCACGGCTCCCCAGGCGGGCAGCGGCGCGAGGACGGGATAGGTCACCGCCGCGCACCGCAGCCATGACGGGGGCTCGGCGAGCTGGTCCGCGAGCAGCAGCCCGCCACCGGAGAAGTACCACAGCGCGATGCGCTCCTGGTCGATGCGCGGATCGGCCCGGAGCACTTCGACGGCTTCGGCGATGTCCTCGGCGGCGCGACCGTAGTCGTCGAAATCGTGCAGGCGGTGGTCCAGGGTCACGCCGAACACGCCCAGGCTCGCGGCGTACCGGCCGTAGCCGATGAAGGCCGGCCAGTCCCGCGGTGTGGGTTGGAGGTCGGCGGGGACCGGGCCACCGTGGACGAACACCACCGCCGGACGGGGCCCCTCGGCCTCAGCATCCTCGGCGCCCTCGGGGGGCTCGTCGGGGACGTAGAGATCGATCCGTCCGACCCGCTCGCGGGGTCGCTCCGGTACGTCCAGCACGAAGGGCCGGAGGTACGCGGGCACCTTGCCGGTCGCGGTGATCCGGTGCCCCTCTCCCGCCGCGGCCCTGATCAGCACCTCGGTCAGCTCGTCGGGGCAGGAGAGCATCGGCCAGTGCCCGGTGGCGAGTTCGAAGAAGCCCACCTCGGGGTCGGCGAGGGCCTGGAACTGCGGCAGGCCGCCCGCGACCAGGTCCTCGATCAGGGCGATGTTCAGGCCGCTCCCGGTGCAGAGGACGCCGGTGGTGGGCAGTGCGGCGACCGCGCCCGAGAGCCTGAGCGGTCGGGTGAGCGTGCCCGCCGGCTGTGGGGCGGCGAGGCGGGTCAGCCGGGCCAGTGCCTCGTCCGGGAGTCCGGCGGTACTGCCCCAGCGCTGCCACTCGTCGGAGGCGGGCGCGGGGATTTGCCAGTCATCTCCGGCCTGCACGGACCCGGCCTGCACGGACCGGCCGAGCAGCCTCCGCCGGACCTCCTGGTCCGGCACCAGCTTCAGGGCCGCGTCGCCGTCCTGCGGCATGCCCGCGTCCAGGTACACGATCCGCGTGATCCGCTCCGGGCGGCGGTCGGCGGCGCCCAGCACCGGGTGGATGCCGTAGTCGTGGCCGACGATCACCACCTCCGGCGCGTCCACGCCGTCGATCAGCCGCACCACGTCCTCGATGTGCGTCTCCAGGTCCGTGCCGGGGACCGCCTCGTCGCGGCGGTCCCCCATGCCGGTGAGGGTCACCGGGTGCACCTCGGCACCCGACTTCCGCAGCCGGTCGGCCACCTCCTGCCAGATCCAGCCGCCGGTGAAGCAGCCCGACACCAGTACGAACGCCGCCATGATCGCCTCCTCGGCCATCCCGGTCCCCGCGGATGGCCTGATCGCCCGTCTCGGTCGGCGCAGGCGGTCCGATCGGCCGTCCGCGCCCGCCGGTACGGTAGGAACTCCCCCTGAGGGAGGTTCAAGTCGTGGCCGACGACGGCATGTTGAGCATCGGGGAGCTCGCCGAGCGCGCGGGCGTCACCGTGAAGACCGTCCGCTTCTACTCCGATCGCGGCCTGCTGCCCGAGGCCGCCCGCAGTGCCGGGGGCCACCGCCGGTACGGCTCCGAGGCGATCGACCGGCTCCGCCTGATCCGCTCGCTGCGGACCCTCGACCTGGCGGTCGGCGACATCGACCGGGTGCTCGACCGGGAGGACGCGCTGGAGGACGTCATCGCCGGGCAGTTGAAGGAGCTCGGCTCCCGACTGGCCGCCCTGCGCTGGCGGGAGGCCGCGCTGCACCTGCTGCGGGACTGCACCGCCGAGGAGCGCGCCGACCGGCTGCGGCTGATCGGCGCGGTCGCCGCCCCGCCGGACACGGCCGCACTGGCCCGCTTCTGGCGGCGCGTGCTGCCCGTACGGCTTCCGGCCCGGATGGTCTCGTGGATCCTCGACGCCGCCGTGCCGCAGCCGCCCGCGGATCCCACCCCGGCCCAGGTACTGGCCTTCGCCCGGCTGCACGCCCTCGCCACGATGCCCTGCCCCCCGGGCCACGACTGGCGGCCCCCACCCCCGGAGCGCGATCCGGAGTACCGCCCGGCCGTGCTCTACGGCGGCCTCGGCGAGGCGTACGAGCTGGTCGCGCCGGCCCTGCGTACCGGGCGGGCGCCGCACGACGGTGAGGCACTCGACTGTTTCGTATCCGCCTACGCCGGCGCCCACGGCGCCCAGGACACCCCCGCCTTCCGCCGCCGGCTGAGCCTCCGACTCGACCGGTCCGCCCACCCCGTGATGGACCGCTACTGGCAACTCGCCGCCGAACTCGCCACTCCGCACGCCCCCACCCTCGGCGCCGCCCACGACTGGCTCCGCGCCGCCCTGGACACCGAACAACACAACTAGCTCTGGTCACGGCGGTTTGACACGCGCCTGGGCGGTAAGGCGCCTGAGCCGGTCCGGCCACGCGCGCGCCTACCCCCACTGGATTGCCGAATGACGCTGAGTTCCGAGCACTCCCCCACCGCCCGCGACCCGCGCGGCATCCACCGCGCCTGGTGGGTCGCCGCCGTGGCCGGACTGACCATCGTCGTCGCAGGCGCGTTCTCCACGATGCCAGGACTGCTGCTCGATCCACTGCACGACGAGTTCCACTGGTCGCGCGGCTCGATCGGCTTCGCCTCCTCGGTGAACATGGTCCTGTACGGGGTGACCGCGCCCTTCGCCGCGGCCCTGATGGACCGGTTCGGCATCCGCCGAGTAGTGGCCTGTGCGCTCCTGGTCATCTCGGCCGGCGCGCTGCTCACCACTGTCATGAACGCCGCCTGGCAACTCACCCTCTTCTGGGGCCTGCTCGTCGGCCTCGGCACGGGCTCCATGGCGATGGCCTTCGCGGCAACGGTCACCAACCGCTGGTTCGTACGGCGGCGCGGCCTGGTCACCGGCGTCCTCGCCTCGGCCAGCGTCCTGGGTCAGATGGTCTTCCTGCCGTTGCTGGCGTGGGTGGTCGACACGTACGCGTGGCGCCCCGCCAACGTATCCCTGGCCCTGGGTGCCCTGGTGGTGAGCCCGCTCGTATGGCTGCTGCTGCGCGACCACCCGGCGGACGTGAGCCTGAAGGCCTACGGCGCCGAAGAGTTCACGCCCAAGCCCCCGCCGGTGCCGGGTGCGGCACGACGGGCGCTGTGTGTGCTGCGCGACTCCGCCGGGACCGTACCGTTCTGGCTGATGGCCGGGGCGTTCGCGATCTGCGGCGCCTCGACCAACGGCATCATGTGGACGCACTTCACGCCCGCCGCGCACGACCACGGCATGCCGACGACCGTCGCAGCCTCGCTGCTCGCCGTCATCGGCGTCTTCAACGTCGGCGGCACCGTCGCCTCGGGCTGGCTCACCGACCGCTACGACGCACGGCGCCTCCTCGCCGCCTACTTCGCCCTACGCGGTCTGCTGTTGCTGTTCCTGCCGGTGATGATGGCCCCGACCGTGCAGGCCTCGATGGTGGGGTTCGTCGTGCTGTTCGGGCTCCTCGACCTGGCGACGGTGCCTCCGATCGTCGCGCTGTGCCGCGAGTTCTACGACGAGGACAGCGCCATCGTCTTCGGCTGGGTCAACGCCGCCCATCAGGTGGGTGCTGCCCTCGTCGCGTTCGCGGCCGGTGTCACGCGCGACCTGGTCGGCACCTACGACATGGTGTGGGTGGCCATCGGCGTACTGTGCGCGGTGGCGGCGCTGCTCTCCCTTGTCATCCGCAAGGCGCCCGTTGCAGATGAGGTGGAAGGGGAGTCGGAGGCATCCGGGAGCTCACCCCTCAGCTCCGCAACCGGTCGAACCGGAACCGTTCCAGGGACTCGGGGCGGCGCCCGGTGACCACGTACTGCGCGAGCTGGTGCCCGGTCACCGGGCCCAGCGTGACGCCGAGCATGCCGTGGCCCGTGGCCGCGTAGGCGTTGGTGTGGCCCGGGACGCGGTCGATCAGGGGGAGGCCGTCCGGGAGGAAGGGGCGGCCGCCGACCCAGGGGTCGCGGATCAGGGTGACCAGGTCGTCGGGGTCGTCGAACCAGCGGCGCAGGTAGTGGCGGCTCGCGCGGGCGACGGCGACGATGCGGCGCCAGTCGAGGCGGTTGTTGTTGCCGCTCAGTTCCATCGTTCCGGCGATCCGGGTGGTGCCGCCGATCGGTGAGGCGACGGCCCTGCGCTCGCCGAAGTACAGGGTGTGCTCCGGTACCGGGTCGAGGTCCACGGAGAAGCTGTAGCCCTTGCCCGCCTGGAGGGGCAGGCGGTGCCCCAGGGAGTGCAGGAGGGCCGGGGAGCGCATTCCGGCCGCGATGACGACGGCCGCGCAGGGGATCTCGCCCTGCGCCGTGCGCACGGCGGTGACCCGTCCCCCGAGCGAACGGATCCCGGTGGCCTCCGCGTTCTCGTGGATCTTCACTCCGGAGGCCGTGAGCGCATCGCCCAGCGCACGCGCGAACGCCTCCGGGTCGACCACCCCCTCGCCGCGGACGAGATAGGCCGCCCGTACCGCCGGCGACAGTGCCGCGTCCAACAGGTGGGCCTCGGCGCCCGTGGTGACGTCGTCCGGGAGTTCGTAGCGGCCGTCCGCCATCTCGCGCTGGACCGCGAGGTGGTGACGTGCCTCGGCCGGCGACAGGAACGCGTGCACCATGCCCGGGCGGCTCAGCGTCGTGTCGACCCCGGCCTCGCGCAGTCCGTCGAAGAGGTCGAAGGTGGTGCGGTTCAGTTCCGCGATGGCCGCGTAGCCCCGCCGGAACGCCGAGGGTGTGCTGCTGCGCCAGAAACGCCACAACCAGCGTACGAAGGCCGGGTCTGGCAGCGGTCGGAGATAGAGCGGTGAGTCCGGGCGGCCCAGCGACCGCAGGGCGTAGCGCAGGACGCCCGGGGCCGGTACGGGGGTGGAGTGGCTCAGGCACACCCATCCCGCGTTGCCCCGGGACACACCGGAACCCACGCCACGCCGTTCGACTACCTCCACCGGTACGCCGGCCGCGGACAGGTAGTACGCCGTGCACAGGCCGACGACGCCGCCTCCGACGACCACGACGGGTGCGTCGCGTATCGCTCCCGCCGTACCCACCTCGGCCGTCATGACGTGGACCCGGGGACGCCGGTCGATCCGTACGAGGCCAGGAACTCCTGTGTCCGGGCCTGACTCGGGGTGCCGAGGACCTCGTCCGGGCCGCCCTCCTCCACGATCCGGCCGCCGTCGACGAAGACGACGTGGTCGGACACCTCGCGGGCGAACGGCAGTTCATGGGTGACGAGCAGCATCGTCATGCCGTCCGCGGCGAGTTCGCGCATCACGCTCAGCACCTCCCGGGTGGCCTCCGGGTCCAGGGACGACGTGGGCTCGTCGAAGAGGAGCACCTCCGGCTTGAGGGCGAGGGCCCGGGCGATGGCGACGCGTTGCTGTTCGCCGCCGGAGAGCTGGTCGGGCTGGGCGAGGGCCCGGTGGGCGACGCCGACGCGGCGCAGCAGCGTCACGGCCCGCTCCAGCGCCTCCTGTTCGGGGACGCCCGCCTTGCGCTGCGCCAGTACGACGTTCTCCACGGCCGTGAGGTGCGGGAACAGGTTGAACCGCTGGAAGACCATGCCGACGGTGCGGCGCAGCCGGGGCAGGTCGCGGCAGACCGTGCGGCGGCCGCTGTGGACCACCTCGCCGGCGATCTCGACCGTGCCCCGGTCGGGGCGTTCCAGCAGGTTGACGCAGCGCATCAGGGTCGACTTCCCGCCGCCGCTCTGCCCGATGATGCTGACGATGCGGCCGCGGGGCACATCCAGATGTACGTCGTCGAGGACCAGCCGGCCGTCGAAGGACTTGCTCAGCCCGGTGATCCGTACGACGGCCTCCGGGGGCGCCGGCGTGATGGTCTTCGGTGCGGTGACCGGCTCGGTCATGCCGACGCCTCCTTCACGATGGCACCCGCCGTGGGCTCCGCGGCGAGCAGGGCGCGGGCCGCCCGCAGGCGGCGCCGCCGCCACGGGGACAGGGGGACGCCCGCCCGTACCTTCCGTTCGAGGAGCAGCAGGAGCTGCGAGAGGGGATAGCAGAGGGCGAAGTAGACGGCGGAGATGACGAGATACACCTCGAGGGCGCGGAAGGTGGCCGAGGTGATCAGCCGGCCCTCGGACATCAGCTCGGCCGCCGAGACGGTGACGAGCAGCGAGGTGGATTTCAGCAGGTCGACCAACATGGTGTTGGTGCCGGGGAGCGCCAGCCGGAGGGCCTGCGGTAGGACGATGTGGCCGAAGATGCCCGTCCTGCCGATCCCGAGGGCCTCGCCCGCCTCGGTCTGCCCGGCGTGCACGCCGCTGATCGCGGAGCGGAAGATCTCCGACAGGTACGCGGCGTAGAAGACGACGAGGCTGAGGCAGCCGGCCGTGAAGACGTCCAGCCGGACGCCGACCGAGGCCAGGCCGAAGTAGGTGAGGAAGATGATGGCGAGGAGCGGGACGTTCTTGAACACCTCGGTGTAGGCG
The DNA here is from genome assembly GCF_040295225.1 of Streptomyces sp. NPDC002896. Taxonomy (NCBI): domain Bacteria; kingdom Bacillati; phylum Actinomycetota; class Actinomycetes; order Kitasatosporales; family Streptomycetaceae; genus Streptomyces; species Streptomyces sp. NPDC002896. Next base: position 234,097 of record NZ_JBEOVA010000012.1, on the reverse strand, counting down.
GCGGCGATGGCGCGCGCCGGCCAGGTCCTGCTCAGCCGCAGCAGCGCCACGACGAGGCCGAGGACCACCGCCCCGGCGAAGCTCACGACCGTGTACGCGACGGTGCGGCCGAGGGCGTCGAGCAGGTCGGACTGGTAGTCGGACCAGGGGACTTGGAAGAGACCGGACATTCCGTAACCTCTCACTGCTCGATGGACGGCGGTGTCCAGTCGTCGGGGCGGTCCACGCCCCGACGCGAGGTGGCGACGTCGGCGGCGGGCTTGAGGAACTGCTCCGGGTCACCGCCCCACTTCTTCACGAGCTTCGCCAGCTCGCCGTTCTCGTACATCGCGTCGATCTGCGCGGAGATGGCCTTCTCGAGCTTGGTGGCCTTCTTGGGCAGGTAGAAGCCGGTCTGGTACGGCTGGAAGTACTGGTAGGCGGGCTTGGCCTTGACCTGTTCGGCGCTCGGAGGCGTCATGTACTGGGTTTCGATCTTCAGGTCCGGGCGTTCCTTCTGCGCCGCGATGATGATCAGCGGGTCCAGGAAGCCGACGGCGATGCGGCCCGCCCCGAGGTCGTCGAAGACCCCGTTGGCGTCGGGGTAGGCGTGCAGCTTGGCGCCGGGCACGGCCTGGATCGACTTGACCCAGACGTATCCCTCGACGGTGCCCAGATCCAGGCCCTTCAGGTCGTCGACGGTCTTGTACGTCTTCCCGGAGCGGACGGCCATCGCGGGCGGCGAGTAGTACGGCGGATCGGTGAACAGGCCCTGCTTCTGCCGGTCGGCGGTCCAGGCGATACCGCCGATGGTGATGTCGACGCGGCGGGACTGCACCCCGGCGAGCATGCCCGCGAAGTCCGTCACCTGGGGCTTGATCCGCAGGCCCAGCCTGTCGGCCGCGTACTGGAGGATGTCGCCGTCAAGGCCGACGATCTTGTCGCCCTGGACGCTGGTGTAGGGCGCGTACGGCTGCACGGCCACCTTCAGCACGCCGGGGGTGAGCGTGCCCAGCGCGGCGGTCTTCGCGGACACGTTCTTCGGGTCGTCACCGCCGCCCGAGCTGCAGGCGGCGGCCGCCGGGAGGAGGAGCATCGCGGACAAGGCCGCGACGAACGAACGCACACGGGTCATCGGCTGGGGCCTTCCGTATCAGGGCTGGGGAACCCGCTGTCGCGGATCCACTGTCGGGGATGCAGGAATCCGCAGTCGGGGGTGGAGAGACCCGCCGGTCACCGCGCTGTGCTGGCGGCGGGTTGCCAGTGCCCAAACGCTAGGGACGGACCCGTTGCCCGTCATCGGTCACTTCGTACGAATCTGTGGCTGAGAACCCGCTGTCGGCTGTACGGTTCGTCCCACTCGGTGTCCCCTCGACGGGAGAAACGCCCATGCAGAGCCCGTCACCGGCGCTGAGCCCGTCACTGGCGCAGGAGATCGCCAGGGACACCTCCGCGGTCATCGGCTTCAACGTCCTGATCACCGATGCGGACGGCATGGTCATCGGCAGCGGCGACGCCGGCCGGGTCGGCTCCTTCCACGAGGCGTCCGTCGAGGTGATACGCACTCAGGAGCCCGCCACGCACAACGCGTCGCAGGCCCAGCAGCTCAAGGGCGTACGCCCTGGAGTGACACTCCCGCTGGTCACGGACGGGCAGGCGGTGGGAACGGTCGGCATCACCGGTACGCCCGCGCAGGTGCGGCGCTTCGGGCTGCTGGTGAAGCGCCAGACGGAGATCCTGCTGCGCGAGTCGGTGATGCTGCGCTCCCGGCTGCTGGCCGAGCGGGCGGCCGAGAAGCTCCTCGCCGACATCGCCTCGTACGACCCGCAGGTCGTGGAGGGCGACTTCCTGGTGTTCCGGGCCGCCGAGCTGGGCTTCGACCTGCGTCTGCAGCGGGTCGCGGTGGCCTTCGAGGTGACCGTGCCCGATGCGGGCGGCGACACCCGCCGCCAGGGCGGCCCTGCAGAGGCCGGTCCCACCCGGGTCGGTCCCACCCGGGTCGGCCCTGCCCGCATCGCCCCCGTCCCGTCCGGCCCCACGCGGGACATGGCGCTGATCCGCTCAGAGCTGATCCGCACCGTACGCGAGGTGTTCGCCGATCCCCAGGACATCGTCGCGAGCACGGCTCCCGGCTGGATCGGCGTGCTGCACCGGCTTCCTGCCCGGCAACCGGAGGGCGCGATGGCGAGCCTGGTGGCCGACTGCCGTCGGATCACCGACGTCATCGCCGCCCAGGACGGCCTGACCGCCCGCGCGGGCATCGGCGAACCGGCCGCCTCCGTCGGCGGCCTGCGCGCCTCGTACCAGGACGCCTGCGACGCGCTCCGCCTGGGCGTCCGCGTCACCTGCGGCTCTTCCGGCCAGGCGGCGGGGGCCTCCCCCGTGCACCTCATCACGGATCTGCGGGTCCACCAGGTCCTCGCGGGCGTGGGCCAGCCGGCCCGCAGCCGCCTGCTGGACCTCACCGCCGCGGGTCTGCGCGCCCAGTCCGACTGGCCGGTGCTGCGCGACACGGTCATCGCCTGGTGCGAGAGCGGGTTCAATCTCGTACGGGCGTCGGCGGCCCTGCACATCCACCGCAACACCGTCGTCTACCGGATGGCCAAGATCGAGCAGATCACCGGCCGCTCCCTGCGCGAGCACCGCGCCACCATGGCGCTGTACCTGGCGTGCCTGGCCGACCAGCTCGACGGCGGCCCTCGCGGCTTGCGGGACCGGCGAGGGAGCCGCAAGACGCCGTCTCCACCGGCTCGTTGACACTGGTCTGTCGCAGCCCGAAACGGCCCGGTCGCGAGCGCCGCGGCGCTCGATGCCGACCGCTCCAACGGCGATGCGAGCGGGTCGACGAGATCGTCGCCCGCGCCCATGACGCGGCCCAGGCCCATGTGGTGGCCGGCGGCACCCCGGACGGATGGGCCCGGCTCATCGCGGACGCCGACCATGCGCTGCTCGCGGGGGACCCGGTGACGGCGTACGCGCTGTCGGCGCGCGCCGCCTCGTAGCGGCAGACGGGGCCGGGAGCCGAGCGGCGGCCGCGGGTGCCGGGTGCGCCGCGGCTCGGCTTCGGCCACTGCCCGTCGCCGGCCACCCTCCTGCTCGGCCGCTACTGCTCCGGCGACCCACCTGCCCGGCCGGTGCCCGCCACCCACCAGCCCGGCCACTGCCCGCCGCGCGCCCCCGGCCACTGCCCCCGTCAGGGCGCAGGTTCCACGCACCGGCGGCGGGCCGGGCCTCAGGCCGCGCCTCGTGTCACCTCAACGTCACCTGGCTGGGCCCGTTGAAGGGTGCAAGCGACAGCACCGTCTTCGGTGTCCGCAGCCCGTCGTGCTCCGCGAACAGCTTCCGCGCCGCGTCGAACGGCACGTCGTCGCACGCCACCAGAGAGGCCTGGTCGTACAGCTCGCGGATCTCGTCCGTCATGTCCCCGTCGCCGCCGGCGCCCACCCCCCAGACGTCCCACAGCAGCGTCTCGACCTTGTTCAGCGCCGCGAGGTCGAGCCGGATGTTGCCCGCCACGAACCACTCCCCGACCAGCGGCCCGTCCGGGAGGTGGAGTCCGAACGTCTTCGGGTCCGCCTCGCCCGCGCGGATCGACCGCCATGCCGAGCCCGCGACGAGGAAACGGTCGCGGGGCACGTCCATGGGATCGAATTCGATCTTGAAGGTGTCCGTGACCAGCGGGTCCGTCAGCTCCGCGTCGGCGAGCAGCCACCCCCGCTCTTCGTCCCAGTACTCGGTGACCACATGGTCGAAGTGGAAGCCGTCGGAGCCGAAGTAGTCGGCGAACCCGGACCGCAGCCGCGCCGGGATGCCCGCGTGGCGCAGGAACGAGCAGTGCAGCAGCGTGAAGTCGCGGCAGATGCCGACGAAGCGGTCGCCGAGCTCGCGCCGCTGCGTCAGCGGGGCGTCGTTCCGTTCGGTGATGATGCGGAGGATGTCGTCGATGTAGCGGTTCTCGGCGTCGTTGTGCAGGCGGTCCTGCGGGATGTCGTAGCGGTAGAGCTCCCCCTCGACCCGATGGATCGTCAGATCGCGGGCGATACGGGCGAGTTGCCGCGGATCGGCCGGCAGATCGGCGTAGAGCGGGGCGAGCGCGCCCGGGTCGGAGAACACGCTCTGTGCGGCGTAGAAGGCGGCGGCGTCAGGTGTGAGGCGGGCGGATGGCATGACTGGAACCCCCGAGAGCGTATCGGCCGTATGTTCGATTACCGGCCTGGCGCCCCTCACCGTGCCAAAATTCCCGCGCTATTGTCCAGATCTCCCGCACCGAGGCCTGCGTAGCGCATCAGTTCGCTCCGCCCGGCCGCTCTTAGACTGGATACGTGGCCCGGCCCAACGAAGAGGTCGAGGCGCTCCTCAAGGAGTACGCGGACCTCATCGCGATCACACACGGAGACGCGTTCAAGGCACGCGTCTACGAGAAGGCGGCCCGCGCGATCGGCGGCCACCCCCGAGACGTCTCCCAGCTGGACGCCGCCGCGCTGCGCGACATCCCCGGAGTGGGCAAGTCGATCGCCGAGAAGGTCGTCGAGTACTTCCGCACCGGCCGGATCACGGCGGTGGAGGAGACCCGGGCCAAGATCCCCGCCGGGGTACGGGAGCTCATCACGATCCCCACGCTCGGCCCGAAGAAGGCCATGGCGCTCTACGAGGACCTGCACATCTCGTCCGTCAACGAGCTGGCCGACGCCATCCAGGCGGAGAAGCTGCGCGATCTGAAGGGCTTCGGCGAGAAGACCGAGCAGAACATCCTGCATGGCATCGCCCTGCTGCAGCAGGCGGGCGACCGCATCCTGCTGAGCATGGCGATGGAGCAGGCCGAGGAGGTCGTGGCCCAGCTCTCCCAGGTGACGGGCTGCGAGAGCTGCACCTACGCGGGTTCCCTGCGCCGGATGAAGGAGACGATCGGCGACATCGACATCCTCGTCGCCGCCGGTCGCTCGGCCCCCTTCATGGACGCGCTCAGCGAGCTTCCGTCCACCGCCGAGGTCATCGCCCACGGCGAGAAGAAGACCTCGATCCGCACCACGAAGGGGCTCCAGATCGATCTCCGGGTGCTGCCGCCCGACTCGTGGGGCGCCGGTCTGCAGTACTTCACCGGCTCCAAGGCGCACAACATTCGCACCCGCACGATCGCCGTCCGCCAGGGCCTGAAGCTCTCCGAGTACGGCCTGTTCGAGACGGAGAGCGGCAAGAGCGTCGCCTCCCGGTCCGAGGAGGACGTGTACGCGAGGCTCGGCCTGCCATGGATCCCGCCCACGCTGCGCGAGGACCGGGGCGAGGTCCAGGCGGGGCTGCGCGGCGAGCTGCCCGAGCTGGTAACCGAGCAGGACATCCGCGGTGACCTGCACACCCACACCGATCTCACCGACGGTCTCGCCCCGCTGGAGGAGATGGTCGAGGCCGCCGCCGAGCGTGGCTACGCGTACTACGCGATCACCGACCACGCCCCCAACCTGTACATGCAGCGCATGACCGACGAGAAGATCCTGGCCCAGCGCGAGCAGGTGCGGGAGCTCGACGGAAAGCACCACCGCATGCGGCTGCTGCACGGCACCGAGCTCAACATCGGTCCCGAGGGCGAGCTGGACTGGCCCGACGACTTCCTGGCGGGCTTCGACATCTGCGTGGCCTCGGTGCACTCGCACTTCAACCTGAGCCGGAAGGAGATGACCCGCCGCCTCGTGCGCGCCTGCGAGAACCCGCACGTCAACGTCATCGGCCATCCGACAACCCGGCTGATCGGCAAACGGCCGGGCATCGACGCGGACCTCGACGAGGTGTTCGCCGCCTGCGCCCGCACCGGCACCGCGCTGGAGGTCAACGCCCAGCCCGACCGCCTGGACCTGTGCGACGAGGACATCCTGCGCGCCAAGGAGTACGGCGCGAAGTTCGTGATCGATACCGACGCTCACTCCGTCCTCCACCTGGCGTTCCTGCGCTACGGGGTCGGTACGGCACAGCGCGGCTGGCTCACGAAGGACGACGTGATCAACACCTGGCCGCTGGGGCGGCTGCGCAAGTTCCTGCGCGGCGGACGGGCGGCGTGAGACGGACGGTGCCCTGCCGGGGGTGCCCTGACGGGGCTGTCTACCACCGGAGCGTGAGCGCCCCGTCCGGCTCGCAGTCCACACGTACGCCGAAGCCCGCGCTGATCCGGTCGAGTACCACCCGCAGCCACTCCGAGTCCTTGCGCGACGTATGCCGCAGCCGCATCTGCCGGGCCTGCAGGGGCACGATCCGCACACCGGACGCCCGGCCGGTGTCCGGCTCCACCGAGACCAGGAACAGCAGCCGGAGGTCGTCCCGGTAGCGCTCGTAGCCGCTGATGCCCTCGTAGTCGTCGATGAAGTCGCCGCAGCCGTAGAGCACGAGTTTCCCGCGGTACGTCTCCAGCGGGCGGGGGTGGTGCGACGAGTGCCCGTGCACGAGGTCGACACCGCCGTCGACCAGTGCGTGCGCGAAGCGCACCTCGCGGGCCGGGACCTCGTAGCCCCAGTTTGGGCCCCAGTGGATCGACGCGACCACGATGTCCCCGGGGCGCTTGACCTGCCGTACGCGGCTGGTGATCGCGTCCGCGGCGGCTTCCGACGGCTCGGCCACCAGGTCCACGCCGGATCTTCCCTCGGCCGCCACCCAGCTCCGCGGGATGCCGCTGGACGGCATGCCGAAGGAGAAGACCAGGGCGCGGCCGCCCCCGGCCCGCGGGACGACCGCGGGCCGCCGGGCCTCGGCCGCGTCCCGCCCGGCGCCCGCCGTCCGCAGCCCCGCGCCCGAGAGGCTGGCGAGCGTCTCCTCCAGACCGCGGCGACCGAAGTCCAGTACGTGGTTGTTGGCCAGGGCGCACACGTCGGGGCGGGCGGCGGCCAGGCAGGGCAGGTTCTCCGGGCTCATCCGGTAGTGGACGCCCTTGCCGGGTGCGAACGTGCCGTCCCGCGTGACGCTGGTCTCCAGATTGATCAACCGGACGTCCGGACCGGCCTCTTCAAGCACCGGCAGGGCGTCGCCCCAGGGCCAGGAGAAGTCGACCGGACTGGGAATCGGGCCGTTCTGCTCCACCGCCAGCTCGACATAGGCGCGGGCGTCCCGGATGTAGCCCTCCCGTAGCGCGGGGTCTCCGGGGCACGGAAGGATCTGGTCGACGCCGCGACCGAGCATCACGTCGCCGCAGAGGAACAGGGTGACCAGGCCGTCCCCACGCGTCCCAGGCATTCTCCCAGGCTAGGCGCGTTTCCCGGGAGATCACAGGCCGTGACGCGGCAGGTCCCGTGCCCCCGTCGCACTAGCGCGCCAGGGTGCACGGGACCTTGTGAGGCCCTGCGTCAGAGTCGGATCAGCGGCTGTACCGCATCAGCGCCCGCACCATGTGGCACGTGGTGTCCGACGGCGGGTGAATGCCGATGAGTTCCGCGGTGCTCCGGATCCTGTGGTTGTGCGCCTGGTTGGGCATGTAGACCCCCGCGTCGAGCAGGGCGATGGCGAGGCGCATCGCCTTGAGCCGGCGGTTGTGCGTGATGTACCACTCCCGGGGGCGTCCGGCGGGCAGCGGCCTCTTCTGTAGCGGTGCGTACGGCAGGTCGATCGGCAGGGTCGTCTGCATGAGTGCGGCAGCGGGCACGGGCATCCTCCTGTCGCCGTCGGGGCCCCTGGCGGGCACCCTCGAACACTTCTTCAATTCTACTGCCCGGCACTGACAAAAGCCGCTGGCCAGAGGGGATTTGACGGGCCGTCCGGCCGCTGTGCCGAGTGGTGCCGATGAGGCTCGCGTACCGTGTGCGGCATGGAGATCTGGATCAATCCGGCCTGCTCGAAGTGCCGCAGCGCGCTCACGCTGCTCGACGCGGAGGGCGCCGACTACACGGTGCGCCGCTACCTCGAGGACGTACCGACCGAGGACGAGATCCGCGACGTGCTCGGCCGGCTCGGCCTCGAACCCTGGGACATCACCCGCACCACGGAGGCGGTCGCCAAGGAGCTGAACCTCAAGGACCGCGAGGCCTGGCCGCGGGACGCGTCCGGCCGCGAACGGTGGATCAAGGCGCTGGCGGAGCATCCGAAGCTCATCCAGCGTCCGATCATCACGGCCGACGACGGTACGGCGGTGGTGGCGCGGACCGAGGAGGCGGTACGGGACGCGTTGTCGCGGTAAGTCCCCGTATCACCACCCACACGAACGCTTCCTATCCCATGGTCTTCGTGTTTCTCCTGTGACCGGTGAGCACGAGTGCGTGGTTACTCGTACGTAATGCCGAACGTACCCGCATCCGGCCGCCGCCCGCGGCCGGGGACAGGAGGCACGTATGTCGCGCAGGAAGACGCTCAGTCCGAAGAAGAAGATCGCGCTCCTGGTAAGCGCCGCCGTGGTCGCCGGCGGTGGTGCCTTCGCCATGGCGAGCACCAGCAACGCGGCACCGACGTCGGTGGTCTGCGACGGCCTGGCCACGGCGCTCGCCAACAACCAGAAGTTCATCGACGGCCAACGCGCCGAGCCCGACGCGCAGTCGGAGGCGCGGATCGCCAACCGGCTCGCGGTGATCGAGGAGATCAAGCGCAAGCAGGCGGCCTCGGGGTGCGCGGCAGGAGCAGAGGCAGGAGCCGGGGACGAGGCGGCCGCGCCCACGGAGACCGGCGGGTCCGACGAGACGGCCGCGCCCGCCGAGACCGGTGGCGCCGAAGAGGCCGGGGGCGACACCGGAGCCGGGGGCGGGGAGGCCGGAGCCGTCGGCGAGGTCGTCTGCGCGGGTTCCACCGTGACGCTCTCCGGTGAGGGCGGGGCGCCCGCCGCGTCCAGCAACCAGTTCCCGGTCGGCACGCGGCTGAAGGTGACGAACCTGGACAACGACAAGTCCACGACGGTCGAGGTCACCTCCGCGTCCGGCAGTTGCGCTCTGCTGAACAACGCGGCCTTCGAGCAGGTCCGCGAGCCCGGCAAGTTCCTGATCCGCAACGCCCGCATCGAGAAGGTGGGCTGACATCCGGCTCGAGAAGGTGGGCTGACACCCGACCCCGGTCCTGCCGCTCCCGCCCGCCGGGTCCCGGCAAGGAGCAGCAGGACCGGCACCCATCGCATACGAGCGGCCGGCAGCCCCGGCCGGACCCGCTCACAGCCGGCGCATACACCGTCGCGAGGTGACTCACCGCAGCTCATGGATCACAGGTGAACCCGGTAACACGGGGTTCACAACCGGGCAATGATCGGGAAATCGCCGGTTGACAAGCTGCCTATTACCACCACAGCACCCGCTATGTCTGCACCGCAGAAGACATGTCTGTGGCGCAGAAGACCGAATGAGGATGGGCCCGTGACGTTCAAGGCTGAGTACATCTGGATCGACGGCACCGAGCCGACGGCCAAGCTCCGTTCCAAGACGAAGATCCTGGCGGACGACGCCAAGGGTGCCGAGCTGCCGATCTGGGGCTTCGACGGGTCCTCCACGAACCAGGCCGAGGGCCACGCCTCGGACTGCGTGCTCAAGCCGGTCTTCTCCTGCCCGGACCCGATCCGCGGCGGTGACGACATCCTCGTCCTGTGCGAGGTCCTCAACATCGACTTCACGCCGCACGCGTCCAACACGCGCGCCCCGCTGACCGAGGTCGCGGAGAAGTTCGCCGCGCAGGAGCCGATCTTCGGCATCGAGCAGGAGTACACCTTCTTCAAGGACGGCTACCCGCTCGGCTTCCCGAAGGGCGGCTTCCCGGCCCCGCAGGGCGGCTACTACTGCGGTGTCGGCTCCGACGAGATCTTCGGCCGCGACGTCGTCGAGGCCCACCTCGAGAACTGCCTGAAGGCGGGCCTGGGCATCTCCGGCATCAACGCCGAGGTCATGCCGGGCCAGTGGGAGTTCCAGGTCGGCCCGCTGTCCCCGCTGGAGGTCTCCGACCAGCTGTGGGTGGCCCGCTGGCTGCTCTACCGCACCGCCGAGGACTTCGGCGTCGCCGCCACCCTCGACCCCAAGCCGGTCAAGGGCGACTGGAACGGCGCGGGCGCGCACACCAACTTCTCCACGAAGGCGATGCGCGAGGGCTACGACGCGATCATCACCGCGTGCGAGTCCCTGGGCGAGGGCTCGAAGCCGCTCGACCACGTCAAGAACTACGGCGCCGGCATCGACGACCGCCTGACCGGTCTGCACGAGACCGCCCCGTGGGACAAGTACAGCTACGGCGTCTCCAACCGCGGCGCCTCGGTCCGTATCCCGTGGCAGGTCGAGAAGGACGGCAAGGGCTACATCGAGGACCGCCGCCCGAACGCCAACGTCGACCCGTACGTGGTGACGCGTCTGATCGTCGACACGTGCTGCTCCGCTCTGGAGAAGGCCGGCCAGGCCTGATCCGACAGCACTTCCGGAAGGGGCACCCGCCGAATCGGCGGGTGCCCCTTCCATTTCCCATGTACGGGTGCGGTCCGTACAGAGGGATCCGTATCAAAGAACGAGAACCCCGGCCCGAGAGCTGCTGCGCTCACCCGCCGTCTGCTTCAATGGGGACATGGACGGCATCCAGAACACCGCGACGGGTCATCGCGACCTCAAGCCCTTCTGGCCTTCCCGTCAGCACCACGACTTCGACCGGGTGTGTTGTCGCGTGTGAACGCGCGGGCCCTCTAAAGCCGTTCACCCCGGCCTTCGGCCAGCGCGCACGACGTACGTCCCTCGACGACTGCGGCCTGAACACGCAGTCCTCGACACTCCCCCAGTGCCTCAAGGGCCTGGGAGGGGCCGCAGACGACTTCTCGCGCGAAAGAGCTGACCTCCCATGGCGAACACCCGTTCCTTCTCCACCGCCAACGCGACCACTGCGACCACCGCTCCGGCCGCCGCACCACAGCACCCCGCCCGCCACCGGCTGCGCGCCGTCGACCGGGACGAGGTGGTTGATGTGACCGACTTCCTGCCGCCGGGCGCCACATGGCTGCCCGCACCCCAGCACACCCTGCCCACGCTGCCGGGCCGCCCGCCGATGATCGGCTACCTGGTCCTCGTACCCGCCGACCAGCAGGGCGTCCTGCCGTTCCCGGTGCCGGAGGGTCAGGACGGCCCGCTCCGCCGGCTTGGCCCGCGTCTCGACGGGCAGCCCGCTGCGGCCGTCACGCAGGACTCGCACGGCCTGCACGAGGCGTACGAGTCGAACCCGTCGGTCGTCGAGTCGAACGAGTCGTCCGGGCAGAGCGACGAGCTCGTGCGGATCGACACCGCCCAGCGCACCGCCGAGGTCGACGGGCGGCCGCTCGACCTGACGTACCTCGAGTTCGAGCTGCTCGCCCATCTCGTCGCCCACCCGCACCGGGTGCACACCCGCGACCAGTTGGTGACCACCGTGTGGGGTTACGGGCACGTGGGTGACGGCCGCACCGTCGACGTCCACATCGCGCGGCTGCGGCGCAAGCTGGGTGCCGAGCACCGCCAGGCGATCCAGACGGTGCGGCGCGTCGGCTACAAGTACACGCCGCCCACGGCCGGATGATGCCGCTGCTCCGGTCACCTCTCCCCCGGTAGCGCCTCGCGGATTCGCCCCTCAGCGGAATGGTTTCCCTGCGGGCGGAATCCGATGTCCCGTGGCGGGTGCCGGGGGCAGAGTCACCGACATGAGGATTCTGCTGCTGGGTGGTACGGAGTTCGCGGGGCGCGCCGTCGCGGAGGCGGCGCTGACGCGGGGCTGGGAGGTGACCGTCTTCAACCGCGGTCGCCATGCGCCGCCCGCCGGGGCGCGTGCCCTGCGCGGCGACCGCACGGCGCCGGGAGGGCTCGCGGCGCTCGCCGACGGCGAGTGGGACGTGGTGGTCGACACCTGGTCGGCCGCGCCGAGCGTCGTGCGGGACACCGCGGCGCTGCTGGCCGACCGGGCCGGGGGCTACGTCTATGTGTCGAGCTGCTCGGTGTACGCGTGGCCGCCGGCGGCGGGTTACGCGGAGGACGCTCCGCTGGCGGACGGCTCGCCGGACGCGGACCAGACCGACTACGCGCAGGACAAGCGGGGCGGCGAGCTGGCCGCGGTGGGGGCCTTCGGCGAGGACCGGTCGCTGCTGGTCCGGTCCGGGCTGATCCTCGGCCCGCACGAGAACATCGGCCGTCTCCCGTGGTGGCTGAGCCGGATCGCCAGGGGCGGCCCGGTCCTGGCGCCCGGCCCGCGCTCGCTGCCCCTGCAGTACGTCGACGCCCGGGATCTCGCCGAGTGGATCCTCGACGCGGCGGCGGGCGGGCTGAGCGGCCCGTACAACCTGGCGAGCCCGCAGGGGCACACCACGATGGGGGAACTCCTCGACACCTGCGTACGCGTCACGGGGGCCGCGGCGGAGCTGCGCTGGACGGAGCCCGAGGTGATCCTCGGCGCCGGGATCGAGCCGTGGACGCAGCTGCCCGTCTGGGTGCCGCCGGGCAGCGAGGGCCACGATGCGCTGCACGGCATCGGCGTCTCGAAGGCGCTGGGGGCGGGTCTGCGGTGCCGCGGCGTCGCGGAGACGGTCGGCGACACGTGGGAGTGGCTGCGGTCCATTGGGGGCGTGGCGCCGCAGCGGGCGGATCGGCCGAGTGTGGGGCTGGATGCGGGGGTGGAGGCGAAGGTACTGGGTGGCTGACACCGATTGAGGCGTTGCCCGTCGTCGGGGTTCCGCTGTGCCCACCCTCCCCCATTGTCTTAAGGGCATGGGAGGTACTCCCATGCCCCTTGCGGCACGCCTGCCCACAGCGGCGGGCAGCCTTCGATCCTCCGCCGAATTTCTGTGACGGCTGAACACCCCAGGGACGTCGTCCGTATGGAACGGAGCCGCTTCACTCCTGTCGGGCGCCTCGATGCCCCGCAAGGAAGTCAGAGGAGTTCCATGGGACGCACATCGCGAAAACGCCGCTCCACCGTCGCCAACCGTGCGATCGCCGCCTCGGCGGCCCTCGTTCTGGGCGGCGGCGGACTCATCGCGGCGAATTTCTACGCCTCCGCACACGAGGAGAACTCGACCCGGAGAGGTCAGAGCCAGACCACGGCCGCGCAGGTGGCCACCATCGACTGCCCGGACGTCGGCAACGAACTGACCGACGTGCCGGACGGTGCGCGCGCGGGCGTCGACGGCGAACTCGCCAACCTCGACCGCCAGATCACCGAGGCCTACACCCGCCTCGCCACCACCCGCGACGCGGCGTCCCGTGACCCGAACTTCGTCCAGAACGCCATACTCGGTCCGCTCAAGGACAAACGGGCGGCGGTCATCGACCGGCTCGAGCTCATCATCAGCCGCGTTGGCGGCACCCCGCCGGACAACCTGGACTCCCTCGCCCCCTGCACGGGACGTGCGGCGGACCAGCCCCAGACCAACGACGGGCAGGCCGGCGACGGCCAGGACCAGAACGACGGCAACCAGAACGACGGCAACCAGAACGGCGACGGCCAGAACCAGGACGGTGGCAACCAGGGCGACGGCGGCCAGAACCAGGGGGGAGGCAACCAGGGCGGCGGTCAGAACCAAGGCAACGGCGGTCAGGCCGGAAACGGACCCGCCGCCGACGACTTCGTCGACATCACCACCGTCCAGCCCAATGTCCAGAAGCCCCGACGGGGCCAGAACGCGTCGCGGGGTTCGTTCACGAGTTCCTGCGGCACCAACGAGAACGGCAAGTTCAACACCGACAACGTGATCGTGGCGCCCGGCGTCAGCAACGGCGCCCACCACCTCCACGACTACGTCGGCAATCAGGCGAACGACGCCTTCGCCAACAACGACACGTTCGCGAACGCCGAGACCACCTGCGCCAACCAGGGCGACAAGTCCTCGTACTACTGGCCGGTGCTGCGCGTGCAGGACGGCACGAACGAGTTCGACGCGGGCGCGGACGGCGGTGGCAAGGAGGGGAACGTCGGCCGGGTCCTGCGTGCCGAACAGGCCCAGATCAAGTTCGTCGGCAACGCGCAGAGCAAGGTCGTCGCCATGCCGAAGTTCCTGCGGATCATCACCGGTGACGCCAAGGCCCTCACCAACGGCGACGCGAACGCCAACGCCTCGTGGAGCTGTACCGGGTTCGAGGACCGGCAGCTGACGGACAAGTACCCGCTGTGCCCCGACGGCAGCAAGGTCGTGCGGACCTTCGACTTCCAGAGCTGCTGGGACGGCCAGAACATCGACAGCGCCAACCACCGTACGCACGTGGCCTTCGCGGATCCGGCCACCGGGGCCTGCCCGGCGAACTTCAAGGCGATCCCGCAGCTGACGATGCGCCTGGTGTACGACGTGCAGCGGCCGACGGTCGAGAACGGGCAGGTGCAGAACCCGTTCGCCGTGGACGGATTCCCCGAGCAGCTGCACAAGCCCATCACCGACCACGACGACTTCATCAACGTCTTCGACGAGAACCTGATGAACAAGATGGTCGACTGCATCAACGGCGGCCGGCGCTGCCGCTGATCCGGCACCTGCTGCGACGTCGCGGCGGGCGGGCTCCCCGAGTCCCCGCCCGCCGCACCCCACACTTCGCGGTCATCCCATGTCCATGCCCATGTGGTGACCGGAGTGCCCGTCCGCGCCGTCCCCTCCACCGCTGCTCCCCGAGTGGTGCGAGGCCCCGGTCTCCACGGTCCCGCCGAGTCGGCCGCGCAGCGCCGTGACCACCTTCGGTTCGCCGACGGCGACCCACTTGCGGCCGACCAGATATGAACCGCCGTAGTCCTTGGCCTGGTTGAGCCACTCGCGCTGACCGCGGTCGGTCGCGAAGGTGGCGAGGACGAACCGGCCGTCGCCGTTCTTGCAGATCGCTTGGCGCAGCTCGTCCGCATCCGTCTGGATGTCCGGCTTGCAGTCCACCTCGCCGGCCAGGTGCTCCAGGCTCCCCGTCGCCGTCTTCGGCACGGCGTCCGCGTCGCCGCCCGCGCCGCAGCCGGTCAGCGCCAGCAGCACGACGGCTCCGGCAGCCGCAAGCCTCTCCCGCGTCAGCCTCATACGTTCCCTCCGGTTCCGTCCGGCGACCCCGCCTGGCGACGTGATCGTGGGCGGCCGAACCGCCCATGCCGCTGGACCCCTCGTCCGGGGTCCCGCCTTCGATACGGCTCCCGCACGCTGCGTGCTCAATCGACAACCGCCTCACGGCCCCGCGCAACCGTCCGGTTCAGTCAACAGGGAGCAGACCGTCTCGAGCTCGTAAAATCCGGGGATCCACGGGTACGCGCATGCCAGTGTGGGCCCGTGACCGCAGAACCGACGAAGTCGACGACCCCCGCTGCGAGCGCGGACTGGGAGCAGCGCGCCGCCGGGGCCTGGGCTCGCCTCGACGAGCTGGACGAGGCGGAGTTCCGCGACCTGATCGACGAGCTCGTCGCCGAGCTGCCCCCGGACAGCGCGATCGGCCCCTTCGAGCGGGCCTGCGCCTTCGACTCGACCGGGCACTCCGACAAGGCCGTACCGCTGTACCGGGACGCCATCGAGCGCGGTCTCACCGGCATCCGCAGGCGCCGCGCCAAGATCCAGCTGTCCAGTTCGCTGCGGAACACCGGTCTGCCGGAGGAAGGCGTACGACTAATCACGCCCGAACTCGACGCCGAGCCGGACGAGTTGGACGATGCCGTGCGCGCGGTCCTGGCGCTGTGCCTCGCGGATCTCGGGCGGGAACGCGAGGGGCTCTCGCTCGTGCTGGGCGCGCTGGCCCCGCATCTGCCCCGCTACCAGCGGTCGATGGCGAACTACGCGCGGCTGCTGGTGGAACCGGACAGCGACTGACGGAGGACCCGGCCGCAGCGATCGCGACACGCCCGGGTGTACCCCGCCGAGGTGACCATCCGATGATTCGCTCGTTTTGCTGAACGTGCAGTCACAGGACGTCGTCACCCTCCCCGATCAGGCCCGCGGCCAGGCCGTCGCGGTGGAGCAGGCCGAGGCCGCGCTCGTCGAGCACTATGCGCGGCTCGTCCGGCTCGCCTATCTGGTGCTGCCGCCGAGCCTGGGCCCGGGCCGCCGGGTGCTGACGGCCCACGCGGTCACCCAGCGCGCGCTGCCGCGCGGCCGAGCCTCGGAGGCGCCGGACTCCCTCGCGGTGGTACCGGAGCCGCGACCCGGCGCGGGTGCGGGTGCGGGCGCGGGCCTGGGCCTTGGGCGCAACGGCGATCCGGGCTACGCGTATGTGAGGCTCCAGGTGCTGCGCACCGCGCTCAGGGCCGGACGCCCGTTCAGATGGCGGACCTGGCCCTGGCGCGCGCAACTGCCGCCGCTGCTGCCGCAGGTGTGGGGGCTGCGGCTGTTCCCCCGGTCGGGCGGCGCCGCCGAACTCGCCCTGGACCAGCGCCTGTCCGCGCTCTCCGCACCCGCCCGGGCCGCCTATGTGCTGCGCGGACTGGAGCGGCTCACGGACGCCGATGTGGCCGCGGTCCTCGGCTCGGCCGGTGCCGCAGACCCGGGCGCGGCCCTCAGGGAGGCCGACGGTCTTGAGGCCAGGTACGAACTGCTGGCATCCCCGGAGTTCGACCCGTGTTCCCTACAGGCCCGCCCGACCGATCTCGTGCGCCGCAGGCACCATATGAAGGCAGCCGCTGCCGCCGCGGCCGCCGTGGCAGTGTGCGCGGCGCTGCTCGCGATGCCGGGCACCGGCTGGGGCCCGGACGGAGCGGCCGCTCCCCCGTACGCGCAGAATCCCGCCGCCGAGGCCGCTCTCGACCCCGCCGAACTCACCAAGGTGGCACCCACGGCCTGGAAGCAGTCCGCGCGCACGGACTTCTCGGCGTGGCCCGCGCGCGGCAGCCTCACCGGCGACCGGGCGCTGCTCCGGCGCGCCCTCGCCGTGTGGGCGCGGCCCGGCCCGTCCGTCCAGGTGTCCGCGACGCCCGGCACCCCGGCGGGCTCACCACCGGGACCCGCGCAGCTGCTGTACGCGGGCGAGGTGGACTTGGCCCGGGTGGTGCTGCTGTACGACGGGCTGCGCATCGTGCGGTACGCCGAGCCGAAGAACGGCACGAGCGGTGCCGCACTGGACTTCGCCCGGGTCGACGGGGCGACCGCGGAGGAGGCGAACGCCGTGGTGGTCGCCAGGGCCGACGGCAACGTCCGCTATCTGACGGCACCCTGGGTGTCCGCGACGTCCGTGCGCGACCTGCTGCAGCCCGACGCGGAGCCGATGGAGCTGGGCCGCGCCCCGGACGGCGTCACGGATCCGCTCGCCGGTCCCGCGCGGGCCGGCGCCTGCCGCTCGTGGAACGTCCTCCAGGTCCAGCACGACGCATCGACCCGGCTGATGACCGACCTCGGCGAGCTTGTGCCCGCGCATCTCACCTCCGGCCGCCCGGAGACGCCCCGCGAGTCGACAGGGCCCCTGTCGCTCGCCGGCTGGGCACGCACCGCCTGCTCGCTCAGCGCGGTGCGCTCCCACGGCGTGCGGTCCGTGAACCTCTGGCAGTACGCCCGGCAGCAACTGCCCGAGGGAGACGGCTCCGCCACATGGATGTGCACCCGGGCCGAGACCTGGCGCGGCACCGGCACCCGCGTCCTCGCCCACTTCGTGGAGCCCGGCCGCGCGGCCGGGGCCGTCGCGGCCAAAGCGGAGGACTCCCCCGCCTGCGGCGCACGCGAACCGCACGTCCTGGCGGGTGTGCTGTGGAAGTCGCAGTCCGGGGCGTGGTACCTGCTGGCCGCGGGAAGCAGGCAGGTGGTGTCCGTCCAGGCCACGGGAGCGGTGATCGG
The DNA here is from genome assembly GCF_040295225.1 of Streptomyces sp. NPDC002896. Lineage (NCBI taxonomy): Bacteria > Bacillati > Actinomycetota > Actinomycetes > Kitasatosporales > Streptomycetaceae > Streptomyces > Streptomyces sp. NPDC002896. The sequence goes on along the minus strand of NZ_JBEOVA010000012.1, from coordinate 216,474 downwards.
CAGCGCCCGGGGCCACGTGCTGTCCGTACGGACCAAGCAGGGAGTCCAGGCGGGCCTGAAAGGACAACTCGCAGACGGCAGAGGCATCTCAGTGCTGCGCTAGCTCCCTCCGGGCTCCGGCTGCGCGGCCGTTTACCGGAGGCCCGCGGTGAACAACTCGTGCCGGAACCATGCCGAGTCGTAGGGGATCCCGTGACGACATGAAGGTTGCGGATCGCTAGGGTGTTCGTATGACAACCGGGGTGCGCCGCAGAATGGGAGTCGAGGAGCGGCGGCAGCAGTTGATCGAGGTCGCACTCGAACTGTTCAGTCAACGCTCGCCCGAAGACGTCTCGATCGACGAAATAGCGTCCGCGGCAGGCATTTCACGCCCGCTCGTCTACCACTACTTCACCGGAAAACTCAGCCTGTACGAGGCGGCGTTGAAGCGGGCCGCGGAGGATCTCGCGGACCGCTTCATGGAGCCCCACGAAGGTCCGCTCGGGGCACGGCTGCACAAGGTCATGGGCCGCTTCTTCGACTTCGTCGACGAGCACGGGCCCGGCTTCTCCGCACTGATGCGCGGCGGGCCGGCGGTGCCCGTCGGCGGAGCCTGCCCGGTGGACACGGCGTCGACCACCAACGCACTCATCGACTCTGTGCGGCAGGCGGCGTACGAGCAGATCCTCGAGCACCTCGGGATCAGCGAGCCGCCCGCCCGCCTCGAACTCGTCGTGCGCTCCTGGATCTCGCTCGCCGAGGCGACCGCACTGATATGGCTCGACGGCCGCCGCATCCCGCGCGCCGAGCTGGAGAAGCAGCTCGTACAGGACTTCGCGGCGCTGACCGCGGTGAGCGCCGCGTACGACACGGAGATGGCGGACGTGCTGCGGCGCGTGCTGGCGGACGAACCGGCCGACGGCCCGTTCGGCGACCTGGTCGGCCGGCTGACCGCACTGGCACCTCAGCGCTCCTGACGCCTCAGGGTTCTTGGCGCCTCAGCGATCTGCGACGTCTCCGCGAACCGCGACGTCCCGCGGTCCGCGGTCCGCGGTCCGCGGTCCGCGGTCCGCGAAGTCTCACTCTTCCTCGTACTTCCGGTACGAGTCGTCGAGGTCGCGCGTCTCGGCCGAGACATGCAGCGCCAGTCCCGTGGGGGCCTTGAGGAACTGCCGTACGAGGTCGAGCGCCCCCTCGGTCAGCCGCGCCTTCGTCTCCTCCGTGCGGCCCGCGAGCAGGCCGATGGTGACGTGCACGACGGCATGGCCGTCCGCCGCGTCGCCGACCACGGTCTCGTCGGCGGGACGGAAGACGATCTTGCAGTTCTCGATCTTGGCGGCCGCCACCTCGACGACCAGCGGGTTCAGGGCGAGCGCGAAGCCCCGCCGGTCGAAGGCGTCGGTCAGCTGGGCGGAATGGTCAACAGTGATCTGAGGCATGGGCTCATCCTCGCGCATCCCACCGACGACGGCGGAAACGGGGGCGGCCCGTGAGGAGCCGCCCCCTTCCCGGCACACCGGCCGATCCGGTTCTATCCCGCCGCGGTGAACACCGCGACCGTCCGCCCCGGCACCGTGAAGGTCCCCGAGCCCGTCTCGTACGCGGCCTTCTTGACGACGTCGTCCGCGCCCGCGGCCTGCACGGGATGCAGCGCGTACTGCGTACCCGCCAGCGCATCGACCCGCTGGGTCTGCCGCTCCGGCATGGCGTTGAAGACGACGACCAGGTCACCGAGGCGCATCGTGATGACGCCCGGCGTCTCGTCCTTCCCCGACAGCGGGAAGGTGAGCTTGGACTGCACGTCGTCGGCCGTGGAGAGTCCGAAGGCGTCCTCGCTCGTACGGATCTTCAGCAGGTCCTGGTACGCGGCCGACGCGCCGCTGATCTGGGCGCAGCCCACCTTGAGCGTGGAGGCCGTGAGCAGCGGCTGGGCATAGGGCCACTTGGCCTTGTTGTCGGCCGCGGGCGGCAGCCCCCGTCCGAAACCGTTGCTGTCGGCGCAGTCCCAGTGGATGGCGTTGAACCAGTCCCCGCTGTCGTACGAGTTGCGGTCCAGGGACTTGGAGCGCAGCAGGTCCGAGCCGGCCTGGGACAGCGCCGGGCCCTGCGACAGCGCGGCTGTCGCCATGGCGAGCACCTGCATGCGCGCCCGGTCACCGGCGCTCACGGATGCGGGCAGCTTGTACGCGAGCGCGTCGTACAGCGTCTCGTTGTCGTGCGCGTCGACGTACGCGAGGGCGTCACCGGGTGCTTGCGCGTATCCGGCGGGGGCGCCGTTGTAGTCGACCTCGGAGCCCTTGACCTCCTTGCCGCTGGAGTCGGTGAACGTGTAGTCGGCGAGGTTGCCGGAGAGCCCGACCTTGATGAGGTCCTGGTAGTGCAGCAGGCGGGCCTTCTGCTCGGCCTCGGTGCCGTTGGCCTTGGAGGAGTTGGGCTCGGTGTAGAGGCCGGACGCGAAGCCCTGGACGCCCGGGTCCTCGTCGAACGGGCCGCCGCCGCGGACGGCGTCCCGCGCCCGGTCCGAGAAGGTCGCGATGCCCGTGCCCGCCATGTTCTTCTGCGTGGCCTGCTCGAAGCGGGCGTCGTCGGCGACCTCGCCGAAGTTCCAGCCCTCGCCGTAGAGAATGATCTTCTTGCCGTCGACGCCGTCCTTCTCAAGGGTCAGCGCGTCGAGGGCCTTGCGGACCGCCAGGATGTTGGTCTTCGGGTGGTGTCCCATCAGGTCGAAGCGGAAGCCGTCGACCTTGTACTCCTTGGCCCAGGTGACGACGGAGTCGACGACGAGTTTGCCCATCATGGCGTTCTCGGTTGCGGTGTTCGCGCAGCAGGTGGAGTTGGCCACCGTCCCGTCGGTGAGCAGCCGCTGGTAGTAGCCGGGCACGATCCGGTCGAGGACGGAGGTCTTCGCCTGTCCGCTCGCGGCGGTGTGGTTGTAGACGACGTCCATGACGACCCGCAGGCCGTCCTTGTTCAGCGCCTCCACCATCTGCCGGAACTCGACGGTGCGCTCGGTCCCGTCCGGATCGGTCGCGTACGAGCCCTCGGGCACGGTGTAGTGGTACGGGTCGTAGCCCCAGTTGTAGGCGTCCTTGGCGGCGATCTTCGCCACGCACTCCTGCTGCTTCTCGGAGTCCGCGGGATAGGAGGCGAGGTCGCAGTCGGTCGTCGCCTGGTCGGACTTCTTCTCGGGGATCGTGGCGATGTCGAACGCCGGCAGCAGATGGACGTACGACGTTCCGGCCTCGGCGAGCTTCCGCAGGTGCTTGGAGCCCTTGCTGTCCTTGTCGGTGAAGGCGAGATACGTCCCGGGGTGCTGCGAGGTGCTGTCCGCGACGGAGAAGTCGCGGATGTGCAGCTCCTGGATCTGCGCGTCCTTCACCGCGACGGCCTTCGGCTTCTCCAGGGACGACCAGCCGGACGGGGCGAGGGACGGGTCACCGAGGTCGACGACGAGGCTCTGCTCGGAGTCGGCGGTGAGGGCCACCGAGTACGGGTCGGTGACCTTGTTCGTGACGATCTTCTGGACGGTTGGCGCCCAGACGTCGACGACGTACCGGTACGGCTTGCCCTTCCACGACTTCGGGCCGGTCACCGACCAGACCCCGGTCGAGGCGTCCCGCTTCATGGGTACGGAGGTGCCGTCGAGCTCGAGGGCGACCTTCTGCGCGGTGGGGGCCCACACGGAGAGCGTCGGCTTCCCGTCGTGGAACACCGGCCCGAGGTCTGCCTTGGTCGCACCTGCACTGGCGTACAGGTCGTCGAGCACACCCGCGATCTGCACGCCCGTCGCCGCGAGCACCGCGCCGTTGGCGGCCCGCTGCGAGGCGACGATCTGGCCGCGCAGCGCCTCGCGCACCCGGTCGCGGTCGCGCGGGTCGACGGACCAGGCGGTGTAGTCCTTCAGGTGCGGGAACTTCTTCTTCTGGGCGTCGGTGAGCGTGGTCTTGTCGAGCCGCAGCCAGCGCTCGTCGGTGCTGGTCAGCGCCCCGTCCTCGGCGGCGATGGAGCCGGTGCGGGAGTACAGCAGCTGGGTGGAGGCGGCGGCCTCGCTGCCGTTCCAGGCCACAGTGTTCCGGTCGATCCACACCGCCTTGGAGGTGGTCAGGTCGAGCGCGGCCGCGGAGCCCTCCGCCTGCGGCAGCAGGTACTTCTCCTGGCCGTTCAACAGCCACACCTCATAGCCGTTCGCCGTGATGTCCAGCGACTGGTCGGTGGGCAGGTCCTTGTCGTCGCCCTTGTGGACGATGTAGCTGAGACTGGTGGCACCCTCGGCGAGTGGCACCTCGAAGACAGCGCCATAGGCATCAGTCTTCACCGGCTCCAGCGGCTTCGACCAGTCGGTGGGGTTCGCGGCACCGCTCCAGACGTGCAGGCCCCAGCCGTCGTAGTCGCCGTCGGCGCGGTGGTAGTGCAGGGTCGCCTTGGTCTTGTCGGGCGCCGGGTACTCGGACTCGGGCCGTTCCGTCCGTACGGCCTCCTTGCCCTGTTCGACCCAGATCTCGCCGGTCTTGGTGACGTCGATCGAGCGGTCGGCGGAGACGTCCTTGTTGCCGTCCTTGTCGATGACGAGGAAGCCGACGTTCGACGCACCGGGCTTCAGCTTCACCCAGGCGAAGGCGCCGTAGGCGTCCCGGCCGACGAAGTCGTGGCCGGCCGGCCAGGTGGTCGCCTCGCCGTCGGCGAGGTCGCCCCAGGCGTACAGCCGCCAGTCCGTGTAGTCGCCGTCCTCGCGCTTGTAGTGGACGATCGCGTAGTCGCGTGAGGAGGCCGTCGGGATCTCCTCGGCGGGCGGGGTACCGGTCGTGCTGGTGGCAGTCGCGCTCGCCGTGCGCCCGGCCGAGTCGATGACGACGGCCTTGTAGCGCAGGGCGGTTCCGGCCGGGAGGTCCTCGCCCAGGATCTGGGTGACCTTGTACGGGGCGTGGTCGGCGGAGCCGAGCGCCTGCCACTTGCCGTCGCCGGTCTGGGCGGCGAACACGACGCGGTTGAGCTGTCCGCCGTCGACGTCGGCGGAGATCTCGACGGTGCCGGTGGCGCCATCGGCCGGGGCCTTGAGGGTGATCGACGGTTTGGCGGCAGGGTCGGCGAGCTTGCCCGCCGCCTTGAAGACGACCGAGGAACCGGCCGGGACGGTGACCGTGATCTTCTTGTCGCCGTCGCTGGTCACGGTGTCATCGGTGCCGTAGATCCCGCGGAAGGTCATCTCCGGGGACCCGGTCGCGAAGGTCGCCGTCTTCGCCTCGCCGGCGTTGTTCACGGCAACCACGTACTCTGTGCCGCTCTTCGCGTCCGTACGGGAGAAGGCGTACACACCGGCGCCGTCCGCCGCGTACCGCTCCGTCTGCACGCCGTCCGCCAGCGCCGGGTTGTCCTTGCGCAGCTTGGAGAGAGCAGCGATCACCTTGTAGAGCGGTGCACTCGTGTCGTACGCGTCGCTGGCGTGCGTACGGTCGGTGCCCAGCTCGTCGTCGTCGAGGTAGTCCTCGACCTTGGAGGCGAACATCGTCTGGCGGGCGTCCTTGTCGCCGCCCGCGCCCGTGAAGCCCTGCTCGTCGCCGTAGTAGACGACGGGGTTGCCGCGGCTGAGGAACATCAGCTCATTGGCGAGCCGGTCCTTCTTCACCAGCTCGGCGTCGCTCGCGCTCGGGTTGTCCTGCTTCAGGAACGTCCCGATACGGCCCATGTCGTGGTTACCGAGGAAGGTGACCTGCTCGTACGCGTTGGCCTTGTCCGTCGCGTACTTGTAGTCGTCGCCGAAGACGGCGGCCAGCTTCTTCGCGCTCCCGCCCTGGGACGCGTACGAGCGGGCGGCGTCCTGGAAGGGGAAGTCGAGCGTCGAGTCGAGACGGCCCTGCGTGACGTACGGAGAGGTGACGGACGTGTCCGCCGAGTACACCTCGCCGAACATGAAGAAGTCGTCGCGGCCCTGCTGAGCTGCGTACTTGTCGAGGGCGGTGGCCCACTGGGTCCAGAACTCCATGTTGACGTGCTTCACGGTGTCGATCCGGAAGCCGTCGATGTCGAAGTCCCTGACCCACCGCTCGTAGATCTTCTCCATCCCCGCGACGACCTCGGGACGCTCGGTCCACAGGTCGTCGAGGCCGACGAAGTCGCCGTACGTGGCGTTCTCACCGGACCAGGTGGAGTCGCCGCGGTTGTGGTACATCGTCGGGTCGTTGAGCCACGACGGGACCTTGAGGTCCTTCTTCGCCTCCGGCACGACGGGCGTACGCGGGAAGGTGCCCGCATCGGTCTTGGGGAAGCCTTGGCCGCCCGCCGCGTAGTCCGCGTCGTCGAAGGGCTCGCCGTCCTTCGTCAGATAGGGGAAGGCGCCCTTGGAGAGGTAGCTGTAGGACTTCTCCTTGTAGTCGACGACGTCGGCGGTGTGGTTCGTGATGACGTCGAAGAAGACCTTCATGCCCTTGGAGTGGGCCTTGGAGATGAGGGTCTCAAGGTCCTTGTTCGTGCCGAAGTGCGGGTCGACCTGGGTGAAGTCCGTGATCCAGTAGCCGTGGTATCCGGCCGACGCGTCCTTGCCCTCGCCCTGCACGGGCTGGTTCTTGAAGATCGGCGCCATCCAGATGGCGGTGGTTCCGAGGCCCTTGATGTAGTCGAGCTTCTTGGTGAGGCCCTTGAGGTCGCCGCCCTGGTAGAAGCCCTTGTCCGTCGGGTCGTAGCCCGTCGCAAGCCGCGAACCGGTCAGTCCGCCGAGGTCGTTGGAGGAGTCACCGTTGGCGAAACGGTCCGGCAGGACGAAGTAGAACTGCTCGCGTGTGAGGTCGTGGCGGGCGGGCTCGGCCGCGAGCCGTGCGTCGGAGGGCGGCGGCGGTGCCGCCGCGGCCGCAGTCGGCACGGCGGGCACCAGCGCGGCGTACAGGGCCGCCACCACGGCGGCCGCGGTTCTTCGCGCGAGGCGCGGACGGGACGAGGAAGGGCGTATCAACGCGGGAACTCCCTTGGATGTACGAGCTGTACGAGAACGCAGAGGGCGGTGCGGGAACGCAGGGGACGGTGCGGGAACGCAGGAGGAGGTACAAAAACGCAGGGGGGCGGTACGAGAACGCAGGGGGCAGTACGAGAACGCAGAGGCGGAGCGAGAAGAACGGCCGCCCGGCGCAAGCGGGGCAGGAGGCGCCGGGCGGCCGGAACCAGGGGCGGCAGCGGCCAAGGCCGCAGAGAGTCAGCAGCTGGACTTGCCTGCGTACAGCGCGAGCGCCGTGTTGGTGCCGAGCGTCGCCGTGAACTGACCCGAGCTGTTCACTGTGACGGCGGTGTCGCTCTGGACGTCGCAGTACGTGCCTGCGGCCAGCGAGGTCTGGTAGGTGCGGGTCAGCGACGAGGACTCGTGGTTGATGGCCACGAAGCCCTTGCTGCCGCGGCCGAAGGCGATGGCGTCGTTGCCGTTGTCCCACCAGTTGGTGAAGGACTCACCGCGGGTCGTGTTGCGGAAGGCCACCATGGACTCGATCTCGGGCCAGGCGTGCTGGCACTTCCAGCCGTCCTGCCAGCAGGCGTTCACCGTGCCGTCGTTGGGCGGGCCCGCGTCCGTGCTGGACCACTCGTAGCCGGAGTTGACGTCCGGGGCGCCGTACGGCCAGGCGAGCATGAAGACGTTCGCGAGGGTGTAGTTGGCGTTGTCCTTGTAGCTGAGTGTGGAGCCGTTGCGCTCGGTGTCGTGGTTGTCGACGAAGACGCCCGCGACGCCGCTGCTCATGTAGCCCCAGCCCTCGCCGTAGTTCTTCAGATAGGCGAGGTTCTCGTTGTTGAAGACCCGCTTGAGGTCGTACGCGTAGCGGAACTCCTGGACGTCGCCGTTGCCCGTGTACTCGGTCGGCTGCACGGCCTCGCCGGACCCGTAGATGACCTCCTGCTTCCAGTACACGGAGGGGTTGCTGAGCCGTGACTTGATGTTCGCGAGGTCGTCCGCCGGCATGTGCTTGGCGGCGTCGATCCGGAACCCGTCGACGCCGTACCCGAGCAGCGTGTTCATGTAACCGGCGATGGCCGAGCGGACGTACTCCTCGCCGGTGTCCAGGTCTGCAAGCCCGACCAGCTCGCAGTGCTGGACGTTCCACCGGTCCTGGTAGTTGGAGACCTGCGCGGTGCAGTCGTCGAAGTCGTTCGACGAGTACAGGCCGGGGTAGTCGTACTTGGTGTACGAGGAGCCGCCGGTGCCGGTGCCGCTGCCCGCCGACATGTGGTTGATGACGGTGTCGACGACGACCTTGACGCCGGCGTTGTGGCAGGTGGTGACCATGTCGCGGAAGTCGGCGGCGTCACCGAGCCGCCCGGCTATCTTGTAGCTGACCGGCTGGTACGAGGTCCACCACTGCGAGCCCTGGATGTGCTCGGCGGGCGGCGACACCTGGACGAAGCCGTAGCCGGCCGGGCCGAGACGGTTCGTGCACTCCTGCGCGACGGAGTCGAAGTCCCACTCGAAGAGCACCGCGGTGACGTCCTTGGTGCCGGGTGGTGAGGCCTGCGCGGTGGCGCCGGGGATGGCGACCGCGACCGTCGCGGCCGCCACGAGGGCGAGCGCGCCGGAGAGGGTTCTGCTGGCCATGTCGGGTTCCTTCTGCGTGTACGTGGGGGGCGACCCGCCCTCGGAACGAGGGCGACACGACTGCCCGGGGGACAGTTGAAGGTTCTTGCTGCAAGCTGTCAGAGAATTGCAGTGACCAGACGGTATGAGCCCGCACGCACGGGGTCAACCCTTTGGACATGCTCTCGTCACATTTACGAAATCGCCCTACAGCGGCGGCCATTGGTGGCGCGATGACCTGCCACGACCCTGCTAAGACCGGCTCGAAGCGCGGCAGAGGCCTGCCGCGCGATCAAGCGGCAGGCCTCTGAAATACCGCAGCAATCTCTTGCAAGCGGGTGGCCTCGTAGCAGGTCAGCCGATCGTCCACCACACCGTGGTGTCCGCCGGTAGCTCCGCCTCGCCGTCCACGGTGACGTCGCCGCTGGCGAGCAGGACACGGCCGGGCGCCGGCACGCGCACCGTCTCCCCGGTCGTGTTCGCCGTGCAGAAGAAGTCGCCGCGGCGGAAGGCCAGTACGCCCGCGGGCGCGTCGAGCCAGGTGACGGAGTCCCCGGCGCCGAGGTCGGGCTGCTCGCGGCGCACGGCGAGCGCGCTGCGGTACAGCTCCAGCGTGGAGCCCGGGACCCCGGTCTGCGCCTCGACGCTCAGCTCGCCCCACTCGGCGGGCTGCGGCAGCCAGCTGCCGCCCTCGCCGAAGCCGTACGAGGAGCCGGCGCGGGTCCACGGGATCGGCACCCGGCAGCCGTCGCGGAAGCCGTCCTGGCCGGCGCCCCGGAAGTAGGCGGGGTCCTGGCGCACCTCGTCCGGCAGGTCCACGACGTCCGGCAGGCCGAGCTCCTCGCCCTGGTAGATGTACGCGGAGCCGGGCAGGGCCAGCATCAGCAACGTGGCCGCGCGGGCGCGCCGCAGGCCGAGCTCGCGGTCGCCGGCGAGGCGGATCTGCGTGCCGAGGCCGGGCGGGTTGGCGAACCGCGTGGCGTGCCGGGTGACGTCGTGGTTGGAGAGCACCCAGGTGGCGGGCGCGCCGACCGGGCGCATGGAGTCGAGGGAGCGATCGATGACCTCGCGCAGCTCCCCGGCGTCCCAGGACGTGCTCAGGTACTGGAAGTTGAACGCCTGGTGCAGCTCGTCGGGGCGGACGTAGTTGGCGGTGCGCTCGATGGTCGGGGTCCACGCCTCGGCGACGAAGATCCTCTCGCCCGCGTACTCGTCGAGGATCTTGCGCCAGCTGCGGTAGATGTCGTGCACGCCGTCCTGGTCGAAGAACGGCATGACGTCGTTGCCGAGCAGTTTCAGCTGGTCGTGCGAGCCGAGGTCGGGCAGGCCTTCGGCCTTCACCAGGCCGTGCGCCACGTCGATGCGGAAGCCGTCTACGCCCATGTCGAGCCAGAAGCGCAGGATGGAGCGGAACTCGTCGCCGACCGCCGGGTGCTCCCAGTTGAAGTCGGGCTGCTCGGGCGCGAAGAGGTGCAGGTACCACTCGCCGGGGGTGCCGTCCGGCTCGGTGACCCGGGTCCAGGCGGGACCGCCGAAGATGGACTCCCAGTCGTTCGGCGGCAGTTCGCCGTTCGCGCCCTTGCCGGGGCGGAAGTGGTACCGGTCCCGCAGCGGCGAGCCCGGCCCCTCCTGGAGCGCGCGCTTGAACCACTCGTGCTGGTCCGAGGAGTGGTTGGGCACGAGGTCGACGATGATCCGCAGGGACAGCTTGTGGGCGTCGCGGATCAGCGCGTCGGCGTCCAGGAGGTTGCCGAACATGGGGTCCACGGCCCGGTAGTCGGCCACGTCGTAGCCGGCGTCGGCCTGCGGAGAGGCGTAGAACGGGCTGAGCCACACGGCGTCGATGCCCAGGTCGCGCAGGTAGGGCAGTCTGGAACGTACGCCCTCCAGGTCGCCCATGCCGTCGCCGTTGCTGTCGGCGAAGCTGCGCGGATACACCTGGTAGATCACCGCGTCGCGCCACCAGCCGGGGGTCGGCGCGGTGGCGAGAGCGGAGCTCTGCGGCTGCTCGGCAGTGTGCTGACTCATGACGTCCTTGCTGCGTAAAGGGGTAAGTAAACGGTGGCGCACGGAAGTTACGGAATCGGGGCACTCATACTTATTCCGTGTGTGCTCGGGCTCAGCCCTTGGTGCCGCCGGCGGTGAGGCCGGTGACCAGGTTCTTCTGGACGAGGTAGAAGAGAGCGGAGATCGGGACGGCGATCAGGACCGCGGCGGCCGCCATGTAGTGGCGCTGCGCATCGTGTTCGCTGATGAAGCTCTGCAGGCCCACGGCGAAGGTGTACTTCGTGTCGTCGAGCAGGAAGGTGGACGCGAACGCGACCTCGCCCCATGCGGTGATGCAGGTGTAGAAGGCGGCCACCGCGAGGCCCGGGCGGGCCAGCGGCAGGATCAGCCGCGCGAACGTGCCGAAGGGCGAGAGGCCGTCGACGCGGCCCGCCTCGTCGATCTCGACGGGGATGGTGTCGAAGTAGCCCTTGAGCAGCCATGCGCAGTACGGCACGGCCGTGGAGCAGTAGATGAGGATGAGGCCGCCGTAGGAGTCGATGAGGCCCAGCTCCGAGAGGATCTCGTACATCGGGACCATCAGCACGGCGACTGGGAACATCTGGGTGACCAGCAGGACCCACATGAACTTCCGGTAGCCGGGGAAGCGCATGCGGGAGACCGCGTAGCCGGTGGTGGCGGCGAACATCACGCCGATCACCGTCGTGCCGAGCGACACCACCAGCGTGCTGCCCAGCCACTTGAAGAAGTTGGTGTGCTGCAGCACGAACGAGTAGTTGGACAGGGTCGCCGTGTCGAGGATTCGCCCCGGGTGGAGGTAGTCGTCCTTGCCGGGGCCGAGCGACAGGAAGATCAGCCACGCGATCGGGAACAGCGCGATCAGGCTCGCGACGATGAGTACGCCGTGCGTGAGGACGGTGACGGCGGTACTGCGCTCGCCCCGCCGCCGTGCCCGGCGCACCGGCGCCGCCGTGGCCTTGTCCGTCGCCGCGGCCGGGGTGTCGAGGGTCGTGGTGCTCATGGGGACTCCTGCCTCAGACGAGCTGCTCATTGCGGGCCAGCCAGCGGCGGTAGACGGAGGTGAAGACGATCAGGATGGACAGCAGCAGCACGCCGTACGCGGCGGACTCGGCGTACTCGCGCGGCTGCTGGCCGAAGCCAAGCTGGTAGGCCCAGGTGACGAGGATGTCCGCGTCCGGGGCGGTGCCGCCGAACAGCAGGAAGATGATGGCGAACTGGTTGAACGTCCAGATGACGCCGAGCAGCACGACGGTGGAGCTGACCGCGCGGAGGCCCGGCAGCGTGACGTAGCGGAAGCGCTGCCAGGGGCTCGCGCCGTCCATCTCCGCGGCCTCGTACAGGGACGCGTCGATCGACTGCAGGCCGCCGAGCAGCGAGACCATCATGAACGGCACACCGCACCAGGTGTTCACCATGATCGCGGCGAAGCGCTGGAAGAAGGTGTCCTCCAGCCACTGCGGCTGCGGCAGATGGAGCGAGCCGAGAACGGAGTTGATGATCCCCGAGTCGGCGAGCATGAACCGCCAGGAGAAGACGGTGACGAAGGTGGGCACCGCCCAGGGCAGGATCAGCAGCATCCGGTAGACGGTGCGGCCGCGCATCTTCTGGTTCAGCAGCAGGGCGAGGCCGAGTCCGATGACGTAGTGGAAGGTGACGCAGAGCGCCGTCCACACGACGGTCCAGATGAAGTGGGACCAGAAGCGGTCGTACGAGGTCGGGCCCCACAGGATGTCGGCGTAGTTGTCCAGGCCGATGAACTTGTACGTGGCGTCGATGTGGTTGACGCCGATGGTGCGCGCCGAGTTGAGGCTGTCGGCGTCGGTGAACGTGAGGTAGAAGCCCCGCACCAGGGGATAGAGCACCAGCACGCCGAGCACGACGACGACGGGGGTGATCATCGCGTACGCGTACCAGTGCCTCTGGTACGAGCGCTTCAGGCGCTGCAGCGGGCCGGTGCGCGGCCCGCGGTCACCGCGGCTCTTGGTGGCCGCGCTCTCGACGGCGACTGTCATGGTTCGACACCTTCTGAGGGAGATCTGCTCGCTGACTGCCCGGTGCTGCCGGGTGCTGCCCGTTCTACTGAGGGCGTGCCGGTGGCCGCCGGATCCCGCCCGCCCCCTCGACGGGCGGGATCCGGCGGCCACTGAAGGTCACTTGCTGAAGTCGGGCACCAGCTTGGCGATCGCGGTCTCCGCGTTGGTCAGGCCCTTGTCCAGCGACTCCTTGCCGCCGGCGATCTTGATCAGCTCGGTGGCGAGCGGGCCCCACAGCGAGCTGTACTCGGGCAGCTCGGGGCGCGGCTGGGCGGCGGAGAGCACCGTCTGGAAGCCGGCGATGCCCGGGTCGGCCTTGACCGCGGCCGTGTAGGCGTCGTCGCGGGTCGGCAGCGTGGAGTTCTTGAGGGCGATCTGCTCCTGCGTCTTCGCCGACGTCATGAACTTCACGAACTTCAGCGAGGCCTCCTGGTGGGCCTTGTCCGAGCCCGCGTACACGGAGAGGTTGTGACCGCCGGTCGGCGCGCCCGCCTTGCCCGAGGAACCGGCCGGGACGGTCGCGATGCCGAGGTTGGACTTGTCCTTGAAGGCCGAGCCCTTGTAGAAGTTCGTGATCTCCCACGGGCCCTGGATGATCGCGGCGACCTTGCCGCTCACGAAGGCGTCCTGCATGTGGGCGTACGCGTCGGCGGTGGTGTCGGCCTTGTGCAGGCCCTTGCCGTCGAACAGGCCCTGCCAGGTCTTGTAGCCCTTGACGGCGGCGTCGCTCTTGACCGTGATCTTCTTGGCGTCGACATCGACGGTGTCGGCGCCCTCGCCGTAGAGGAACGGCTGGGCGTAGTACGAGTCGGTGGAGCCCCAGTAGCCGTCGACGCCCGTCTTCGACTTGATCTTGGCGGCGGCGGACTTCAGGTCGTCCCAGGTGGCGGGCGCCTCGGTGATGCCGGCCTTCTCGAAAAGCTCCTTGTTGTAGACCAGCGCGAGGGTGTCGGTGACCAGGGGCACACCGTAGGTCTTGCCCTCGTACTGGGCCTGCTCGATGAGACTCGACTGGAACTTGTCCTTGTCGGCGAGGGCCTCGGTGCCGTCGAGCGGCAGCAGGTAGCTCTTCTTGGCGAACGCGGGGGTCCACCCGACCTCGGAGCGCAGCACGTCCGGGGCGCCCTTGGAACCGGCGGCGGTGTCGAACTTGTTCTGCGCCTGGTCGAACTGGACGTTGACGTACTTGACCTTGATGTCCGGGTTGGCCTTCTCGAACTGCTTGACCAGGGCCTTGTACGTCGGGGCCTCGTTGGTGGCGTTGGACGTGTCCCACCAGGTGATGGTGACGGGCCCGTCCGACTTGTCGCTGCCGCTGTCGCTTCCGCCGCAGGCCGTCGCCGTGAGGGCGAGGGACGCCGCGAGCGCGGTGGCCGCTATGCCACGCCGCATGAGATCTCCTTGAGGGTGAATGCCCGTGTGGTGGGGGATGCGGTCCCGCCCGCTCCCCTGGCCGACTTGCCGACTGCTCCGTTGCGGCCGCCGGGCGACGAGAACGTAACAGCGCTGCAAGCTTTGCGAAAGACCTTGCAGCAAAAAAGTGCAAGAACCCTGGACCAGTTACCGCTTCGTAACTTCCGCGTGGCGCCCGCGAGATCGGCTCGGCCCAGCTGGCAGGGGGGTCGCGACAGGCCTCTCACTGCTGTGCAAGACTCTGCAAGCCCTTGCCAGGATCGTCCGATACGGGAATCATCGCCCCGTCCGGTCCTTGCAGAGGTCGCCCACCGGTCACCGCACCCGACGGTCACCCCATCCACCGGACACCCCTCCGGATGGCGCACAGCCGCCGGTCACCACACCCCCACCGGTCACCCACCAGGAACACGAGGGAGCACGATGACGCAGCAGCCCCGAGCGGGCGGTCCAAGTGCCCGGATACGGCGTCCGGTTGGTGGGCATCCCGACATCCGCCCGGTAGGGTCCACTCCCGTGACCGCACGGCTCGCCGACATCGCAGCCCAGGCGGGGGTCAGCGAGGCAACCGTGAGCCGTGTTCTGAACGGGAAGCCGGGAGTCGCGTCGACCACCCGCCAGTCCGTGCTGGCCGCGCTCGACGTCCTCGGCTACGAGCGTCCGGTGCGGCTGCGGCAGCGCAGCGCCGGCCTCGTCGGACTGATCACGCCCGAGCTGGAGAACCCGATCTTCCCGGCGCTGGCCCAGGTCATCGGCCAGGCTCTGACCCGCCAGGGATACACGCCCGTGCTGGCGACGCAGACGCCGGGCGGCTCCACCGAGGACGAGCTCACCGAGATGCTGGTGGACCGCGGCGTCTCGGGCATCATCTACGTCTCCGGGCTACACGCCGACACCACCGCCGACATGCAGCGCTACGAGCAGCTGCGCGCCCAGGGCGTGCCGTTCGTGCTCGTCGACGGGTTCTCGCCGAAGGTGCAGGCACCCTTCATCTCGCCCGACGACCGGGCCGCGATGCAGCTCGCCGTCACCCACCTCGTCTCGCTCGGGCACACCCGGATCGGGCTCGCGCTGGGCCCGAAGCGGTTCGTGCCCGTGCAACGGAAGATCGAGGGTTTCGTCCGCACCATGCAGGACCTGCTGGGCCTCAGCCCCGACGACGTCGAGGAGCGACTCGTCCAGCACTCCCTTTACACGCTGGAGGGCGGCCAGGCCGCAACCTCCGCACTCATCGCCCGGGACTGCACGGCGATCGTGTGCGCGAGCGACATGATGGCGCTCGGCGCCATCCGGGCGGCGCGACAGCAGGGCCTTGAGGTGCCGGACGACATCTCGGTGGTCGGCTTCGACGACTCGCCCCTCATCGCCTTCACCGACCCGCCGCTGACGACCATCCGCAAGCCGGTCCCCGCGATGGGCCAGGCGGCGGTGCGGACCATCCTCGAGGAGATCGGCGGTACGCCCGCTCCGCACAGCGAGTTCGTCTTCATGCCCGAGCTTGTGGTGCGCGGCTCGACCGCCTCGGCCCCCGGGGAACGCGGCCGCCCGCAAGGCCACACGGTCCACCCGCAACGAGCGCAGTAGCCCGTACGGCAGCCGGTCGTCCGTACGGCGTAGAGAATACGAACGGAACTCGACCAGAGGATGATCGGTCGGGGGGTCGTTTCTGGCAGACTCTGTCCCTATGGGTGAGACGACCGTGACGACTCTGGAAGGCCGCCGGACGGCCGCTCCATCACCCGTCGCGGGCGAGGCCGACGGCCGTTCGGAGCAGAGCCTCCTGCACCGCGCGCGAGCGTCTCGGCGTCCACGGCTCTGGTTCGAGATCCTGCTGATCGCGGTGAGTTACTGGACGTACTCGCTGGTCCGCAACGCCGTACCGGAGCAGAAGGCGCAGGCGCTGCGCAACGCCGACTGGATCTGGAGAGTGGAACGCACACTCGGGATCGCTGTCGAGCAGACCGTCAACCACGCCGCGAACTCGGTGAAGTGGCTGATCGTCGGCATGAACTACTACTACGCCACACTGCACTTCGTGGTGACGCTGGGAGTGCTGGTGTGGCTCTACCGCAGCCACCCCGGCCGCTACGCGGCGGCGCGCACGGCCCTGTTCGCGACTACGGGCGTCGCCCTGCTCGGCTACTACCTGTATCCTCTGGCGCCGCCCCGGCTGATGAACGGCGGGCGCTTCGTGGACACGGTGCTCGTCCACCAGACGTGGGGCTCGATGGCGTCCGGCGATCTGAAGAACATGTCGAACCAGTACGCCGCGATGCCGTCGATGCACATCGGCTGGTCCGTCTGGTGCGGCCTGACCATCTTCGCCCTGGCCAAGGTCCCCTGGGCCCGCGTCCTGGGCCTGCTCTACCCGGCCGGCACCCTGCTCGTCATCGTTGCCACAGCCAACCACTTCTGGCTGGACGCGGTGGGC
Source organism: Streptomyces sp. NPDC002896 (assembly GCF_040295225.1). NCBI lineage: Bacteria > Bacillati > Actinomycetota > Actinomycetes > Kitasatosporales > Streptomycetaceae > Streptomyces > Streptomyces sp. NPDC002896. The sequence goes on along the minus strand of NZ_JBEOVA010000012.1, from coordinate 200,048 downwards.
GGCATGGCCTGCCTGGCCTTCGGTTACGGGGTGGCACGCACATGGTACGGGGCGTTTCCGCATGTCCTGCCGCGCCGGGTGTCCCACGGCGAGCCCCCACGCTGGGGCACCCCAGCGGCCCAGCCGGCGAACCACCAGTAGGCGCTGAGCTCCCCCTGACGGGCGGCGGGCAAGAAAATCCCCGCCGCAACGGCGCGCAACCACAACGGCGGAGCCCGGCGGTACCGAACCGGCCTCGGCCATCCCGACCACCGGTTCCGCAGAAAGACAACCGGCCGGACGGGGGCGCCCGGCCCAGAACCCCCCGCGCAGTTCCGCGAACCGTGGAACTGCGCTACGCCCCGTAGAAGAGCTCCTCCACCACCGCCCGAGCCCTCCGCGTGGTACGCCGATAGTCGTCGAGCATGTCCCCCACGTGGCCGGGGCCGTACCCGAGGTACCGCCCGACCGCGGCGAGTTCGCGGCCGTCCGACGGAAACGTGTCGCCGGCCCTGCCGCGGACGAGCATGACGGCGTTGCGGACGCGCGTCGCGAGGATCCAGGCGTCGTCGAGGATCGCGGCGTACTCGCCGGAGATCAGCTCGGCCGCGCAAGCCGCCGCCAGCGCCTCGCGGGTGCGCGTGGTGCGCAGGCCGGGCTCCGCCCAGCCGTGGCGGAGCTGCAGCAGCTGCACGGTCCATTCGACGTCGGACAGGCCGCCGCGGCCGAGCTTGGCGTGCAGCGTCGGATCGGCGCCGCGCGGCAGCCGTTCCGACTCCATGCGGGCCTTCAGGCGCCGGATCTCACGGACCGCGTCCTCGCCGAGCCCCTCGGCGGGGAACCGCAGCGGGTCGATCAGCTCGATGAAGCGGCGGCCCAGGTCCTCGTCGCCGGCGACCGGTTCGGCGCGCAGCAGCGCCTGCGACTCCCACACCAGCGACCAGCGGCGGTAGTACGCCTCGTACGACTTCAGGGTGCGCACCAGCGGCCCGGTCTTGCCCTCGGGGCGCAGGTCGGCATCGATCAGCAGCGGCGGGTCCAGGCTGGGCAGCTGCAGGAGCCGCCGCATCTCGGCGACCACGGTGTTCGCGGCCTCCGCGGCCTCCTGCTCGTCGACGCCGTCGCGCGGCTCGTGCACGAACACCACGTCCGCGTCCGAGCCGTAGCCCAGCTCGTGCCCGCCGAAGCGGCCCATGCCGATGACGGCGAAGCGGGTGGGGAGCTCGTCCCCCCAGCCGTCGCGCACCACGGCCCGCAGCGCACCGGCGATCGTCGCGGCCGTGAGGTCGGAGACGGCGTTCCCGACCCGGTCCACCAGCGCGCCGGCGTCGGCCTCGGCGGGGCTCTCCTCCGTGCCGTACGAGGCGACGATGTCGGCGGCCGCGGTGCGGAACAGCTCGCGCCGCCGTACGCCGCGGGCCGCCGTGACCGCCTGCTCGCCGCCGTCGGCCCGGCCGACCGCGGCGAGGATCTCCTGCTCCAGATGGCCCCGGTCGCGGGGTTCGAGCCCGCTGGGGCCGCCGAGCAGGGCGACGGCCTCGGGTGCGCGCATCAGCAGGTCGGGGGCGAGGCGCCCGGCGGACAGCACCCGCGCGAGGTTCTGGGCGGCCGCGCCCTCGTCGCGCAGCAGCCGCAGGTACCAGGGCGTCTTGCCGAGCGCGTCCGACACCTTGCGGAAGCCCAGCAGGCCCGCGTCCGGGTCGGCGGAGTCCGCGAACCAGCCGAGCAGCACCGGCAGCAGCGTGCGCTGGATGGCCGCCTTGCGCGTCACGCCGGATGCGAGGGCCTCCAGATGGCGCAGGGCGGCGGCCGGGTCGGCGTAGCCGAGGGCGACCAGCCGCTCCCGCGCCGCGTCGGTACTCAACCTGGTCTCACCGGGGGCGAGTTGGGCGACCGCGTCGAGCAGCGGCCGGTAGAAGAGCTTCTCGTGCAGGCGGCGTACGACGGAGCTGTGCCGCCGCCAGGCCCGGTTCAGCTCGCCGACGGGGTCGGTCCGCAGGCCCAGTGAGCGGCCGATGCGCCGCAGATCGGCCTCGTCCTCCGGTACGAGGTGGGTGCGGCGCAGCCGGTACAGCTGGATGCGGTGCTCCATCGAGCGGAGGAAACGGTACGCCTCGTCGAGCTGCGCGGCGTCGGCACGGCCGACGTACCCGCCCGCTGCCAGGGCCTTCAGCGCGTCCAGCGTCGTGCCGCTGCGCAAGCTGGTGTCGGACCGTCCGTGCACCAACTGCAGGAGCTGCACGGCGAATTCGACGTCCCGCAGCCCGCCGGGACCGAGCTTCAGCTCCCGCTCGATCTCGGCGGCCGGGATGTTGGCGACCACCCGCCGCCGCATCTTCTGCACGTCGGGGACGAAGTTCTCGCGCTCGGCCGCCTGCCAGACGAGCGGCGCGAGCGTGGCGACGTACTGCTCGCCGAGCTCGAGGTCCCCGGCGACCGGCCGCGCCTTGAGCAGTGCCTGGAACTCCCAGGTCTTGGCCCAGCGCTGGTAGTACGCGAGGTGCGATGAGAGCGTCCGTACGAGCGGCCCGTTCCTGCCCTCGGGCCGCAGATTGGCGTCGACGGGCCAGATCGTCCCCTCGACGGTCGTCTCGGAGCAGATCCGCATGAGGTGGGAGGCGAGGCGCGTTGCGGCCTGCAGCGCCTTGCCCTCGTCCGCACCCTCGGCGGCCTCGCCCACGAAGATCACGTCCACGTCGGAGACGTAGTTGAGCTCGTGGCCGCCGCACTTGCCCATCGCGACGACGGCGAGCCGGCACAGCGCCGCGTCCTCGGGCGCCGCAGCCTGCGCGATGGTGAGCGCGGCGCGCAGCGTCGCCGTCGCCAGGTCCGCGAGCTCGGCCGCCGTCTGCGCGACGTCGGTCGTCCCGCACACGTCGCGCGCGGCGATCGACAGCAGGCAGCGCCGGTAGGCGACGCGCAGCGACACGGGGTCGACGGCCCCGGCGAGCCCCCGCTCGAACTCCTCGACGCCCGGGTGCAGATCCTCCGGCTCGTACATGACGAGGGCCTGCCAGTCCCGCGGATGCCGCGCCAGGTGGTCGCCGAGCGCCGCGGAGGCGCCGAGCACCCCGAGCAGCCGGTCGCGCAGTGGCTTCGACGCTATGAGCGTGTCGAGCAGCTCCCGCCGGGCCGTGCGATCGGGCTGCGCCTCGAGCAGCCGGACGAGTCCGAGCAACGCCTGATCGGGGTCGGCGGTCGCGCCGAGGGCGTCCAGCAGTACCGGATCGGCGCGGAGGGGGGACAGTTCGTCACTGTCGAGCAGCCGCTCGGCGGCGGACGGGTCGGTGAAGCCGTGCCGCAGCAACCGTGTGAAGGTACTGCTCCTCCGCCCCTGCGGCACGTTCATCGCGCGGTCTCCCGTTCGATCAAGGTCGTCGACTTGAGCCTAACCGGAGCGGCGCGCGGAAGCGCCCGTGCGCTGCGGGGCATCTCGTCGCCTGCGCGTTGCGGGCGTCCAGGTGGTGATCCACGCAATGGCCGAAAAGTGACTCTTGTTGAACGGTCAACGGGCTTCGGATAATCCAACATGCGACTGACGAAACGTTTCTTCGGCAATGCCGGACATGTTCTCGTCAAGTGCATTCACCCCCCATGAAGAGGAAGTTCGTTGGACGACATGCCGCTCTCCGCCGGGAGACCTCCCGCCGCGGGTTCCGCCGCCCTCCGGCCCTCCGCCGTCGCACTTCGGCCTGTGGTGGCTCAGGTCCCTCTCGCCCCCGCCGACGACGGGGCAACCGACGTGCAGTGGCCGCCTCCCAGGAGTCGTACGCCGGGCTGACAGCCGGCCGACCGGCGAGAACCGCGCAGCACTCGGGGACCGCACGGCGTACGGAGTATCGAACGATGCAGCGGGATCGCGCCGCGTACACGGTGAGGCACCGCACCCCAGGGGCTCCGGGCGAGGCGGCAGGTCCTGAGCAGGTCCTGACGGCCGAGCCGGTTCGGCCTATGGGAAGCCTTGAGCCGCCAGTCCCTGAACCGCGTCATCGCCGCATCAGGCCGCACCACTTCCCACAGCAAGCGTTGCCGTCAGGCCGGAGGCTGAGCCCATTGAAATGCGATATCGAGACTCTCGACTTCTACCGCCTGCACCTGCCGTCCGTCGGCGAGCACAGCTTGCGGCACGTCCGGCGCATCGTACGAGCGCATCTGGACCGCTGGGGGCTGTCCGAACTGTCGGACGCGGCCGAGCTGGGTGTGACGGAGCTGCTGTCCAACGTGCTGAGACATGTGCCGGACCGGTCCTCCACGGTCACGCTCCGGTGCCTCGGGGGCGATGCCGTACGGATCGAAGTGCGGGACAGCAGCCCGGAGTTGCCGTACATCCGGGTCACCGGCGACCTGCTGGACGAGGACGGCCACGGGCTCGTCCTGCTGTCCGCCATCGCCGACCTGTGGGACGCGGAGCGGACCGCCACGGGCAAGACGGTGTGGTTCGAGCTGAAGCGGCCGTAGGCGCCCCCCGCGCCGCCGTCGCGAGCACCGATGGGTTCCGTCCGCATGCGCGGTCTGTACTCGGCAGCCACCATCGAGGAGGAGGCCGGAACATGCCGCAGAAGGAACCCCCCGACGAACCCCACGCCGAGCTCGACGCACGCTACAGCGATGCCGGAGCCACGGCCGCAGCATGGTCCGATGCTGCGGCGATTCTGGAGACGGCGGAGCTTTTCTAGATTTCGACCGTACGTCCCGACGGGCGCCCGCACATCACGCCGCTGCTCGCGGTGTGGCTCGACGGCGCGCTGCACTTCTGCACCGGTCCAGAGGAGCGCAAGGCCAGAAACCTGGAGCAGAACCCACAGGTGGCCCTGACCACGGGCACCAACCTCTGGAACGCGGGCTTCGACATGGTGGTCGAGGGCGAGGCCGTCCGCGTGAGCGACGACGCCCGGCTGCGGCAGCTCGCGGCGGCCTGGGAGAGCAAGTACGGCAGCGTCTGGCACTTCGACGTGCGGGACGGCTGCTTCCACCACGCTCCGGGACGCGCCCTGGTCTTCCGGGTCGCTCCGCGTACGGTGTTCGGATTCGGCAAGGGCGAACCGTTCAGCCAGACCCGCTGGCGATTCCACTGACGGCACGGCCCGGCGATCACTCGGAGGGTGGGACCCGGCCGGGACTGATGCGAGGCTATTCGGGGCGCAGTGCCCGACGCATGGTCAAGCCGTGGCGGCTGCGCAGCCGGTAGATCTCCCAGCACGACAGGGCCGTCACGGATACGGGGGCGCCCAGCACGAATGCCGCCCTTGCGAGCGGGGGGACCTGCGCGTAGGCGCCGTTGACCACGTCCAGAATCGCCATCTCGCACACCAGGGTGGTGGCGAGAACCGGAGGCACCAGTTCGTGGATGTCGGCGGTCCGGAAGACGTGGACAAGGGCGAGGCCGATTCCGTAGACGGCGAACCCCAGCGACCAGAAGCACGCGATCCCGAGAGCGATCTTGCCGGGGAGGCCGATGAAGTCCCGGACACCTTGTGACTCCGGGGCCATGGCGAGGGGGAAGGTGGACATCGAAGCCATCAGGGCCACTATCGCCCCGAGGGGCCGCAGGGCGCGCCGCAGATAGAGGCGCCGCAGCTGTCCCCGGGCGGAGGTCACGAAGACGCCGACCACCACGGGGAAAGTGCAGATCAGGACGAGAACACTGATCCAGCTCTGGTTGAACCGGTCCGAGGCGGCAGCTCCGGCGTCACTGATCGTGCTGTACGTGTACGTCAGCAAGCCCCAGGCGACGACGCCGAGAGCCGTCCGCCACAGCTGGAGTTTGCGCACCGTGGTGTCTTCGACGAGGTCCGGGCGGGAGGGCCGGAAGACTCTCTGGGCGGCGTGGAACGGGTTGTAGACGCACCGCAGGATGCGCCGCATACGCGTCGGCGGAGGTGGGGGCGGAGCAGCTGGAGGCAGTAGGCCGCCGTAGCGGTTCGGCGGGTGGCCCCACCCCTGCTGCCACGGCCCGGGCGGGCCGGGATGTCCCTGTGGCGGAACGTGCGACGGGGCAAAGGGGCCTACAGGGCCGGGGTACGGCTGCGGAGCGGGGCTGGGGCCCGGCGGCTGCCCCCCGGTGCCGTTCGGCGGATTCCAGTACCCGCCTCCTCCGTACGCGCTCACGACCATGCTCCCCCGTCGTCGTCCTGCCTCGAGCCCGGCAGATGGTACCCGTGGGACTCGTCGGACATGCCGTGAATCGGGGCGGCGCCGAGCGGCCCGGAGACGGCCCAGGGGCGGTGAGATGCCGCAGGGCCGACGGTCCGTGACCGTCGGCCCTGCGTGCCGTACTGGCGGGATGCCCGCGCTGACCTGTGCTTACAGCACCGGCAGGTTCTTCCGCAGCTCGAACGCCGTGACCTCGCTGCGGTACTCCTCCCACTCCTGCTTCTTGTTGCGGAGGAAGAAGTCGAAGACGTGCTCGCCGAGCGTCTCGGCGACCAGGTCGCTGCGCTCCATCAGCGTGAGCGCCTCGCCGAGGTTCTGCGGCAGGGGCTCGATGCCCAGTGCGCGGCGCTCGGAGTTGGACAGGGCCCACACGTCGTCCTCGGCGCCCGCGGGGAGCTCGTAGCCCTCCTCGATGCCCTTGAGGCCGGCCGCGAGGAGCACCGCGTACGCCAGGTACGGGTTGGTGCCGGAGTCCAGGGAGCGGACCTCGATGCGGGCCGAGCCGGTCTTGCCAGGCTTGTACATCGGGACGCGGACGAGTGCCGAGCGGTTGTTGTGGCCCCAGCAGATGTACGAGGGGGCCTCGCCGCCGGCGCCCGCGGTGCGCTCCGAGCCGCCCCAGATGCGCTTGTAGGAGTTGACCCACTGGTTGGTGACCGCGGAGGTCTCCCCCGCGTGCCGCAGCAGGCCCGCGATGAAGGAGCGGCCGACCTTGGAGAGCTGGTACTCGGAGCCCGACTCGTAGAACGCGTTCCGGTCGCCCTCGAAGAGCGACAGGTGCGTGTGCATGCCGGAGCCCGGGTGCTCGCTGAAGGGCTTGGGCATGAAGGTCGCCTGCACGCCCTGCTCCAGCGCGACCTGCTTCATGACCAGGCGGAACGTCATGATGTTGTCGGCCGTGGACAGCGCGTCCGCGTACCGCAGGTCGATCTCCTGCTGGCCCGGCGCGCCCTCGTGGTGGGAGAACTCGACCGAGATGCCCATCGACTCGAGCATCGTGATCGCCTGGCGGCGGAAGTCCATGCCCACGTTCTGCGGGGTGTGGTCGAAGTACCCCGAGTTGTCGGCCGGCGTCGGGCGCGAGCCGTCCAGCGGCCTGTCCTTCAGCAGGAAGAACTCGATCTCGGGGTGGGTGTAGAAGGTGAACCCCAGGTCGGAGGCCTTGGCCAGGGCCCTCTTCAGTACATAGCGCGGGTCTGCGAAGGACGGGGAGCCGTCCGGCATGAGGATGTCGCAGAACATACGGGCGGTGCCCGGGGCCTCAGCGCGCCACGGCAGGACCTGGAAGGTCGAGGGGTCGGGCTTGGCGATCATGTCCGACTCGTAGACACGGGCGAAGCCCTCGATCGCGGAGCCGTCGAAGCCGATGCCCTCGTCGAAGGCACCCTCCAGCTCGGCAGGCGCCACGGCCACCGACTTCAGGAAGCCCAGCACATCCGTGAACCACAGGCGTACGAACCGGATGTCGCGCTCCTCCAGGGTCCGGAGCACGAATTCCTGCTGCTTGTCCATCTTCCGCTTCCACCCATCCTTGCTGGTCAGACCGCCTGCTCCCGCGCTCGGGGACACCAGGGCACATGAGCATCCCACCACAACACCATTTCACGTGCGTTGCGGACCTTGATCGGTCGGCCGACCTCCGTCTGAACGCCTCGCGTACGGCAGGCGTACGGCTCTGCCGCCCATCTTGCCTGCTCGCACCGACATCCGTAATGGCCGCCCGCTCGGTCTCTCCTCACGGCACTTAATTTGCATCTCAGATGCAAGTTTTAATAGCGTGCCGCCCAGCCGCGAAGGGCGCAATCCGCCCATCCCGCGGCCCGGCCCGAACCTGAGGAGCCCCGATGCTGTCCGAGCAGTCCGCCGCCACCGTCCACGCCACTCTCCCCGCCGTCGGCGCATCGCTCGACGAGATCACCGAACGCTTCTACGCCGGGTTGTTCGCCGCCCACCCCGAGCTGCTGCGCGACCTCTTCAACCGCGGCAACCAGGCCGCCGGCACCCAGCGCCAGGCCCTCGCGGGCTCCGTCGCCGCCTTCGCCACCCACCTCGTGGCCCACCCGGACCAGCGGCCCGACGCCATGCTGAGCCGTATCGCGCACAAGCACGCATCCCTGGGCATCGCCCCCGAGCAGTACGAGGTCGTCCACGAGCACCTCTTCGCCGCGATCGCCGACGTCCTGGGCGACGCCGTGACGCCCGAGGTCGCGGCCGCCTGGGACGAGGTCTACTGGCTGATGGCGAACGCGCTGACCGCGATCGAGAAGCGGCTGTACGAGGAGCGTGGAGGGCATGCGTGGCGGGCGTGGGAGGTCGTCGAGCGGGTCGCGGAGACCGCCGACGTCACCACCTTCCGGCTGCGACCCCTCGACGGTGGGCCGGTGGCCGAGTTCCGCGCGGGTCAGTACGTGTCCGTACGCGTCGCACTTCCGGACGGCGCCCGCCAGATACGGCAGTACAGCCTCTCCGGGGCGCCCGGCTCGACGGTGCGGCAGATCAGCGTGAAGCGGGTGTACGACGGCGCGACACCGGAGGGTGAGGTCTCGAACCACCTCCACGCGCGCGTGCACGAGGGCAGCGCCCTGGAGCTCTCCGACCCGTACGGCGATCTCGTCATCGACGACGACGCCGACACGCCCCTGCTCCTCGCCTCCGCGGGCATCGGTGTGACCCCGATGATCGCGATGCTGGCGCAGCTCGCGGACACCGGGCACCGAGCCCCGGTCACCGTCGTGCACGGCGACCGCTCCCCCGCCGACCATGCCCTGCGCGCCGACCACGAGGCGTACGCGGGCAAGCTGCCGGACGCGGCCGTGCACTTCTGGTACGAGGAGGACGCCCCGGCGGGCGCCCGCGCGGGGCTGGTCGATCTCACGTCCCTGCCGATCGCGTCGGGCACGCGCGCGTACCTGTGCGGTCCGCTGCCCTTCATGCGGGCCGTGAGGAGTCAGCTGATCGCACGGGGCGTGGCGCCGGCCGACATCCACTACGAGGTGTTCGGGCCGGACCTCTGGCTGGCGCAGGGCTAGGAAGCCCGGGAGATCTCCAGCAGAAGCGGCCCGGTGGGCTCGGCGACCATGTCCGCCACGGTCACCGGGTCCAGCGACGCGAAGAACGCCTCCTGAGCCCGGCGGAGGGCGCCACGGAGCCGGCACCCGGTGTTCAGTGGGCACGGCGAGGCCCCCTCGCAGTCGACCACGTCCCCGTCGCCCTCGAAGGTGCGCACCACTGCGCCCACCGACGCCGTGCGCCCCTTGTCGGTGAGCGCGAGTCCGCCGCCCCGGCCGCGGCGGGCGTCGAGCAGGCCCAGGTGCTGGAGCTCGGCCACGACCTTCGCGGCGTGCGTGTAGGGGACGTCCATGTCGGCCGCGACGTCACGGGTCGTGGGCGTGGCGTCGCCCGCCACGGCGAGCCGCATCAGCACGCGCAGCGCCAGGTCGGTGGATCGCAACAGTCGCATACCGGCAGCGTAGATAATGCGCATTTGCGGTTCAAATTATTCGTCGGCGTATGCGGCTGCGTATCGATCCGGCCTTTCCTGTGCCCTGACCACCCACGCCGCCGTTCTGCCCCCTTACGATCAGCGGGCCCGATCGTCCCTTTCCCCTGAAGGACTCGACCCATGGGTTCCGCCAACAGCAGCAGCACCGCGACGCGCAAGGCACGAATAGAGGAGATGCGGCGCACCGAGCGTGCCCGCGAACGCCGCAACCGCGTGCTCACCATCGCCGCCAGCGTCGTGGTCGTCGCCGGTCTCGTCGTCGGCGGTGTCGTCCTCGTGAACTCGCAGTCCGACGACAAGGACAGCACGGCGGGCGACTCCAAGAGCGCGGGTCACTTCACGACGGACAAGGACGGCATGAAGACCTGGAGCGAAAAGCTGTCCCAGAACCACGTCGCCACGGCCGTGGACTACCCGATGACACCGCCGGTGGGCGGCGACCACAACCAGGTGTGGATGAACTGCAACGGCGACGTCTACACCAAAGCGGTCAAGAACGAGAACGCCGTCCACTCGCTGGAGCACGGCGCGGTCTGGGTGACGTACAACAGCAAGGCCTCCGAGGCCGATGTGAAGGCGCTCGCGGAGAAGGTCGGGAAGACCCCGTACACGCTGATGAGCCCGGTCGAGGACCAGAAGGACCCGATCATGCTCAGCGCCTGGGGCAAGCAGCGCACCGTGACGGGTGCGAGCGACCCGAACGTGGACACGTTCTTCGAGACGTACGTCCAGGGCAAGCAGACGCCCGAGCCGGGGGCCGCCTGCACCGGCGGCCTCTCCCAGTGAGCCCGGCGGCGCGTCCGGCGACGCCCGCGCGCCCGGCCGATACGACGACGCCGACGCGGCCGCGCAGACGCGCGGGCTGGATCGCCGGCATCGCTGCGGCGGCGCTCCTCGCGGGCGGGGCCATCACCTACGCGGTCGCCGACGGGGACCCCGCCGGTCCCGCGATCCCGACGGCGGACTCCGCGGACGCGGGCTTCGCCCGGGACATGGCCGTCCACCACCAGCAGGCCGTTGAGATGTCGTACATCGTGCGCGACCGCACCGACGACGAGGAGGTGCGGCGGCTCGCGTACGACATCTCGCAGACGCAGGCCAACCAGCGCGGCATGCTCCTTGGCTGGCTGGACCTGTGGGAGCTGCCGAAGGTCTCTGCCGACCCTCCGATGACCTGGATGGGCATGGGTGACATGGCGTCGGGCGAGGACGGAGCGCTGATGCCGGGCATGGCGACCGACTCCGAGCTGAAGAGACTCGGCACGCTCAACGGCAGACAGGCCGAGGTGTTCTACCTCCAGCTGATGATCGACCATCACAAGGGGGGCATCCACATGGCCGAGGGCTGTGTGGAGAAGTGCACGGTCGGCGTGGAGGAGCGGCTTGCGCGGGGCATGGTCGAGGCGCAGCGGTCGGAGATCGACCTGATGACGGACATGCTGAAGGAGCGGGGGGCGAAGCCGCGGTCCTGAGGGGCGGGAACCCTCGGTCCTGAGCGCCGCGAAGCCGCGATCCTCAGGGCGCGAAGCCGCGGCTTGGCGGGCGGGAAGCCGCGACCCTCAGCGACGCGAAGCTCTTCCGGAACACCCCCAATCTCCGCCAAAGCCCCTTTCCGCAGCGCCTCTTGGGGGCTTCTTGGTCCTTCCATGCCTTTCCATGCCTGTTCCATTCCCCTGGCATGAACGGTTCATCGCAAGAGTGATCCAGCACGTGTGTCTCTCATCTGGCACACGGGTCACCAACGCGACACGCGACGAACCGCATCGCAGGGGGTTTCATGAGATCCAACCGCGCCGCAGTGCGCGCCGGGCTGAGCATGGCAGCGACACTGCCCCTGCTCGCCGGTGCCCTCGCACTCGGCATACCGGCCGCCCAGGCCGAGACCAACCCGGGCGCCAGGGACGCCATCCAGGGCACCAAGCCGCTGTGGGCCACCGCCAAGGCCGACCAGGGTGCCGCAAAGGACAGCAGCAAGGTCAGCGCCCGCGTCTATCTCGCCGGGCGCGACGCGGCGGGCCTGGCCTCGTACGCCAAGGCCGTGTCCGACCCGCAGTCGGCCTCGTACGGGAAGTATCTGACGACCAGTCAGGCACAGCAGCGCTTCGGCGCGACGAAGCAGCAGGTCGCCGAGGTCACGTCCTGGCTGAAGTCGGCCGGTCTGACGGTCACCGGCACCAGCCGCCACTACGTCTCCGTCACCGGTGACGTCGCCGCCGCAGAGAAGGCGTTCGGCACCCAGCTGCACACCTTCAGCAAGGGCAGCAAGACCTACCGGGCACCCGAGGCCACCGCCTCCGCCCCGGCCTCGTTGAACGGCGCGGTGCTGACCGTCACCGGCCTGGACAATGCCCCGCACAAGGCGAGTCACGACGACGAACTGCCGCCGCCGGACGCGGTGTTCCACAACTCCGGCCCGTTCTCCAGCTACTACGGGTCGAACATCGCGAGCAGCCTGCCCGAGGCCTACGGGACGAAGATCCCGTACGCCGTGAAGGGCTACACCGGCAAGCAGCTGCGCGCCGCGTACGGGGCGGGCAAGCTGAGCGGCAAGGGCGTGAAGGTCGCCATCACCGACGCGTACGCCTCGCCGACGATCGCCTCGGACGCGGCCACCTACGCCGCTCGCAACGGCGACACCGCCTACCGCAGCGGGCAGCTGACGCAGGTGCTGCCCGGTCAGTACACGCGCACGGAGGAGTGCGGGGCGGCCGGCTGGTACGGCGAGGAGACCCTCGACGTCGAGGCCGTGCACGCGGTCGCGCCCGCCGCCGACATCACCTACGTCGGTGCGTCGTCCTGCTACGACGACGACCTCCTGGACTCCCTCGGCAAGATCGTCGACGGGCACCTGGCGGACATCGTCTCCAACTCCTGGGGCGACATCGAGGCCAACCAGACTCCGTCCCTCGCCGCCGCCTACGACCAGATCTTCAAGTTCGGCGCAGTCGAGGGCATCGGCTTCTACTTCTCGTCCGGCGACAACGGCGACGAGGTCGCGAACACCGGCACCAAGCAGGTCGACGTGCCCGCGAACTCGGCGTGGGTGACGGCGGTCGGCGGCACCTCGCTGGCCGTCGGCAAGGGCGACACGTACCAGTGGGAGACCGGCTGGGGCACCGACAAGGCCATGCTGTCCGCGGACGGCAAGAGCTGGACGGACTTCCCCGGCGCGTTCACCTCGGGCGCGGGCGGCGGCACCAGCCGGACCGTGCACCAGCCGTTCTACCAGCGCGGAGTCGTGCCGGACTCGCTCGCCAAGGCGAACGGGGCGGCCCGGATGCGGACCGTCCCGGACATCGCGGCGGTCGCCGACCCCAACACGGGCTTCCTGGTCGGCCAGACGCAGACGTTCCCGGACGGCTCGCTGAAGTACGACGAGTACCGCATCGGCGGCACCTCGCTGGCCGCTCCGGTGATCGCGGGCGTGCAGGCGCTTGCGCAGCAGGCGCACGGCGGCGGGCCGATCGGGTTCGCCAACCCGGCGATCTACGCCCGCTACGGCTCGGCGGCCTACCACGACGTGACCGACCGCCCCACGGGACACGACCTCGCGGTGGCCCGCGTCGACTTCGCCAACTCCTTCGACGCGGCCGACGGGCTCCTCACGTCGGTGCGCAGCCTCGGCAAGGACAGCTCGCTCACTGCCGTACGCGGCTATGACGACGTCACGGGGGTGGGCACTCCGGCGCCCGGCTACGTGTACTCGTACGGCTACTGACCCGCGCTGCCCGGCTCCCGGCCGGCGCTCACCGGCGCCCGTCCCCGCCTCGGGGGCGGGCGCCGTGCTGTCCGGGTGCACCGTGGGTCAAGATCAGCCCCGGTCGGCGTAGGCCGACGGGCCGTGGCCGCGGGGCGGAGATAGTGTGCGGCTCATGACGACCGGGAGCAGTGCGCCACGCGCGCGTGCGGCAGCAGCCGAGCGGCTGCTGCCGTGGCTGCTGCCGTCTGACGCATTGCCAGGCGGTCTCTCCGGACGCCGCGGCCGCTCGACGACGCATACGCCGGACCGTGCGCTGGCGCACGTGAGGGTGGGCGGGGGCAACGGTACGCGAGGCCACGCGCGCGTGCCCGCCTTCATGGTCCCGGGCAGAGCCCCCCTCTCCATATGCACGGCCACTCCGGGAGCGTCACGCTCCTGCTGCTGACGGCCGGGGCGCCGCGACCCCTCTCCGGGCCTGCTCTTCCAGGCGGCTCCGGGCGCGTGGCTGCCACCCACGCCGCGGCCTGAACCGCTCCCCACGCCGGGCCCTCGTCTCCCGTCTGTCGGTGCTGCGCATCCAGGCCGGTGTACCGGCTGCTTCGCCGTACCCGTCCGATGCAGGGGAAGCAGCAGACGCGCCGGTCCTCCACTGCTCACAGGCACCTCATACGCACCCCCACGAATAGGTGTTATTCAGTCATGCGTACACACACGCGGCGCACCGTGCTCGGTGCCTCGATCGCGGTCGCCGGCTCGGTCATCCTGGGCGCCTGCTCCGGCTCGGACTCCCACACCGGCTCGCACTCCCGTTCCGGCAGCAGCGGCCTTGGCCCCGGCGGACAGGCCAAAGAGCCCTTCGTTCCCAAGGGACCGAAGGGATTCGTGGATCCGAGCGGTCCCCAGGTCCTCGCTGTCGAGAAGAAGCGCGGATCCGGCCCCGTTCGCAAGTACGACCTCACGGCCACCCCGACCCCCATCGACCTGGGCGGCCGAACGGTCAGGTCGTGGGCGTACGGCGACGCGCTGCCAGGCAAGGAGGTCCGGGTCACCGCCGGCGACATCCTTCAGATCTCCCTCGCCAACCACCTGCCCGTTTCGACGACGCTGCACTCGCACGGCATTCGCCTACGTTGCGACATGGACGGCGTCCCGGACCTCACCCAGCGCCCCATCAAGCCTGGTGAGGACTTCACTTACCACTTCGCGGTCGAGCACCCGGGCACGTACTGGCTGCACTCGCACTCGGGCATGCAACTGGACCGGGGCCTGTACGCGCCGCTGATCGTGGAGGACCCCAAGGAACCGTTGTCCTACGACAAGGAGTGGGTCGTCGTCCTGGACGACTGGCTGGACGGCGTGGACGGCTCCACGCCGGACGCTGTGCTCGCCGAGTTGGGTGGCGGCATGGGCGGCATGGACATGGGCGAGGAGGATGGCGACGACCACTCCGGCCATGGGGCCGCGGACGGCAAGAAGTCCACCGGGCCCTCCCGCATCCTCAAAGGCAGCCACAGCAGGCTGCTGAAGGGCATGGGCGGCGCCGTGAAGTACCCCTACTACCTGATCAACGGACGCCTGCCGACGGCGCCTTCGGAGTTCCGGGCGCGCCCTGGCGACCGCATCCGGCTGCGGATCATCAACGCCGGAGGAGAGACCGCCTTCCGGGTGTCCCTCGGCGGCCACGAGATGACCGTGACCCACACGGACGGCTACCCGGTCCGGCATACGAGGACGGACGCGCTGCTGATCGGCATGGCCGAGCGGTACGACGTGTGCATCACCGCCAAGGACGGGGTGTTCCCGCTGGTCGCACTCGCCGAGGGCAAGAAGGACGCGGCGCTGGCCATCCTGCGCACCGGCGGCGGGACCGCTCCGAAGTACGGCGTGTACCCCTCGGAGCTGGACGGGAAGCTGGTGCCGGCCAGACGCCTGGTGCCGGACGAGTCCGTGGCCCTCTCCCGGCGTGAACCGGACCGCGAGCTGCGCCTTCGGCTGACCGGGAACATGCGGGACTTCAACTGGGCCTTCGACCACACCACCTACCGCACGACCGAGCGCCGCCCGATCCGCTTCGGCGAGCGGGTCCGGCTCACGGTCATCAACGCCACCGACATGTGGCACCCGATCCATCTGCACGGTCACACGTTCGCCGTGACGGGCTTGGACTCGGTCGGACCGCGCAAGGACACGGCCCCGGTGCTGCCGCACCGCAAGCTGGTGCTGGACTTCGACGCGGACAATCCGGGCCTGTGGATGCTCCACTGCCACAACCAGTACCACTCCGAGTCCGGCATGATGACCAACCTCGCCTACCTCAAGTGACGGCAGCGCCACCT
Source organism: Streptomyces sp. NPDC002896 (assembly GCF_040295225.1). Taxonomy (NCBI): domain Bacteria; kingdom Bacillati; phylum Actinomycetota; class Actinomycetes; order Kitasatosporales; family Streptomycetaceae; genus Streptomyces; species Streptomyces sp. NPDC002896. The sequence goes on along the minus strand of NZ_JBEOVA010000012.1, from coordinate 184,378 downwards.
CGCCGATGCGTGTTCGGGGCGCCCCTCGGCAGCGCCCCGACCGTGAGCCCCGGCAGTGGGGCGCCCCACACCCGGCGCCCCTACATCGTGTCGCTCTGACGATTACACTGGCCCCGTGCCTCAACTTCGCCTCGCCCTGAATCAGATCGACTCGACCGTCGGCGATCTCGCCGGGAACGCCGAGTCGATCGTCCGCTGGACCCGGCACTCCGCCGAGCAGGGGGCGCATCTCGTCGCGTTCCCCGAGATGGCGCTGACCGGCTACCCCGTCGAGGACCTGGCCCTGCGCCCGTCGTTCGTCGAGGCCTCCCGGAGCGCGCTGCGGGCTCTCGCCGCGCGCCTCGCCGACGAGGGTTTCGGGGAGCTGCCGGTGATCGTCGGCTATCTCGACCGCAGCGAGTCCGCCCAGCCGAAGTACGGACAGCCGGCCGGCGCCCCGCAGAACGCCGCCGCCGTGCTGCACGGCGGCCGGGTCGCGCTCACCTTCGCCAAGCACCACCTTCCGAACTACGGCGTCTTCGACGAGTTCCGCTACTTCGTGCCCGGTGACACCATGCCGGTCGTACGAGTGCACGGCGTCGACGTCGCCCTCGCCATCTGCGAGGACCTGTGGCAGGAGGGCGGCCGCGTCCCGGCAACGCGCAGCGCCGGGGCAGGGCTGCTGATCTCCATCAACGCCTCGCCGTACGAGCAGAACAAGGACGACACGCGGCTTGAGCTGGTGCGCAAGCGCGCCCAGGAGGCCGGCTGCACCACGGCCTACCTGGCGATGATCGGCGGCCAGGACGAGCTGGTCTTCGACGGCGACTCGATCGTGGTCGACGCGGACGGCGAGGTCGTGGCCCGTGCGCCCCAGTTCGCCGAGGGGTGCGTCGTCCTCGACCTCGATCTGCCGGCCGCGAGCCCCGAGCAGCCGTCCGGCGTCGTCGACGACGGGCTGCGCATCGACCACCTGACGATCTCGTCCGAGCCCCTTCCCGCGTACGAGCCGCAGCTCGCCGGCGGCTACGCGGACCGGCTCGACGACGACGAGGAGGTCTACTCGGCGCTGGTCGTGGGCCTGCGCGCGTACGTCGCGAAGAACGGCTTCAAGAGCGTGCTGATCGGGCTCTCCGGCGGCATCGACTCGGCGCTCACCGCCGCCATCGCGTGCGACGCGCTGGGCGCGGACAACGTGTACGGCGTCTCGATGCCGTCGAAGTACTCCTCGGACCACTCCAAGGGCGACGCGGCCGAGCTGGCGCGCCGCACCGGGCTGCACTTCCGCACCGTGCCGATCGAGTCGATGTTCGATGCGTACATGCTTGAGCTGGGGCTTACCGGGCTCGCCGAGGAGAACCTCCAGTCGCGGCTGCGCGGCACGATGCTGATGGCGATCTCCAACCAGGAGGGCCACATCGTGCTCGCGCCGGGCAACAAGTCCGAGCTGGCCGTGGGCTATTCGACGCTCTACGGGGACTCGGTGGGCGCGTACGGGCCCATCAAGGACGTCTACAAGACGTCCATCTTCCGGCTGGCCGAGTGGCGCAACCGGGCCGCTGCCGAGCGCGGCCAGACGCCGCCGATCCCTGAGAACTCGATCACCAAGCCGCCGAGCGCGGAGCTGCGGCCCGGCCAGGTCGACACGGACTCCCTGCCGGACTACCCGGTGCTGGACGCCATCCTCGATCTGTACGTGGACCGCGACCAGGGCGCGGACGCCATCGTGGCGGCCGGGTTCGACCCGGAGCTGGTCACGAGGACGCTGCGGCTGGTGGACACGGCGGAGTACAAGCGGCGGCAGTACCCGCCGGGGACGAAGATCTCCGCGAAGGGGTTCGGGAAGGACCGGCGGCTGCCGATCACGAACCGCTGGCGCGAATCCGGCTGACGCCTCGGGTACGCGGGGTGGTTGTGCCCTTGCCCGCTGGTTATCAGCGGACAAGGGCACAACCGTGCGCCCCTGCGTCTTGGGGGCGGGGCCACGGCAGTAGGACGCCTACAGGCCGTCCCCTACCGTTGTGGGCAGGCGTTCCGCAGGGCTGGGGGCACCTCCCAGCGGTAGCTGGGGGAGGGTGGGCACAACCCACGACGGCGGGTGCCATCGCGTCGTACCTGTGCCCGGTGCCGGTGGGGCACACTCAGCGGCGCGCCGCCTCCTGCGGCTGCGGGACATGGGCCGCCACCAGTCGGCCCGTGGAAGCGGGCGCGCGGCGCCGGTCCACCGCGTACGCGATCGCCGCGACGCCAAGGCCCAGCACCGCGAGCCCCGCCCCGGCAACCGCCGGCGAGGTGAGCCCGAAGCCCGCGGCGAGGGCGACACCGCCGATCCACGCCCCACCCGCATTGGCGAGATTGAACGCGGCCTGGTTCGCCGAGGACGCGAGCGACGGCGCCGCCGCGGCCTTCTCCATCACCATCATGTTCAGCGGAGACCCGGTGACGAAGGCCGCCAAACCGAGCAGAATCACGGCCAGTGCCGCACTCCACTCGGTGCGCATGAGGACGGGGAAGAGCGCGAGCACGACCGTGAGCGACGTGAGTCCGACGAAGAGCGTGCGCCGCAGCGAATGGTCGGCGAGCCGCCCGCCGAGCAGGTTGCCGGCCGTGGAGCCCACGCCGAATAGGGCGAGGAGCAGCGTCACGCTGGACTCGGAGTATCCGGCGGTGCCGGTGAGCATCGGCGTGATGTAGCTGTACGCGGCGAAGAGCGCACCGAAGCCCGCGACGGTCGTGCCGAGCGCCAGCCAGACCGGGAGCGAGCGGAGTGCGCCGAGTTCGCGGCGCAGGCCGGTGCGCTCGGCGTGGCCGCGGTCCGCGGGGACGAGCAGGGCGAGGGCCGCGACGGCCGCGATCCCGATCGCGCTGACCGCGAGGAACGTGGCGCGCCACCCGAAGTGCTGGCCCATGAGCGTGGCGACCGGTACGCCCGCGATGTTGGCGACGGTCAGGCCGAGGAACATCAGCGACACCGAGCGGGCCTTGCGCTCGGGGGCGGCCAGACCGGTGGCGACGACCGCGCCGACACCGAAGAACGCGCCGTGCGGCAGCCCGCTGACGAAGCGCGCGGCGACCAGCCAGTGGTAGTCAGGTGCGGCCGCGGACAGCGCGTTGCCCGCGACGAAGAGCACCATCAGGCCGATGAGAACGTGCCGGCGGGGCAGCCGGGCGGTGACCGCGGCGAGCAGCGGGGCGCCGATGACGACGCCGAGCGCGTACGCGGAGACCAGGTGGCCGGCGGTGGGGATGGATATGTGCAGGTCGTCCGCGACGTTGGGCAGCAGGCCCATCATCACGAACTCGGTGGTGCCGATGCCGAAGGCGCCCACGGCGAGGGCGAGCAGGGCCAGGGGCATGAGAGATGCGGGCCTTTCACAGAGCGGGAGGGACTTTCGTATGTTCAAGTACGGAACAAAGTCTCTCAGGCTCAGTATTCCGCGGGGTTAAGTGGGGGTTGCGTCGAGGCGGCCGCGCGAAAGCAGGCCCGGGACGGATCCCGTCCCGGGTCGAAGCAGGGGCCCTGTCAGAGCTTGACCCTCGCGGCGATCGGGAGATGGTCGCTGCCCGTCTCCGGCAGGGACCACGACGACATCGGTTCCACGCCCTTCACCATGATCTGGTCGATCCGGGCCATCGGGAACGACGCCGGCCAGCTGAAGCCCATGCCGTTGCCCGCAGCGCCCTGCGTGGAGCGCATCTGCGAGGTGACCGCCCGCAGCGCGCGGTCGTTCATCGTGCCGTTGAGGTCGCCGAGCAGGACGACCCGCTTCAGCTTCTCGTCGGCGATGGCCTCGCCCAGCGCGTCGGCGCTCTTGTCGCGCTGGCTGGCGGTGAACCCGGCGTCGGCCTTGACGCGTACGGAGGGCAGATGGGCGACGTAGACGCCGACCTTCCCCTCCGGGGTGGTGACCGTCGTCCGGAGGGCCCGCGTCCAGCCCAGCTTGATGTCGACCGGCTCGGTGTCGCTCAGCGGGTACTTGCTCCACAGCCCGACAGTGCCGCCGACGGCGTGGTAGGGGTACGTCCCCGCCAGCGCCTTCTCGTAGACCGGCACCGCGGACGTGGTCAGCTCCTCGAGCGCCACGACGTCCGCCCCGGAGGCGGCGACATCGCGGGCGGTGCCGGACGGGTCGGCGTTCTCGGCGTTGACGTTGTGGGTGGCGACGGTCAGGTTGCCGCCGGTGCCGGCCTTGTCGGTGAGCAGCCCGCCGAACAGGTTGAGCCAGACGACCGCCGGCACCAGCAGGGCGATCAGCGCGGTGGCCGAGCGGCGGACCAGCGCCAGGACCAGCAGCAGCGGCACGAGAAGGCCGAGCCAGGGCAGGAACGTCTCCGTGAGGCTGCCGAGGTTGCCGAACGTGTTCGGGATCTGCGCGTGAAAGAGCATCACCAGCGCGACGACGACCGCGACCGCGGCGAGGACGAGGCCGCGCCGCCAGATACCGCGGTCGCCCCGCCAGCGGTCCACCAGGCGCCGAAGCCGGGACCCCTGGCGCTCGGGCCCCGAGCCGCCGTTACCCGTCTCCGTCATGTACGCCTGCGCCATACCGTCGCCTCACTGCCTGCCGTGCACACCGTCCCCCGCCTCAAAACCCTAGGCGATGAACGGAGTCGTTCCCTGCCGTCACCGACGGCCGTACGGGCGCGATGACGAACAAGTCTGCTTCCGGGGTTCCGGATGCACGGACCGTAACCGCTCTCTGTGACGAAACGCTCACATTCACTCACGTACGTTCACACGGGGTCCCCGGCCCACGTCACGGGCGCAGCCCCCGCAGCACGCTGTCGACGATCCGCTCCGGCAGTTCCGCCTCCAGCTCGGCGTCGGGCCGCATCACGGACCGTACGAGCATCGGGCCCGTGAACAGGTCGTTGACGAGCTCGAGGTCGATGTCGCCGCGGATCTCTCCGTTCTCCACGCCCCGGCGCAGCACCTCGAGAGTGAGCCTGCGCCGTGGCTCTATCACCGTGGCGTGGTAGGCCGCCCAGACTTTCGGCTGGCTCTTCATCTGGGCGAACACGTTGTGCAGCAGCGCGGACGACCGGTTCGCGAGGCCGCGGAGGCGCATCGACTCCAGGAGGGCGATCAGGTCGTCGCGCATCGATGCGCCGGTGAGCTGGGGGTCTTCGGGCTCCACTGCGCGCAGTACGTCGCAGAAGAGTTCCTCCCTGCCGCTCCAGCGGCGGTAGATGGTGGCCTTGCCGACGCCGGCGGTGCGTGCCACCCGTTCGATGGAAACCTCGGAGAGCGGCACGCCTTGCTCCACGAGTGCGACGACACCGTCGATGATGGCGCGCTCCACCGCTTCGCTGCGGGGGCGGCCCCGCCGCTGCTCGTGCCGTTCCGCGAGGTCCACCTGTGGTCCGCCCTTCCGTCTCGCTTTCGCCGCTCCCCCGATTCTCCCTGTACCCGGGCCGGGTACAGGAAGTCGGGTGCGCCGGCAGAGGGGGTACCTCCCATGCCCTTAAGGCAATGGGGGAGCACCCGACCCGGCGTCAGTTCTCTGCGGCCACCAGCTCGTTCTCCTCCTCCTTCTGCTCCGCCGGGGCGCGCCCGGGCAGGAAGAGGAACACCACCATCGCACCGATCAGCGCAACGCCCGCCCCGCACAGGGCCGTGACGTGCATGGCGTGCAGGAACGCGTCGTTGGCCGGGGCGATCAAGGCCTTGCCCTGGGGGCCGAGCTTCGCGGCGACGCCGAGCGTGGCCTCGATGGACTCGCCCGCGGTGTGGCGGACGCCGGCGGGCAGCATGCCGAGCTTGTCCTCGATGCTGGTGCGGTACGCCGTCGACAGCACGGAGCCGAGGACGGCGATGCCGAGGGCGCCGCCGACCTGGCGGAAGGTGTTGCTGAGCGCGGAGGCGGAGCCGGCCTTCTCGCGGGGCAGGGCCTGCATGATGACGACGCTCACCGGGGTCATGATGTGCGCCATGCCGGTGCCCATGAGGAAGAAGATCACCTCGAGGATCCAGATCGGCGTGTCCGCCTCCAGCGTGGCGAACGCGGCGAGCATCGCGGCGCAGATCAGCAGGCCGGCCGTGGTCGTGGCCTTGTTGCCGAAGCGGTCGACGAGCAGCCGGGCGCGCGGCGCGAAGATCATCTGGGCGGCGGCGAGCGGCAGCATCAACAGGCCCGTCTGCAGCGGCGAGTAGCCGCGCACGCTCTGGGTGTAGAAGACCGAGAAGAAGGTCACACCCATCAGCGAGAAGAAGACCAGCGCGATGGCGGCGATCGCGGCCGAGAAGACCTTGTTCCTGAAGTACGTGACGTCGATGGACGGGTGGTCGCTGCGCTTCTCGAAGACGACGAAGGCGACGAGCACGACGACACCGGCGGCGATGGTCGACAGCACGGCGGGGTCGGTGAAGTCGGCGAGCTGGCCGCCCTTGATGATGCCGTACACGAGCAGGACGAGCCCGATGACGGAGAGCACGACACCGACGGGGTCGATGCGGCCCGGGTTCGGGTCGCGGGAGTCGGGCACCAGCCACAGCATCAGCCCGAGCGCGAGGATCACGATCGGCACGTTGATCAGGAAGACCGAGCCCCACCAGAAGTGGTCCAGGAGCACGCCGCCGGTGATGGGGCCGATGGCGATGGCGAGACCGACGCCGCCCGCCCAGATACCGATGGCCTTCGGCTGCTCGTCGCGCTCGAAGACGTTCATGAGGACGGCCAGCGTGGCGGGCATCACGAAGGCGGCGCCGAGACCCATCACGGCGCGGAAAGTGATGAGCTGCTCCGGCGACGCGGACTGGGCGGCCAGCGCCGAGGCGATGCCGAAGACGGCCAGACCGGCGAGCAGGACCTTCTTGCGGCCGAGCCGGTCGCCCAGCAGGCCGGCGGTGAACAGCAGGCCGGCGAAGACCAGCGTGTAGGCGTTGATGGCCCACTCGAGCTCACCCTGCGTGGCGCCGAGGCCGGTGGGCGCCGGGGTGGAGATGGTCTTGATGGCGACGTTCAGGATCGAGTTGTCGAGCACCACGATGAGCAGGCTCAGCATGAGGACGGCCAGGATCACCCAGCGGCGCCGGTGGACGGCTTCCGGTATCCGGGGGCCCGGGACGGCAGGAGAGGTCATGGAGGTGAGCCTAGATTCAATTCAATACGAGACCGTCTCGTATTGGAAAGACTTTACGCAGGCCTTACGGAACGGTGGGACTGCGAGGCTCCTGACGGCGGTGGGGAAGGAGCGGCGCACGGGTTACGACGTCCGGAGGCGCCCCGTCTAGCCGTCGGGCGGCACGAAGTGCCACCATGGACCTGATCCGGGGACGCCGTCAGGGCGCCACGAGATGACAGAAGGAGCCGTTGCAATGACGCAGCTTTCGGCTGCCCAGAAGCCCGGCCAGGACACTGGCCGCACGTCCGACAGCAGCAAGGCGCTGTACGGGGGCAAGGGCACACGTCGTATCACCGTCCGCGACATCACCACCGCCAAGGAGCGCGGCGAGAAGTGGCCGATGCTCACCGCATACGACGCGATGACCGCGTCCGTCTTCGACGAGGCCGGCATCCCGGTCCTGCTCGTCGGCGACTCGGCGGGCAACTGCCACCTGGGGTACGAGACCACCGTGCCCGTCACCCTCGACGAGATGACGATGCTCTCCGCGGCCGTCGTACGCGGCACGAACCGCTCCCTGATCGTCGCCGACCTGCCCTTCGGGTCGTACCAGGAGGGCCCTGTGCAGGCGCTGCGCAGCGCGACCCGGCTGATCAAGGAGGCCGGGGTCGGTGCCGTGAAGCTGGAGGGCGGCGAGCGCTCGCACGGCCAGATTCAGTTGCTGGTCGAGTCCGGCATCCCGGTCATGGCGCACATCGGGCTGACGCCGCAGTCCGTCAACGCCATGGGCTACCGCGTCCAGGGCCGCGGCGAGGAGGCCGCCCAGCAGCTGCTGCGCGACGCCAAGGCCGTGCAGGACGCCGGCGCGTTCGCGGTCGTCCTCGAGCTGGTTCCGGCGGAGCTGGCCGCCGAGGTCACCCGGGGCCTGCACATCCCGACCGTCGGCATCGGCGCCGGTGCCGAGTGCGACGCGCAGGTGCTGGTGTGGACCGACATGCTGGGTCTGACCGGTGGCAGGGTGCCGAAGTTCGTGAAGAAGTACGCCGATCTGCGTGAGGTCATGGGGAACGCGGCGAAGGCGTACGCCGAGGACGTGGTCGGCGGGACGTTCCCGTTGGAGGAGCACTCCGTGCACTGAGCCTCCCCCAGCTACCGCTGGGGGCGCCCCCAGCGGTTCCAGGCAGCCCGTCGATCTTCCCCCCGTCGGCGGGCTGCCCTCCTTTTTGCACCTAAACCGGCGCCGCTCTCGCGGACCTGGCTGGTCGCCGTGGGGGTTCCTCAATTGATGGTTGCGGTTTCGGCGGGGAGGAACGACTGCCCGCACCGGCGACCAACTGTCGGCGAGTTGTGGGCGGCTGTCGGCGGCCTGTCGGTGGTTTGTCGGTGGCGGCTGGCACCTTGGTCGGCATGACGCGAATCGACAAGCAACTCCAGCGAGAAGGGACCGCCGCCCAGAGCGCGGTCACCGTGCGGGGGCTGGTCAAGCACTACGGCGAGACCAAGGCGCTGGACGGCGTCGACCTGGACGTCCGCGAGGGCACCGTCCTCGGCGTCCTCGGTCCCAACGGAGCCGGCAAGACCACCCTCGTACGCTGCCTGTCCACCCTGATCACCCCCGACTCCGGCTCGGCGTTCGTCGCCGGGTACGACGTGGTGAAGCAGCCCCGGCAGCTGCGCCGCGTGATTGGCCTCACCGGTCAGTACGCCTCGGTCGACGAGAAGCTCTCCGGCCGGGAGAACCTGTACCTGATCGGCAGGCTGCTCGACCTGTCCCGTAAGGACGCCCGCACCCGCGCCGACGAGCTCCTCGAGCGGTTCTCGCTCACCGAGGCCGCCAAGCGCCCCGTGAGCACCTACTCCGGCGGTATGCGCCGCCGTCTCGACCTGGCCGCCTCGATGATCGGCAGCCCGGCCGTCCTCTATCTGGACGAGCCGACGACCGGCCTCGACCCGCGCACCCGCAACGAGGTGTGGGACGAGGTCCAGAGGATGGTCGGCGACGGTGTGACCGTGCTGCTCACCACGCAGTACATGGAGGAGGCCGAGCAGCTGGCCTCCGAGCTGACCGTCATCGACCGCGGCAAGGTCATCGCGGGCGGACGCATCGACGAACTCAAGGCCAAGGTCGGCGGCCGCACGCTCCGGATCCGCCCGGCCGACCCGCTTGAGCTGCGCCCGACGGCCGCCGCCCTCGACGACTTCGGCCTGACCGGTCCGGCGTCCGCGACCGTCGACGCCGAGTCCGGCACCGTCCTCGTCCCGATCCTCAGCGACGAACAGCTCACCGCCGTCGTCGGCGCACTCACCGCCCGTGGCATCACGCTCGCCGGGATCACCACCGAACTGCCCAGCCTGGACGAGGTGTTCCTGTCCCTCACCGGCCACAAGGCCAATGCCCCGCAGGACGCCCGTCCCGAACTCCAGGAGGTCGCCGTATGAGCACCGCCACTCTCAGCGCGCCCTCCCCGAAGGTCGACCAGGCCGACGGCCGTATCGGGATCCGCGCCCATCTGCGCCACACCGGCGCCCTGGCCCGCCGCAACCTGCTGTGGATCCGGCAGGACCCGGAGTCGATGTTCGACGCCGTGCTCATGCCGATCGTCTTCACGCTGCTGTTCGTGTTCGTCTTCGGCGGCGCGATCGCGGGCAAGGGCAACCAGGACCAGTACGTCAACTACGTGGTGCCCGGCCTGATGGCGATGATGGGCATGAACATCGCCATGGGTGTCGGCACGGGTTTCAACCAGGACTTCCAGACGGGCGTGATGGACCGCTTCCGGTCCCTGCCCATCGCGCGGTCCTCGGTACTGATCGCCAAGATCACCGTCGAGATCGGCCGCATGCTGGTCGCCACCGCGATCCTGCTCGCCGTCGGCTTCATGCTCGGTCTGTCCGTGTCGAACGTGCCCGGACTGTTCGCCGCGATCGGTCTGGCGCTCGTCTTCGGCTCGGGCATCATGTGGATCTTCCTCACCATGGGTGTGGTGATGAAGAACGCCCAGGCCATCCAGGGAATGGGGTTCCTCGTGCTGATGCCTCTGCAGTTCGGTTCGTCGATCTTCGCGCCCACCGATTCGATGCCGGGCTGGCTCCAGGCGTTCACCGACTACAACCCGCTGTCGTCGCTGGCGGACGCCGCCCGCGGCCTGATGAACGGCGGGGCGCCCATCGCGCACGACGTATGGGTCACGCTGATCTGGTCGGTGGTCCTCACCGCGGTGATGGCGCCGATCGCGATCCACAAGTTCCGCACCAAGAGCTGACGTTCTCGCAGGGCGGCGAATGTCAGAGCAGGGCGGCGGCCTCCACGAGGGAGAGGCCGCCGCCCTCGGCGTATGCCGCGTCGTACGCCTCGTCTCCGAGCACGGCGCGCGCGCTCTCCTCGGCCCGGTCGTGCAGCTCCCGCTCCACAGCGGACGCGAAGTGCCCCGGCGGCTGCAGGCTCTGGGCGGCGGCGAGCAGCCGTGCGGCGTCCGCGGCGCGGCGGCCGCCGTCGAGCCCGGCGAGGGCGACGGCCCCGGTGGTGAGATGCACCGCGGCCATGTGCGGCGCGATGGTCCGCGCCAGGGGTTCCCCGGCCTGCGCCACCGCCTGCCGCGCCTTGACGAGGCTCTCCTCGTAGCGGCCGTCGACTCCGTCCAGCCAGGCCTCCACACCGAGCAGGAAACTGTCGAAGACGACGAACGAGACCACGCCGAACTCCTCGCGCAGCAGCCGCAGTTGTTCGCGCGCTTCCCCGCTCCGGCCGCTGCGGCCGAGCCATGTCGCGAGGAAGAGCCGCGCCGCGCTGGCTTCGTTGACGGAACCGCGGCCGTACTCCACGACGTCGCGCAGCAGCTGCTCACCCCGCGCGGTGTCGCCGAACTCGATCAGTACGCTGCCGAGTCGAGCGCCGAGCACCGCCGCCTGAGCGTGGGCGCCGAGCCCCTCGGCACGGGCGATCGCCGCCTCGTAGTCCTGGGCGGCGGACGCGTACTCGCCCTTGCGCTCGCGCGCCTCGCCGCGCGCCGAGAGCGCCTCGGCGGCACCCCACGCGTCTTCGAGCCGGGTGAAGATCTCCAGGGCCTCGTCGGCGTCCCGGCCCGCGTCGCCGGCCCAGTCGGTGCGGTTGGCGAGGATGTTGGCCCGCATCTGCAGGGCCATGCCCAGCTCCCACTCGTAGCCGAACTCGCGGCAGGCCCGGACGTTCGCGTCGACGACGGTACGCACCCGCTCCATGTCGCCGCTCAGCAGCACGGCGTAGAACCAGAGGTTGCCGGGGGTGCGGCAGGTCTGCGGCAGCCCCGGCCGGTACGCCTCGCTGATGGCGCGCAGCTTCGCCTGGGCCTCCGGCGTCTGCCAGGCGTCCATCTCCGTGTCCATGCAGGCCAGATGGGCCAGATGCACTCCGCGCCGACCCTCTTCGAGCAGTTCGGCGCTCATGGGCGGCGGCGCGTCCGTGCAGCGGTCGGGCACCGGGGGAATGGGTCCGGCGGACGGGGTGAAGGGGTCGGGGCCGAGCGCCATGACCTCGCGGGACCAGTTGCGTACCTCGATGCGCAGGTCGCGGATCTGCCAGTACCAGAAGAGCGAATGGATGAGGCACACCGCCTCCTGCTCGTCCCGGACCGCGACGGCGTGCCGCAGCGCGGTGCGCAGGTTCTCGTACTCGGCCTCGAGCCGCTCGATCGCGGCGCTCTGGGCGGGACCGCGCAGCAGCGGGTCGGTGGTCCGGGCGAGCTCCCGGAAGTACGTGAGGTGGGCCCGGGCCGTCGCCTCCAGCTCACCCGCCTCGCGGAGCCGCTCGGCGGCGTACTCGCCGACCGTCTCCAGCAGCCGGAACCGCATCTCACCGCTCGCCGAAGGGGCAGCCACCACCAGGGACTTGTCGACCAGGGAGCCGAGGACGTCGAGGGTGTCGAAGGTGTCGCCGCCGCTCGGGGTATGGGGGTCGCCCGCCGCCGGGCGCGGCTGTGCCTGACGGCCCGGGCCGGGTCGGGCTCCGGCCGTTTCGAAGCCGTCCTCGGAGGTGTCCGCGGTGCCATCCGGGGCAGCGAACCCGGCGGCCGCGGCAGACTCCGTGGTCGGCGCGACGAAGGCCCCTGGCCCGCACACCGCTTCCGCCGCCGCCAGGTCGCAGCCGCCGGAGAACACCGACAGCCGGCGCAGTACGGCCCGTTCCGCGGCGTCCAGCAGTTCCCAGGACCAGTCCACGACCGCGCGCAGCGTCTGCTGGCGCGGCAGTACGGTGCGTGCCCCGCCGGTCAGCAGCCGGAAACGGTCGTCGAGCCGGTCCGCGACCTGACGCGGTGTCATCATCCGCAGCCGTGCCGCCGCCAGCTCGATCGCCAGCGGCAGCCCGTCGAGCCGACGGCAGACCTCGCCGGCCGCCTCCATGTCGTCCTCGACGCGGAACCCCGGCCTCGCGGCCGCACCCCGCTCCCCCAGCAACCGCAGCGCGACCGGCTGCGGCAGCGGCTCCACCGGGCGCAGCAACTCCCCCGGCACTCCCAGCGGCTCCCGGCTCGTGGCCAGGACCGTCAGGCCGGGACAGCGGGCGAGAAGGTGGTCGGCGAGGTGCGCGGCGGCCTCGACGACGTGCTCGCAGTTGTCGAGGATGATCAGCATGCGGCGGGCGGCGCAGTGCTCGGCGAGGCGTACGAGGGGGTCGTCGGCGTGCCGGTCCGACGCGACCCGCAGCTCCTCGGCACCGGCGCCGCGCAGCACGGTCTCGCGGGCACCGAGCGCGGTGACGACGGCCTCGGGCACGGCTTCGGGATCGTCGACGGGCGCGAGCTCGGCGAGCCACACGCCATCCGGCACGCCCCCGGCCACGGCCTCCGCGGCCTCCTGCGACAGCCGCGTCTTGCCGGCCCCACCGGGCCCGAGCAGCGTCACGAGCCGGGCCCGCCCGAGATCCTCCCGAATCGCGGCGATATCGGCTTCCCGCCCGACGAAGGAGGTGAGCCGGGCGCGGAGGTTGCCGGGGGCGGGCGGTGGGGTGCTCGGGCTGCCGGGGCCGCCTGACGACGAGGGCCGTGCGCCGCGTTCCCGGGCGTCGGCCGCCGAGGGGACGGGGCCGGCGGAGGAGCCGCCAGGGCCCGACGAGACATCCGCGCCGCCGGAGGGCGGCGCGGGCGCATCGCGGCCACCGCCGTCGGACGGCCGCGCGCCTGTACCGAGGCCGTCCCCGGCGGTACGCGCAGAGCCCGGGGTGCCGACCGTGCCGGCCGCGCCACCCCCAGAGCTTCCGGGGAACGGAGCAGCGTCCCCGGCACCGGGAACGCTCCGCAGCAACTCCTCGTACAAGGCACGTAGTTGAGGGCCGGGATCAGCGCCGAGCCGGTCCACGAGGTCGCGGCGTACCGCCTCGTACACCGTGAGCGCCTCGGCCTGGCGGCCCGCGTCGCGCAAGGCACGCAGACGCAGCGCCTGCAGCGGTTCGTCCAAGGGGTGCCCCTCGCAGAGGGCGGCGAGTTCGGGCAGTACCCGCTCCGCTTCGCCCAGGTCGAGGGCCGCGGCCAGCCGGGCGCGCCGCGCGTCGAGGTGCCGTGCCGCCCAGCCGGCGGCCTCGGCGGAACGGTCCGGCAGGTCGGCGAGCACGGGCTCGCGCCACAGGGCGAGCGCGTCGTCGAGCACGGCGGCCGCCTTCGCCGGGTCGCCGTCGGACAGCGACCGCGCACCCTCGCCTGCCAGCCGCTCGAAGCGGTACAGATCGACGTCGTCGGCGGTCGCGCACAGCCGGTAACCGCCATCGACGGAGGCGACGGCGTCCGCGCCGAGGGCCCTGCGCAGCCGCCCGACCAGCGCCTGCAGCGCCCCCATGGCGTCGGCCGGGGGTTCATCGCCCCACACCTCGTCGACCAGCACGGACGCGGGCACGGAGCGCCCGGCCCGCAGCGCGAGCACCGTCAGCAGGGCACGCAGCCGCGCCCCGCCGACCGGAACGGGGGTGCCGTCGGTGCGGAGTGCCTGGGTGGTGCCGAGGACGCGGTAGCGCACGGGGTCCATTGTCTCCGGGGACGCCCCGGCACCGCGTCCGGGTTTCCACTCGCGTGAGGGTTTCGACACTCGTGTGGGTTTCGACACCCACAGGAACGAACCGGAGCGGTCCAGGAACCCCGGCCGGTCCGCGGGACGTTCCCCCCACACCACCGATACGGTCGAACCCGACCGTCGCCCGCCCGCACCTCCGCCCACCCTCGTCCAACCCTCAGGAGACCCGCCCATGGCCACCGCCACGATGCGCCGCAGCGACCGGAGGATCAGCCCCGTCTTTCTGGGGATCGTGGCCGTTACGGCGGTCGCGGGCTGGGCCACCTGGACCGGCTACGCCGAGCAGCCCGGGTTCGCCGTCTTCCTCTTCGTGACGGCGGCCTGGATCGTCTCGCTCTGCCTGCACGAGTACGCACACGCGCGTACGGCGCTGCACAGCGGCGATATCTCGATCGAGGCGAAGGGTTATCTCACCCTCAACCCGCTCAAATACACCCATGCGTTGCTGTCGATCGTGCTGCCCGTCCTCTTCGTGATGATGGGCGGGATCGGTCTGCCGGGCGGCGCGGTGTTCATCGAGCGGGGCCGCATCCAGGGCCGCTGGAGGCACAGTCTGATCTCGGCGGCCGGGCCGCTCACGAACGTGCTGTTCGCGGTCGTGTGCACGGCGCCGTTCTGGCTGGACTCGCTGGACGGCGTGCCAGTCGTCTTCCGCTATGCGCTGGCGTTCCTGGCGCTGCTGCAGGTGACGGCGGCGATCCTGAACTTCCTGCCGGTGCCGGGCCTGGACGGATACGGCGTGATCGAGCCCTGGCTGTCGCATCGGATCCGCCGGCAGGTGGAGCCGTTCGCGCCGTTCGGGCTGCTGGCGGTGTTCGCGGTCCTGTGGATCCCAGAGGTGAACGTCGTGTTCTTCGACGCGGTCCACGCGCTTCTGCGCGGGCTCGGCATCGACGAGTTCCAGAGCTACTGCGGCCAGTCGCTCTACCGCTTCTGGACGGACACGAACCCCATCTGCTCCGTCAACGCGTGACGGAGCCGAACCGCGAGGTCAGGGAGTGATGGACCTGACCTGTTCCGTCTTCCGTCAGCGCGTGGTGGACGTGCCCCGCGGCTGACCCGGGACCGCCGCCCCCGCGTGCGCCGCCTGCGCGGCCTTCAGGGCCTTCGCCGCCTTCGCCCTGCGCGCGTAGTACAACGTCATGTTCGACGACAGCCCCGCCAGCAGCACCCACACGATGCCCAGCCAGCTGCCCTGCGCGAAGGAGACCACGGCCGCGGCGACGGACAGGAGGCAGACGACGAGGGCGTACAGAGCGAGGCGGGGCATGGGGGTCGGCTCCTGTCCGGGACTCAGAGGTGGTACGCCCTCCAGTGTCCCCCATGCCCGCACCGCGCCGGCAACCGGCGACCGGAACGGGAGAAGCGGCCTAGACGTCCGTGACCCGCAGACCCGCGTGCGCCTTGTACCGGCGGTTCACCGAGATGAGGTTCGCCACCAGCGCCTCGACCTGGTGGGCGTTCCGCAGCCGCCCGGCGAAGACACCGCGCATGCCGGGGATGCGCCCGGCGAGCGCCTGCACCACGTCCGTGTCGGCCCTGGACTCGCCCAGCACCATCACGTCGGTGTCGATCTCGTCGACCTCCGGGTCCTGGAGGAGGACGGCGGAGAGGTGGTGGAAGGCGGCCGTGACCCGCGAGTCCGGCAGCAGCGCGGCGGCCTGCTCGGCGGCGCTGCCCTCCTCCGGCTTCAGCGCGTACGCGCCCTTCTTGTCGAAGCCGAGCGGGTTGACGCAGTCGACGACGAGCTTGCCGGCGAGCTCCTCGCGCAGCGCCTCGAGGGTCGCCGCATGCCCGTCCCACGGCACGGCGACGATGACGACGTCGCTGCGGCGCGCGCACTCGGCGTTGTCCGCGCCCTCGACGCCGTGCCCGAGCTCATCGGCCGCCGTCCGCGCCCGGTCGGCGGCCCGCGAGCCGATGATCACCTTCTGGCCGGCCTTGGCGAACCGGTAGGCGAGGCCCTTGCCCTGCGGGCCCGTGCCGCCGAGGACGCCGACGACGAGACCGGACACGTCGGGCAGGTCCCAGGGGTCCTTGGCCGGGGCCTTGGCGGGAGCCGTCTTCGCGTCATCACTGGAAGTCATAGGGCGACCATACGTGCGGGTCCGGCCGCGGATCACCTTGCCGAGAGAGTGTGGTGGATCACTCCGTACGACCGTCTCCGGCAGGCTCGGCCCACGGCTACAGGTCCGCCACGGGCACCCGCCGGAACGTGATCGTCTCGTACGCGCTGAAGTCGCCCGTCTCGTAGAGGAGTCCGACGGTCGTCGCGTCGACGCGTACGAGATCGGAGTACGCGGCGGACAGTCCGTCGACCGTGTGGGCGGTCCGCCAGGTGGTGCCGCCGTCCGTGCTGCTGCGGATCGTCATCAGGGCCCGGAAGCCGGGGTCGGCGGGGCCGGAGAAGAGCAGCAGGTCGGGGTCGCGGAGCTGGAGCACGCTGCCCTCGACGACGGGCCCGGTGAGGCCCGCC
This sequence comes from Streptomyces sp. NPDC002896, assembly GCF_040295225.1. Classification (NCBI taxonomy): domain Bacteria; kingdom Bacillati; phylum Actinomycetota; class Actinomycetes; order Kitasatosporales; family Streptomycetaceae; genus Streptomyces; species Streptomyces sp. NPDC002896. Next base: position 167,823 of record NZ_JBEOVA010000012.1, on the reverse strand, counting down.
TGCGGACGGAACGGCCTGACGAGGGTCTGGCCGCCGTCGCGCGAGTGCGCGTCCGCGCGGGTGCCCGGAGCGGGCGAGTCGTTGCGGGTGTTGAAGTAGACCTGCCCGTCGGGCAGTTCGGCGGCGGTCGTCTCGTTGGCGTTGATGTAGCCGTCGGGTTTGCCGTCGAGGTAGCCGATCCGCCAGGTTTCGCCCCGGTCGTCGCTGAGGATGCAGTGACCGCCGTTGTACTTGCCCTCGGTGCCGTTGTCGGTGCCGGTGGGCGGAAGGGAGTAGTTGGCGGGGACGACCACGCGTCCTTTCGCCGTGCCGCCCGTCAGCTGGATCGCATGTCCCGGCCCGGTGGCGTACCACCGCCAGGCCGCCTTCTTCGTCTGGCCGGTGATCTCCCGCGGGCTCGACCAGGTGACCCCGTCGTCGTCGCTGTGCTGGAGCCATACGCGGCGCCCGTCCGCGGCGGTCACCTTGCCGCGCCGGATGGCCTCCTCGGTCGCCGAGGCGGCGGCCCGCACGTGCACCAGGAGGATCCGGCCGGTGTCGAGGACGACGGGTGCCGGGTTGCCGGCGAGATCGTCGCCGTTCTTGGCGGCCACCTGCAGCGGGCCCCAGGTGCGGCCGCCGTCCGTGGACCGCTTCAGGACGATGTCGATGTTCCCGTGGTCCTCGCGGGAACCGACGCGCCCTTCGCAGAACGCGAGGACCGTGCCCTTCTTGGTGAGGACCACTGCCGGGATACGGAAGCTCGCATACCCCTCACCCCCGGCCCGGAACGGTACGGACACCTCGACTGCCATGACAGCTCCCCCATCTCGGCGACCACCCGGTCGCCCGCACTGAAATCACGCTGAACCCACGCAGCACAAAACGATCAGCCGCCCAGTCTCGCCGCCCGCTGCCCACGTTGAGCGAATTCAAGGTGAACTCGGCCTGACGACTGGCCGGTTGCGGCAGGATGCGGACGCATGGACGCCGTACGGGTCGCGCTGCTGCGCGAAGTGCTCGCCGGAACCGAGTGGCTCGGCACCACACGCCACTTCGCGGCCGCGCTGCGGTCCTCCGTCGTGCCGCACGGCGGCGGTCTGCTGCTGGTGGGCACGGACAGCTACGAGCCGTGGCACCTGGCCGCGCACCTCGTGGACGAGGCCGCGTGGTCGGGCACGCCCGCGCTGTCCCCGACGCTCGTACGGCACCGGGTGCGCCCCGGCGACCCCGCGCACCTCTCGGTCGGGCTCGGCAGGATCGAGGCGGCGAAGCGCGGCGAGACCCTGCTCGTGGTGGCGCCGGACGCACCGGAGGCGCCGCTGCTCGAGCGGGTGCACGACGCACGCCGGGCCGGGGCCACGGTGTTCGCGCTGGACTCCGGCGACCGCGACCTGCAGGCCGTGGCGCACGAGGCCCTGTCCGTACCGGAGAACCCCGAGCTCGACCTGGACACCGTCCAGCACCTGGTCAGTGCGGCGGCGGGCGAGAACACGCTGCCGCAGACGCGGGGCCGGAGCCGCTTTCGCGACCGCCTGTCCCGGTTGGCGGACCAGCTGACGGCACCGCCGCCGTCACAGTGGTGACGTATCGGTGCCGCCTGGGCTCCGCCCCGGACCCCGCATCGCCCTTCGGGCTCGTCCTCAAGCGCCGGACGGGCTGAACTTTCAGCCCGTCCGGCGCTTGAGGACGACGCGGCTCAGTCGTCGTCCTCGCCCCGCGCCGTGGCGTCATGCCACCGCGGATCGTTCTCCCACTGGAGATTCCGCTCGGCCGCGATCTCCAGGGCCCTCTGTGCCTCCGCCCGGGTGGCGTACGGCCCGAAGCGGTCCTTCGCCGGACACTCCGGCCCCTCCTCGACCTTCTTGTGCTCCAGGCAGTAGTACCACTCGCCCGGCTTCCCGACCGTCCGCTTCTTGAACAGGGCCATCGCACCGGCTCCTCATCGCCTGAGTCCTCGTGGATCCTCGAGTACGCCGCCATGGTGCCCCACGGCCGCTGGATACACTCCTTGATATGTCTGGCCAGTCACTGCTCGTACCAGGGGAGCTCTCTCCCACCCGCTCCGTCCCGGGAAACATCAGGCGCCCGGAGTACGTGGGCAAGCCCGGCCCCACGCCGTACACCGGCCCCGAGGTGCAGAGCGCCGAGACGATCGAGCTGATGCGGATCGCGGGGCGCCTCGCGGCGCAGGCGATGGAGGAGGCCGCGAAGATCATCGCGCCCGGCGTGACCACGGACGAACTGGACCGGGTCGCGCACGATTACCTGTGCGACCACGGCGCCTACCCGTCCACGCTCGGCTACCGCGGCTTCCCGAAGTCGCTGTGCACCTCGGTCAACGAGGTCATCTGCCACGGCATCCCCGACTCCACGGTCATGCACGACGGCGACATCATCAACCTGGACGTCACGGCGTACATCGGCGGCGTGCACGGCGACAACAACGCGACGTACCTGGTCGGGGACGTGGACGAGGAGTCGCGGCTGCTCGTCGAGCGGACCCGCGAGTCGCTGAACCGCGCCATCAAGGCGGTCCGGCCAGGCCGCCAGATCAACGTCATCGGCCGCGTCATCGAGTCGTACGCCAAGCGGTTCGGCTATGGCGTGGTCCGGGACTTCACCGGCCACGGGATCAACTCGTCGTTCCATTCCGGCCTGATCATCCCGCACTACGACAGCCCGCGCGCGACGACCGTGATGCAGCCCGGCATGACGTTCACGATCGAGCCGATGCTGACGCTCGGCACGCACGAGTACGACATGTGGGACGACGGGTGGACCGTCGTGACGAAGGACCGGCGGCGCACCGCGCAGTTCGAGCACACGCTCGTCGTCACGGACAGCGGGGCCGAGATTCTCACCCTGCCGTGACCGTGGCGCCTGCCCTGGCCTGAGACCGAGACCCCCGCCCCGTGGCGGGGGTCTTCTGTTTCCGTCGCCTCCGCCGTCTCCGTCCGCCGTCCGAGTGGCCCTGAGGCGGATCCGGGGTAGTGTTTTACCGACAGGGTGTCGGGAAACCCATTGACTTAGGCGAACCTAAGTTGGAATGATCGTCGAAGGCCCCGCTTTTCCGTTCCGTCCGCTCGGCCCCTCGGAGGTCCCCATGGACACGCCGTTCTCGACGCTCATCCGCACCGCGTCGCACGACGCGCACACCGAGGCGGAGACCTCGACGTTCATGAGCGATCTGCTCGGCGGCCGGCTGGGGGTCGACGCGTTCGCGCGCTACACCGAGCAGCTCTGGTTCGTCTACCGGGCACTGGAGGACGGTGCGCGCGCCCTGCGGGACGACCCCGTCGCCGGGCCGTTCATCCGGCCCGAGCTGATGCGTGTCGCCGAGCTGGAGCGCGACCTGGCGCATCTGCGGGGACCCGGCTGGCGGTCGGGCCTGACGGCCCTGCCCGCCACTGCCGCGTACGCCGCGCGCGTCGAGGAGTGCGCCCGCACCTGGCCCGGCGGGTACGTCGCCCACCACTACACGCGCTACCTCGGCGACCTCTCCGGCGGCCAGATCATCCGCGACAAGGCGGAGAAGACCTGGGGCTTCGCACGCAAGGGCGACGGCGTGCGGTTCTACGTCTTCGAGGGGATCGGGAATCCGGCGGCGTTCAAGCGGGGTTATCGGGAGCTGTTGGACGGGGTGCGGGCGGACGAGCTGGAGAAGCAGCGGATCGTGGGCGAGTGCCGACGGGCGTTCGCCCTCAACACGGAGGTGTTCAGGGCGCTTGGGGAGGAGTTCCCGCTGAGCGCTTGATCTCCCCCACCCCGCCCCTTCCCGTAACTGGGGCTCCGTCCCAGACCCCGGATCGCCTTTCGGGCTCGTCCTCAAGCGCCGGACGGGCTGAATTTTCAGCCCGTCCGGCGCTTGAGGACCTGGCGCCTAGCCCCGCAGGAGCCGCACCATCCCACCCACCTCGATCAACCCCTCCGGGCCCGGTGCCGTAAGGATCTGGGACCCCTCCCCCTGGACGATGTTCAGCGCACGGCCCAGCTCATGCGTGAGCAGCAACGCCGCCGCCCCCGTCGCCTCGTCCTCGTCGATCCCGTCGCCCCGCCCGGGGAAGGCGCGGGCCCGAACGCGCCCCGCGGCCTCGTCCTCCCACGCCCACGCGTAGATCCACTCCCCCGGCGGCGGCACCGCCAGCGCATCCACCTCGGCCGCCGAGCCGTACCGCCGCAGCGTCCGCGGCGGTGCCCACTCGGCGCGGGCCTCGATCCAGGTGAACTCGCCGTCGAGCCGTGTGCCCACCACCCCGGCGGGCGTGACCAGTTCGGGCACGTCGAGGAGCCAGGCCGTGCCGACGCAGGGATGCCCGGCGAAGGGCAGCCGCAGCGTCGGCGTGTAGATGTCGATGACCCCCCGCTCCGGGTCGTCGACGAACACCGTTTCGCTGAACCCGAGCTTCGCGGCGAAGGCCTGGCGGTCCTCCTCGGCGGGCATGGCCGACCCGTCGCGTACGACGCCGAGTTCGTTGCCGTACCGGCCGCCGGGGCCGCAGAAGACGCGGAGCACGTCGTAGTCAGTCACCCCGGCATTGAAGCATCAGCCGCCGACAGCCGGGTGCGGCCCGAGCCGGACGGCGCAGCGGCATTTGACCATTACTTGACCATTCCGTTTCTCCGTCATGAGGCTGCCGCAACTCGTCCGTTATCGACCGGTACGCGGACATGCATTTGAGATGTGAATCACTAGACGACCCGGGTTGACTGAGGTAAGCCTCAGATAAGTTAGGCCCGCCTCACTGGAACCTGTGAGCCGACAGCCCTTCGTTTTGGAGCCCGTATGCGAGCCGTCCGACTCTCTGTTGTCACCGCCGCCGCCACCGCGGCCGCTCTGACCACCGTCACGGGCTGCACCGAGAAGAGCAGCGCGACGAGCGACGACCACGTCATCGCGGTGACCGCCACGGACACCAAGTGCGAGGTCTCCAAGAAGGAGTTCCCGGCGGGGCACATCGAGCTCGCCATCGAGAACAAGGGCTCCAAGGTCACCGAGGTCTACCTCCTCTTCCCGGACGACCGCATCGTCACCGAGCGCGAGAACATCGGCCCGGGCACCAAGCAGAAGGTGACCGCCGAGGTGAAGGCGGGCGAATACCGGATCGCCTGCAAGCCCGGCATGAAGGGCGACGGCATCCGCCAGAACGTGAAGGCCAGCGGCGGCGGCACGACCGCCAAGCGCGACCCGCGCCTCGACGCGGCCGTCGCCGCGTACCGCAAGTACGTGCAGGAGCAGGCCGACGAGACGCTGCCGAAGGTGAAGGTCTTCACGGACGCGGTCAAGGACGGCGACATCGAGGCCGCGAAGAAGGCGTACGCCGACTCGCGGATCGGCTGGGAGCGCACCGAGCCGGTCGCCGAGTCCTTCGGCGACATCGACCCGAAGGTCGACGTCCGCGAGGACGGCCTGGAGGACGGCCAGGACCCCGAGAAGGACTGGACCGGCTGGCACCGCCTGGAGAAGGCCCTCTGGCAGGACAAGAAGATCGGCGACCGGGAGAAGGAGCTGGCCGACCAGCTCGTGAAGGACCTCACCGACTGGCAGGGGCGCGTCGGCAAGGCCGAGATCACCCCGACGTCGATGGCCAACGGCGCCAAGGAGCTCCTCGACGAGGTCGCCACCGGCAAGGTCACCGGCGAGGAGGAGCGCTACTCGCACACCGACCTGGTCGACTTCAAGGCCAACGTCGAGGGCGCCGAGAAGTCGTACGAGCTGCTCAAGCCGGTCGCGTCCGAGAACGACGCCGCGCTGACGAAGGAGCTCGACAAGCAGTTCGCGGCGATCGACACGCTGCTCGACAAGTACCGCACGGACAAGAACTCCTACGACTTCACCTCCTACGACAAGGTCGGCGAGGACGACCGCAAGGAGCTCCAGGACGCGGTGAACGCGCTCGCCGAGCCCCTGTCCAAGCTCGCCGCCGCGGTCGTCAAGTAGTCGGGTCGGTCCAGGGACCAGGGACGTCAGGTGGGACATCGCATGCCGGAAGAGACGACTGAAGTGACTCACGACGCCAAGTCCACGGCGCCCTCGCGGCGTTCGCTGCTCGGCTGGGGCGGTGCCGGGCTCGCGCTCGGTGCCGCCGCGGCGGGCGGCGCCGTCGCGGTGGCGCGCACCGGGGACGACGCAGCGCCCGCGGCCGAGTCCGGCGCCGCCGTGGTGTTCCACGGCGCCCACCAGGCGGGCATCGCGACTCCGGTGCAGGACCGGCTGCACTTCGCGGCGTTCGATGTGAAGACCGACGACCGTGCCGAGTTCGTGCAGCTACTCAAGGACTGGACGAACGCCGCGGCCCGGATGACCGCCGGGCGGACGGTGGGCGAGGGTGCGTACGGCGGTCTCGCGGAGGCGCCGCCGGACGACACCGGCGAGGCGCTAGGACTCAAGCCCTCGCGGCTGACGCTCACGATCGGCTTCGGGCCGTCCCTGTTCGACAAGTTCGGGCTGCGGGAGCAGCGGCCCGAGGCCCTGCTCGACCTGCCGAAGTTCGCCGGCGACAATCTCGACAAGGCGCGCAGCGACGGCGATCTGTGCATTCAGGCCTGCGCGGACGACCCGCAGGTCGCGGTGCACGCGATCCGCAACCTCGCCCGCATCGGCTTCGGCAAGGTCGCGATCCGCTGGTCGCAGCTGGGCTTCGGCAAAACGTCGTCGACGACGCCCGATGAGCAGACCCCGCGGAATCTGATGGGGTTCAAGGACGGCACGCGGAACATCGCGGGCACGGACACGGCCGAACTGGCCAAGCACGTGTGGGTGTCCGAGTCCGACGGTCCGGCGTGGATCGCCGGCGGCTCCTACCTCGTCGCGCGCCGCATCCGCATGAACATCGAGACGTGGGACCGGACCTCGCTGCAGGAGCAGGAGGACATCTTCGGCCGCGACAAGGGCGAGGGCGCGCCGGTCGGCAAGGCGAAGGAGCACGACGAGCCGTTCCTGAAGGCGATGAAGCCGGACGCGCACGTGCGGCTCGCGCACCCGGACTCCAACGACGGGGCGAGGATCCTGCGCCGCGGCTACTCCTTCACGGACGGCACGGACGGCCTCGGCCGCCTGGAGGCCGGGCTGTTCTTCCTCGCGTACCAGCGCGACGTCCGCAAGGGCTTCATCCCGGTGCAGCAGAACCTGGCGCGCGCCGACGCCCTCAACGAGTACATCCAGCACGTGGGTTCCGCGATCTTCGCAATCCCGCCCGGCGTCCGCGACAAGGACGACTGGTGGGGCCGGACCCTGTTCTCCGGGAAGGCGTGAGCATGCTCGGCAACTATCTGATCGGCCTGCGCGAGGGGCTCGAGGCGAGCCTCGTCGTCTGCATCCTCATCGCGTACCTGGTGAAGACCGAGCGGCGCGACGCGCTGCGGCCCATCTGGATCGGCATCGGGGTCGCCGTCGCGCTGGCGCTCGGCTTCGGCTGCGCGCTGGAGTTCGGCTCCCAGGAGCTGACATTCGAGGCGCAGGAGGCGCTCGGCGGTTCGCTGTCGATCGTCGCCGTGGGCCTGGTGACGTGGATGGTCTTCTGGATGCGCCGCACCGCGCGCCATCTGAAGTCGGAGCTGCACGGCAAGCTGGACGCGGCACTGCAGATGGGCACGGGCGCGCTGGTCGCCACCGCCTTCCTGGCGGTCGGCCGCGAGGGTCTGGAGACCGCGCTGTTCGTGTGGGCGTCGGTCCGCGCCTCGAACGACGGCACGTACGGCCCGCTGATCGGCGTCCTGCTGGGCCTTGCCACGGCGGTCCTGCTCGGCTGGCTCTTCTACCGCGGTGCGGTGCGCATCAACCTGGCGAAGTTCTTCACCTGGACGGGCGGCATGCTGGTCGTCGTGGCCGCGGGCGTGCTCGCGTACGGCTTCCACGACCTGCAGGAGGCCAACATCCTGCCGGGCCTGACGAACAAGGCCTTCGACATCAGCGACACCATCCCGCCGGACAGCTGGTACGGGACGCTGCTGAAGGGCGTGTTCAACTTCCAGCCCGACCCGACTGTCGTTCAGGTCACGGTGTGGGCGCTGTACTTGATCCCGACGCTCGCACTGTTCCTCTCCCCGGTAGGGTTCGCTCCCGGGAAGGGGAAGGTGAAGGGACCCGATGAACAGGCTTCGCAGGCTGAGCCGGTTCGCCACGGCAGCGACGGCGACGGCGGCGCTCTCCGTGACGGCGAGCGGGTGCGTGACGGTGCACGGGGAGCGGGAGATCATCCCGTCGGCGACGAAGGCTGAAGCCGCCCGCGCACTCGAGGAGTTCACCTCCGCGTACAACAAGGCCGACAAGGCGTACGACCCGGCCCTCGACGAGGACCGGGTCACCGGCGCGCTCGGGGCCATCAACCAGGCCGGGTTGAAGGCGAAGGGCGCGAGTGAGCCGGACGGCAACCCCGACCATGTGCCGCTGAAACTGACGGATACTCAGTTCACGATTCCCGAGCAGGCGGGGTGGCCGAAGTTCTTCCTGGCCGACGCCGACAGCAACCGGGACCGGGACGACGACCCGCAGCGGGACAACCGCTGGCTGCTGGTCTTCCTGCGGACCGGGGTCGACGACGCCTGGAAGGCCGCGTTCCTGACGGTCGTCTCGCCCGACGAGATCCCCGAGTTCACGACGGACAAGGACGGCTGGGCCCAACCGGTCCCGGCGGATTCCAAGTCGCTCGCCGTCGCACCGAAGAACCTGAGCCAGGAGTACGCCACATACCTCCAGGACGGCGGGGACGCCTTCGCCCCCGGCACCCACACGTCCGAGTGGCGCGCGCTGCGCAAGAAGAACACCACCCGGCCCGGGCTGTCCACGCAGTACATCGACGAGCCGCTGACGTCCGGCCCGTACGCCCCGGTCGGCCTGCGCACGAAGGACGGCGGCGCGCTCGTCTTCTTCGCGACGCACCACTACGAGAAGCAGACCGCGGCCAAGGGCCTCAACCTCCAGGTCAGCGAGGAGGTCAAGGCCTTGATGACAGGCGAGGCCAAACAGTCGATCACCCTGGAACGCGTCTCGAACCAGGCGGTCCTGGACCCGGCGAAGGGCTCCACCGAGCGTGTGGAGTTCTTGAACCGGATCCAAGGGCTTACTGGGGCGAAGGGCGAGTAGCCCGGGGGCCGCTCTGCCCCCTGCCGCTGTGGGCAATCGTTCCGCAGGGCTGGGGGCACCTCCCAGCGGTAGCTGGGGGAGGGTGGGCACAGCCCCACGACGGCGGGTGCCCCAACGAGTTACGTCAGCGACGGAGAGGCCAGGCGGAACCCTCATACTCCGCCCCGCTGCCCGCGAAGCGGGCACACGCATCGGTGAGCGCCTCAAGCAGCGTCAACGGATCCGGAAGCGCATGCTCAGGCCCGCGCAGCCAGTTCACGCTCGCCCCGCCGGGCAACTGGGCCGGCGGGACCAGGGCGTACGACCCGCGGCAGTGCCACCGCAGCCCCGGGTGCTCGTCCATCGTCTCGGGGTGGCAGTCCAGCTCGCAGGGCCACCACTCGTCCTCGTCCTCGGGCGTACCGCGCGTCGCGGTGAAGAAGAGCACGCGGTCATCGCCGGACTCGGCGACTGGCCCGACGTCGATCCCGTCCGCGAGAAGCCGCTCCAGCGCCTCGAGTCCCGCCTCGCGGGGCACGTCGAGCACGTCGTGGACCATGCCGGTGGCGGTGATGAAGTTGGCCTGCGGCTGATGCCGCGCCCACCGCTCGATCTGCGCGCGGTCGGTCGTGGACTGGGTCTGCCAGGCGAAGGAGACGGGGTGCCGGCCGGGCGTCGGACAGCCGATCCGGTCGCAGGAACACCCGTAGCCAGAGGGATGGGCGGCAGGCGCAAGCGGCAGTCCCGCCGCGGCAACGGCCAGCAACAGGGCCTCGCGACCGCCGTCATCGGTCACGTCCTTGGGACGACGACCGCGCAGCCACTGGGAAATCCTGCCCTGTCCGCCGGACCGGCGGCCGAACTCTGCGCCCATGTATCCCCTCATCTCGCCGTCGTACCGTCCATGGTGCCACCATCCTGCGCCCCGGGTGACCGCAGTCCACATCCGGGGTACGTGGGGCGATGCCAACCCCCGGGTGTCATTACGGACATTCAGTACATATCTGCCCGTACGGTGGTCGCCATGGTCACAAGGACGGTGCTGGCCGGCCTGGCGACGCTGACCGTCGCGGGAACGGCCGCGGGCCTCGCCCCCCTGGAATGGGGCGGCAGCCCCCTGACGATCGACGCGCTCCCCCGCGTCGTCTACACCGCACACCGCGGGGGCGCCCTGGAGGTGCCGGAGAACAGCATGTCGGGGCTGATGACGACGTACCGGCGGGGCACGGCCAACGCCCTCGACGTCGACACACGGATACTGCGCGACGGCACCATCGTGGCGATGCACGACGCGACGCTGGACCGCACGACCCGCGAGAAGGGCCCGGTACGCGACCTCGCCCTCGCGGACTGGGAGAACGTACGGCTGCGTCCGGACCGGAAGCTGCCCGGCCACTGGCGCACCGAGCGGCCGCCGACCATCGCCGAGGTGCTCGACCGTCTCGGCGGCCGCGTCGTACTGATGCTGGAGGCCAAGGACCCGGACAGCCTCGACACGCTCGCCGGGATGATCCGCAGCCGCGGCCTGACGCGCTCGGTGGTGGTCAACTCCAACCATCCCGAAGTCGCCCGGCGCGCCCACCGCTTGGGGCTGATCTCCCAGCTGTGGCGCTCGGCGAAGCAGATGCGCACGGACCGTCCGGAGCGCTGGGCGTCCTTCGTGGACGTACTGGACGTCGACTACCGGGCGCGCGACTCCGATCTCGTACGGGCCGTGAACTCGGGCATTCCCCGGGTCTGGGCACACACGGTGAACACCCGAAAGCAGCGCGACCGCGTACTGCGGCTCGGCTGCAACGGCGTGATCACCGACGCACCGACGCTGATGACGCGGAGCGACGCGCAAGCCCGCTAAAGGCGTCAGTCCGCCGCCGACGGGGGTGGCCACGAGTCCCCCCAGTCGGCGTCCCGCGCCGCCCGGTAAAGCACCCCGTGCCGCTTCGTCACCGTCTCCCGCCGCAGCGCCTCATCCGCCCCACACAGGTCGAGCAGGACCTGCCCCTTGCGGATCTGAGGGCGCCGGACGACCCGGGCCGGGGCCGTGTCGACCGGAAACCGCACCGCCGCCACGTAGCTGAATTTCTCGTCCTCGTACGCCAGTGAGCCGCCCTTCACCTGGCGATGCAGGGACGACCGGCTCACACGGGCCGAGAAGTGGCACCAGTCCGTGCCGGGGACGATGGGGCACGCGGCGCTGTGGGGGCACGGCGCCGCGATCCGGAACCCGGCCGCGATCAGCCGATCGCGGGCCTCGATCACCCGCGCGTAGCCGTCCGGCGTGCCCGGCTCGACGATCACGACGGCCGACCGGGCGGCACCCGCCGCCGCGTCCACCACCGCGCGCCGGTCGCTCTCGGTCAGCTCGCCCAGCACATACGACACCGTGACGAGATCAGTGCTCTCGATGGTGAGCGCCGATCCGATACGAGAGCGCTGCCACACCACGGATTTCAGCGGCTCGTACGAGGCGGCCAGTTCGCGGCCCAGTGCCAGCGCCGGCTCCGCCCAGTCCAGCACCGTGACCGGCCGCTCGCCGTCCCAGGTCGCTGCCACGGCCCACGTCGCCGCGCCCGTCCCGCCGCCCACGTCCACATGGCTGTCCGGCGCCCAGTCGGCGGGCGCGGCCGCCGCGAGCGCGGCCAGCGCGGAGCGGACCGCCTCGAAGGTCGCGGGCATCCGGTACGCGGCGTACGCGGCGACGTCCGAGCGGTCGCGCAGGACCGGGGCGTCGGTGGGCGTGCGCCCCCGGTAGTTGGCGATCAGCCGGTCCACGGCCTGCGCGGCCTGGGTCGGCGGCAGGCCGTCCAGCAGCCCGGCGAGGGCCGCCCGCAGGGTCTCGGCTGGGGCGATCGGGGTAACGGGGACGTTCACCCAGCGATTCTACGGGCGCCTTCGCGCGGCACGGGCGAGCCGTGTGCCCGCCGCAGCCCGGGGCCCTCCCCCAGACTCCGTCCGGGGGGACCCCCATCTCGCTTCGCTCGCCGCGTCCTGCCTCCGCGGGTGCACGGTATTGGCCAGCAGCACGAGAAACGTGTCCGTGACCGGGTCCAGGACCAGCGAGGTGCCCGTGAACCCGGTGTGCCCGGCCGCGCCCCGGCCGCCGTCGCCGCCCGGGCCGCCGTGACCGCCGTCCCCCCGCCCCGCCAGCTCCCCCATGAACCACGGCTGGTCGATGCCGAAGCCCAGCCCCGGAGGCGTCAGCATCAGCTCCACGAAGTCGGGGCCGAGGATGCGCGCCGTACCGTACGAGCCGCCCGCCAGCAGGGTCCGGCAGAACACTGCGAGATCGCGCGCGGTCGAGAAGAGCCCGGCGTGGCCCGCGACACCGCCGAGCGCCCAGGCGTTCTCGTCGTGCACGACGCCCCGCAGCATCCCGCGGTCCGCCTTCGCCCAGGGCCTGCGCTGGTACTCGGTGGCGGCGGCGCCGGGGCACGGTCCGAAACCGGTGGCCGTCATGCCGAGCGGCCGCGTGATCCCGTCGCGTACGAGGAGGTCCAGCGGGCGGCGTGTGATGCGCTCGAGGACGTGCTGGAGCAGCAGCATGTTGAGGTCGGAGTAGCAGTACGTGCCGGGCTCGGTGACCGGGGCCTCGGCCTGCAACGCGGCGAGGCGTGCCGCCTGGTCCGGGCAGTCGTACAGCGGGAGTTCGGGCCGCAGCCCGGAGGTGTGGGTGAGCAGCTGCCGCACGGTGATGCCGTGCTCGGCGGCCGCCCGGAACTCCGGGAGGTACGCCGCCACGCGCGCGTCGATGCCGAGCGTGCCGCGCTCCAGCTGCTGCACCGCGGTGACGGCGGTGAAGAGTTTGGTGAGGGACGCCAGGTCGAAGGGGGTGTCGGTGCGCATCGGCACCCACCTCTCGCGCGGCAGCTCGACGGCCGCGTCGGCCTCCGGGTCGTATGCCGCGTAGCGCAGCGCCCAGCCGTACGCCTCCTCGACGGCGATCACCGGGCCGCGCCCGGCGACCACGACCACGCCCGCGCACCAGGGCCGCGGCCCCTGCGGCAGCGCCCGCACCCCGGCGAGGAGCCGCCGCATCTCGCCGGGGTCGAGCCCGGCGCGCTCCGGGGTGCCGGTGCGCAGTCGTGGTGCGGTCAGTGCTCCGCCTCCTCCCGGGCGCCCTTCAGCTGCGGGGTCATGTTCCCGGCGCGCAGACTGCTCTCCTGTGCGCGCGGCTGCCAGGGACGGCACAGTGCCACGAAGCAGGCCACGGCCACCAGTGCGCAGGCCAGTTGGACGACGGCCATCGGGACGGCCGTGGTCTCGCCCGCGATGCCGACGAGCGGCGAGGCGATGGCGCCGATGAGGAAGGAGGACGTGCCGATCAGCGCGGAGGCGGAGCCCGCGGCGTGCGGGGTGCGCATGAGGGCGAGCGCGTTGGTATTGGGCAGGGCGAGACCCATCGCGGACATCAGTACGAACAGTCCGGCGGCGACCGGGACGAGCCCAGGGTCGCCGAAGACGCCGGTCGTCAGGAGCAGCAGTGCCGCGGCGGCGGCTGTGATGACGGCGAGGCCGAAGCCGAGGGTCTTGTCGAGGCTGATCCGGTCGACGAGCAGCTTGCCGTTGATCTGACCGGTGGCGATCAGGCCGACGGAGTTGATGCCGAACAGGAGGCTGAAGGTCTGCGGGGACGCGCCGTAGATCTCCTGGATGACGAACGGCGACGCGGACACGTAGGCGAAGAGCGCGGCGAAGGCGAAGCCGCCCGCGAGCATGTAGCCGGTGAAGACGCGGTCTGCGAGCAGGCCGCGCATGGTGCGCAGCGCCTCGGCGGTGCCGCCGCCGTGCCGCCTTGCGGGCGCGAGCGTCTCAGGGAGCACGCGCCAGACGAGTGCGGTGAGGGCGGCGCCGATCACGGTGAGGACGACGAAGACGCCTCGCCAGTCGGTGATCCGCAGCACCTGCCCGCCGATGAGCGGGGCGACGATCGGGGCCACGCCCGAGATCAGCATGAGGGTGGAGAAGAACCGGGCCATCGCCACGCCGTCGTACAGGTCGCGGACGATCGCGCGGGCGATCACGATGCCCGCGGCGCCCGCCAGGCCCTGGGCCAGCCGGAACGCGATGAGCAGTTCCACGGTCGGTGCGAAGGCGCACACGGCGGTGGCGACGATGTACACGAGCATCCCGGCGAGCAGCGGGCGCCTGCGGCCCCACTTGTCGCTCATGGGACCGACGACGAGCTGCCCGAGCGCCATGCCCGCGAGGCAGGCGGTCAGCGTCAGCTGCACGGTCGCCGCCGGGGCGTGGAGCGCGTCGGTGACCTCCGGGAGCGCCGGGAGGTACATGTCCATGGACAGCGGCGGTACGGCGGTGAGCCCGGCGAGCACGAAGGTGACGAGGAGTCCGGTACGGCGAGCGGCGACGGGCCCGGCGGCCTCGACCTCTCCGCCGGCCCCTCTGGAACCCCGCTGCCCGTCCGCTATGGGGCCCACCCCGGCTATACAGCCCTCCCCCGCTATGTGGCCCTCCGCTCCAGCGTCTGCTGTCTTCCTTCGGCCGCGCTCGCGCATGGCCCCCTCCCGGTCCTTGATTCCGCCACATATGCTCTCAGCTCGACGCGGCGGCCGAGACCGCCGGACGGCGAACAGGGAGGGAAGATCGTGACGACGCAACCGGTGCGGTGGGGGATCCTGGCGACCGGCGGGATCGCCGCCGCGTTCACGGCCGATCTGCTGGATCTGCCGGATGCGGAGGTCGTCGCGGTGGCCTCGCGGACGGACGCCTCGGCGAAGGCGTTCGCGGAGCGCTTCGGCATCCCGCGGGCGTACGGCAGTTGGGGCGCCCTGGCCGAGGACACGGAGGTGGACGTCGTCTATGTGGCGACTCCGCACTCGGCGCACCGCGAGGCGGCGGGCCTGTGCCTGGAGGCGGGCCGCCCGGTGCTGTGCGAGAAGGCGTTCACGCTCAACGTGCGCGAGGCCGAGGAGCTGGTGGGCCTGGCCAGGGAGCGCGGTCTCTTCCTGATGGAGGCCATGTGGATGTACTGCAACCCGCTCATACGGCGGCTCAAGGCTTTGGTGGACGACGGCGCGATCGGCGAAGTGCGCACCGTGCAGGCCGACTTCGGGCTCTCGGGCCCGTTCCCCGCCTCCCACCGGCTGCGGGACCCGGCACAGGGCGGCGGCGCGCTGCTGGACTTGGGCGTCTACCCGGTGTCGTTCGCGCAGCTGCTGCTGGGTGAGCCGTCGGACATCACGGCGAGAGCGGTGATCTCGGACGAGGGCGTTGATCTCCAGACGGGAATGTTGCTCTCGTGGGAGAGCGGTGCTCACGCTCTGGTGCACTGCTCCATCATCGGCGGCACCCCCATCATGGCGTCGGTCACCGGCTCCAAGGGCCGCATCGACATCCCGTACGGCTTCTTCCACCCCGACCGTTTCGTGCTGCACCGCGACGGTCGCGACCCGGAGGAGTTCGCGGCGGACCCGGCCGCCGGCACGGTCGCCAGCCTCAAGCACGAGGCCGTGGAGGTCATGCGCTGCCTGCGCGCGGGCGAGACCGAGTCCCCGCTCGTGCCGCTCGACGGCTCCCTCGCGGTGATGCGGACGCTCGACGCGGTGCGGGACCGCATCGGCGTCCGCTACCCCCGCGAGGCGGAGCGGGCTCAGGTCACACCGGCCTGAGCCCCGGCCTCCGGGGCACCGTCACGCGGGCTTCAGCCCCGGATCCCGCGCCTCCGTCACGCGGGCTTCAGCCCCTGATTCCCCGCCTCCGTCACGAATGACGCAGCCGTGGTGATCGGCGCCCCCGGCGTCGTCACCGCGCTCACCGTCTTGAAGTCGGCCCGCGCTGACCCGTCGCCCAGCTGGACCGTCACATATCCGCGGCGCCCGTTGTAGAACTTCAGATGCGGGTTGGCCTGCGTGTATGTGTCCCAGTTGGCGGGCTTGTCCGCGCCGTCCTTGCCGCTGGATATGGACGTCGCGACGATCTCGGTGCCGACGGTCTTCGATGCCTGGTCGTCGAAGTCCCGCTTGATGTCGAAGGCGTAGCCGACGTGCACGTCGCCCGTCAGCACCATCAGGTTGTCGACCCCGGCCGACTCGGCCCCGGCTAGGACGCGTTCACGGGAGGCCGGGTAGCCGTCCCAGGCGTCCATGCTGACCTTGGCCACCGGGTTCAGGTCGAGCTTGCGCTGGGAGAAGGTGACCTGCTGCGGCACGACGTTCCACAGCGCCTGCGACGCGCGCCAGCCGTCGATGAGCCACCGCTCCTGCTCGGCGCCGGTGATGGTGCGCGACGGGTCCTCGGACTCCGGCCCGGGGATGTCCGAGCCGTCGCCGTACGCCTGGTCGGACCGGTACTGCCGGGTGTCGAGGATGTCGAACTGCGCGAGCCGGCCCCAGTGGAGACGGCGGTAGAGCTGCATGTCCGGGCCTTCGGGCAGCTGCGGGCGGCGCAGCGGCTGGTTCTCCCAGTAGGCGCGGTACGCGGCGGCCCGGCGCAGCAGGAACTCCTCCGGAGGCACGGAGTTCTCGGGGGTGTCGTCCGCGTAGTTGTTCTCGGTCTCGTGGTCGTCCCAGGTGACGACGAAGGGGTGCGCGGCGTGCGCGGCCCGCAGGTCGGGGTCGGACTTGTAGAGGGCGTACCGCAGGCGGTAGTCCTCCAGCGTTAGCGTCTCGCGGTTGAAGATCGCGGGCAGGGTGCGGTCGGTGTAGTTGCGGGCGCCGCCCACCGAGTTGACGGCGTACTCGTAGAGGTAGTCGCCGAGGTGGAAGACGACGTCGACGTCGTCCTGGGCCAGGTGCTGGTACGCGGTGAAGTACCCGTCGTGGTACGCCTGGCAGGAGACCGCGGCGAGCGTGAACGCCCCGGGCCGGCTGCCGGCTTCGGGCGCCGTGCGGGTGCGGCCCGTCTCGCTGACCCAACTCCCGACGCGGAAGCGGTAGTAGTAGACGCGCCCGGCGTCGAGGTGGGAGACCTCGACGTGGACGGAGTGGTGGAACTCGGGGTGCGCGGTGGCGGTGCCGCGTCTGGCGATCCGGCGGAACCGCGAGTCGTGGGCGAGCTCCCAGTGGACGGTGACGCGCTCCTGCGGAAGACCGCTGTCCGGCTCGTACGGCGCCGGGGCGAGTCGCGTCCACAGGATCACAGAGCCGGGAAGCGGGTCGCCGGAGGCGACGCCGAGCGTGAACGGGTTCTCGGTGATCTGGGCCGCGTCGAGTTCGGCGGCGCTCGCGGTGCCCGCGGCGGGCAGGTTGGTGGCGAAGGCGAGCGCGGCGGCGGCGCCGGTGACGGTGAGGAAGCGGCGGCGGCCGATGTGGCGGGCGGCGGCGCGGAGTTCGGGGGCGTGCTGCGAAAGTGGCGTCGGACGTGCGGGTGTCATCTGGCCCTCCCCTGACGGTTGTTGTCAGGGGCATTGAATTTGCGGGGGACGACGAAGGGCTGTCACGTACACAACAAAAGCGTGTCGGACGGATGAGTTCCGCATGACCGACGCCCACACCCCGTCCGCACACCCATGAAGAATTTGCACAAACGGAATATGAGCCACCGACCCTTTAGGTCAGGTAACCCCCCTATGCTCAACTTCTCTCCATCAGACCTTCACACTTGGAGCACATTTCGCGCATACGTTCCAAGGCCCAGGCAGTCGCCGCCTGGGCACGCTGCTCACACTCCAGCGGACATGCGTAGGCGCACAAGACCACATTGAGGGGGGTGGACAACCGCTCCGCGGCTGCCAGGTGACCAAGGGGGGCCCGCGATTGGGACCGCGGGAACGACCCTGGGCCGCGGAGCGGTTGCCCTGCTTCACGCCTCCGTGGGCGGCTGGGCCCCCAGTACGCGCCGGATCTCCGCCATCTCCTCCTCCGCCAGCGGCCCGTACGCCAGCGCCCCCGCGTTCTCCTCGGCCTGCGCGACCGTCCGGAAGCCGGGGATCGGCACCGTCCGCGGGCTGCGCGCCCACAGCCAGGCCAGCGCGCCCTGGGTGAGGGTGCGTCCGCGGCTCGTGAGGACGGACCGTACGGCCTCGACGCGCGCCAGCCACTCCGGGTCCGCGCCGCCACCCGCCGCGAACCCCGGCAGCCAGGCGGGCGGCGCACTGCGGATGTCACCGGCGGCGAGCGTGCTCCTCGGCACGTACTTCCCGGTCAGCAGACCCATCGCGAGCGGGCTCCGGTTGATGCTCGCGAGGCCCGACTCATCGCACAGTGCGAGGAGTTCGGGTGCGTCCTGGAGGATGTTGCAGCGGTGCTGGACGGCCGCGCAGTGCGGTCCCGCGGCGAAGACGGCCGCGCGCGCCGGGTCGTCGGTGCTCCATGCGTACGCGCGGATGAGCCCTTCTCGTACGAGGTCCTCGCAGGCGTCCCGCAACAGGGCGGCCCGCTCGGGGTCCGCGTCGGACAGATGGAGCTGGTAGAGGTCCACGTAGTCGGTGCCGAGCCGGGCGAGCGAGGCGGTCAGCGCACGCCGTACGTACGCCGGCGAGTCGTCGCTTCCTGTGAGGACCTTGCGCTCCTCGTCGAAGAGGTTGCCCCACTTGGTGGCCACCACGACGTCCGCCCTGCGCCTGCCGAGGGCCCGTCCCAGTACGCGCTCGCTGTGCCCGGTCCCGTAGGCGTCGGCGGTGTCGAAGAAGGTCACGCCGAGGTCCAGCGCACGGCGGACGGCGCGCACCGACTCCTCGTCGTCGACCTTGCCCCAGCCGAGCGGGCTCCCGTCCGCCGCCTGCCACTCTCCGCCGATGGCCCAGCAGCCGAACCCGAGGGCGCTCACCTCGATTCCGCTGCGCCCGAGGGTCCTTGTGTACGGGGTGTACGAGATGTGCGTACCGCCGGCCGTCGTCGTGTCGTCAGCCGTCGTGTCGTCAGCCGTCGGCGCGGTCGTTGCGTTGGTGGTCTCCATGCCGGTGGACGCTAGGCGTTGGAGGCACGAAGGCAATCCTCCGGACGGGTCCGGAACCGGTGAGCCGGAAGGTCATGCCCCCCGCGCCGCACCGCCCGGGGCCTCCGCACCGAACGGCCCCTCCTTCACCTCCTGCTCGGAGGGCGCCGCCTGGGCCAGCCGTAGGTTCCTGTTGCGTGCCGCGATCACGCCCATCGTGCCGATCGCAGTGGCCGCGAACGCCACCGGGACCATCCAGTCGCGGTTGACCAGGTGGCCCAGGGCATGGTCGAGAGAGAGGCGACCCGGACCGGTGACGGCGAGGCAGGCCGGCACGAGGCCGAGGAACGCCGCGTACTCGTATCCGCCGCTCTGGGCGAAGAAACCGCTGGGCGCCTGCACGGCCGCCGCCCCCGCCATCCCGCCGGCCGCGGCCGCCCCCGCCGCGGGCGTTGCAAGACCGAGGGCGAGCAGCGCGCCGCCACCCGCTTCGACGAGCCCGGCGGCGACGGCGCTCGCCTTGCCCGGCTTATAGCCGACTGACTCCATGAAGGCGCCGGTGCCCTCGATTCCGCCGCCGCCGAACCAGCCGAAGAGCTTCTGGGTGCCATGGGCGGCGAGCACCCCGCCGGTTCCGAGGCGGAGCAGCAGAAGGCCCAGGTCACGTCGGTCGATACAGGTCACGGCATCTCCTCGGAGCGTGCGGTCGGGGATATAGGGACGCACCGTATGGGGAGTACGGAATGGGGCGTACGGGCCCCGGGCGAGTGCCCTCTCCACCGTCGCATCACACCGGACGGGGCACCCGGCGCATACGGCCGTTGGAGTGGCAGCGACTGAGGTCGGGGTCATGGCAGGCTGCACCCATGGACCAGCACGAAGCCCCCCGGAGGCGCACGAGGTCTGGGGCCGGCGTCGTTCCCACAGGTCAGTGACCTAGCGGGCAGACGAGTCGGGCTGTACGCCGGGTTCTGTTCCCCCGGGTCCTCGCGGACCTGGAGGCGACGGCCATCCATCTAGGGCCGGCGTTGCCGCCGGCCTCGTGCGGTCTACCCGCGGACTCGGGCGGGCCGCCCTCGAACATCCGCGCAGAGCCGCCTGTTACAGCGGCCCCTCTTGACCTTGCTCCGGGTGGGGTTTACCTAGCCGCCTGGGTCACCCCAGACGCTGGTGGTCTCTTACACCACCGTTTCACCCTTACCGAGGACCGAGATCCCCGGCGGTCTGTTTTCTGTGGCACTGTCCCGCGGGTCACCCCGGGTGGCCGTTAGCCACCACCCTGCCCTGTGGAGCCCGGACGTTCCTCGGGAAGATCCCCGCAGGGGTCTTCACGCGGCCGTCCGCCCGGCTCGTCTGCCGTGTCGACCATGGTACCGGTCGTGCGGGGCGGACCGGCGGCGCGGAGGTCCGCTCCGCTTGACCCTGCCGCAACGTCAACGTTTCTACTGGCTGCATGCGGATCGGAGAGATCGCCGCCGTCGTCGGGGTGACGACGCGGACCATCAGGCATTACCACCACCTCGGGAGCGGCGCAGCTGGCCGCGGTCGCGGACGCCCCGGGGGGCTCCTCGGGCAGCCGCGGCAACTCGGGAAGTTCCTCGGGCGGCCGCGGCACATCGGAGGCGTCACCCCGCGACACCTTCCTCAGCGCCTTCTTCGCCGACTTCGCGCCTGCCCAGGCCGAGGCCGTCCGCCGTGCGATGCGGCTGCTCGCCCAGCGGGGTACCCGATGAGGCGCGGGAGGGCAGGGCGCACGGTGAGTCTCCCGGAGACGGATGGCCGCGGGGCGGCGTTGGTCCGGCGGGCCCTGGCTGTCGTACCCGTACCCGTTCCCGTGCGGCGGCTGGTCGGGCACGAGGTGCGCGTACTGGCGAGCCTGGGGCTGTGGATCACGCGGCGGTCGCACGGCGTCGCGGCGGGCGAGCGGGGTTACGGATATGCGCGCGGGCACGGAGCCGTCATGTACGGGTTCGCCTTCGTCTGCGTCGTCGAGACCTTCGCCATGTCCGTGCTGCTGCGGGACTGGCCGGCCGTCGAGCGCGCGGTGCTGTTCCTCGACGTCTACACCGTGGTGCTGGTCATCGGGATGCACGCCGCCTCGGTGACCCGGCCGCATGTGCTGGGCCCCGCGGAGCTGCGGTTGCGCCGGGGCGCCCTCGTCGACCTGCGGATACCGCTGGCGGACATCGCCGTGGTCCGCCGTGAGCTGCGTGCCGCGGCGGGCAAGCCCGGTGAGGGAGAGCTGCGCCTGGACATGGGCGCGCAGACCTCCGTCACGCTGGAACTGGCGGCGCCGGTGCGTCATACGACGCTGCTCGGCCGGAGCAGGACCGTGCGTACCGTCCACTTCCACGCGGACGAACCCGACCTGCTGGTACGCGAGATCATGGCGCGCCGCGTCACGCGGAGCGAACCGCGCACCGTCACGCAGGGGTGAACAGCGCCTTCGCCCTTCCCGGATCCGCCTGCGTGAGCCGGACTTGGAGCCGCTCCCCCAACGGGAGCGGCTCCGTGCCGCCCTCGATGCGGGCGACGACCGCAGGATCGGTCAACTGCACGGTTCCGACGGTCGGTTCGTGCTCCTTCACGTCCACCACACAGGCGTCGAAGACATCGCCGATCCGGTCCATGAGCAGCCCGGCCTCGACGATGTCGAGGCACTCGCGCTCGACCGTGCCGGCGCGCCGCGTCCCGTCGGCCATCTCCGCGGGCAGTGCGTGGAGGTCCGCGAGCACCCACTCGGGCGGCTCCCGGTCCGCGGATGCCGCGAGACACAGTTCGGACGTGTAGCGG
This sequence comes from Streptomyces sp. NPDC002896, assembly GCF_040295225.1. Classification (NCBI taxonomy): domain Bacteria; kingdom Bacillati; phylum Actinomycetota; class Actinomycetes; order Kitasatosporales; family Streptomycetaceae; genus Streptomyces; species Streptomyces sp. NPDC002896. Next base: position 146,156 of record NZ_JBEOVA010000012.1, on the reverse strand, counting down.
TCGACGAGGCGGCGCAGGGGTGCGGTGCAGTGGGTGTAGGGCGCGGCGACGGCGGCGTGGAGGGTGAGCTCGGGCACCTTGCCGCCGCTGAAGACCGTGTATCCGGCGCCGCGCAGAAGGGTCGTGCACTCCTGCAGGAACGCCGCGTGCCGGGGCTGGTGCGGGTCGAGTGAGCGGATCAGTTCCGCGTACGGGACGTGGTGCGGCCAGTCGATGCCGAGGGCCTTCGCGGTACGGCGGAGGCGGCCGACGGCGCCGTCGGGCGCGGCCGGGAGCGTGCGCAGGACGCCGGTGCCCTGGCCGAGCATCAGTTCGGCGGCCGCCATGCCGGTGAGCAGGGAGATCTGGGCGTTCCAGCGGTCGGTGGGAAGCGGGACTCGGTAGGTGAGTTCGTAGGTTCCGGCGGCTCGCCCGGGTGCCCGGGCCTCGACGATCTGCTGCTCGGGGACGTCGAGGGAGATGCCGCCGCGTTCGGCCTCCCGTTGTTCGCGCAGTGTGCCGACGGCCTTGAGGAGGGCGAGGGGCTCCTCCGCGGTGCCCGCGTCGATGTGCCGCTGGGCGCTCGCGTAGTCGTACCTGGTGCGGTTGCGGACGAGGGCGCGGCGTACGTCGGTGGAGACGGTGCGGCCGTCGGCGTCGAGGTCGAGGGTCCACAGCACGGCGGGACGGGCCTGGCCGGGAAGCAGGCTCGCGGCGCCCTCGCTGAGCAGCGCGGGGTGCAGCGGAACCTTTCTGTCCGGGAAGTAGAGGGTGTTGATCCGGCGGTGGGCCTCGGTGTCGAGCGCCAGTCCCGGGGTGACGAACGCGGCGACGTCGGCGATCGCGTAGCGGACCCGGAAGCCTCCGCCGGGGCGCCGGGACAGGTGCATGGCCTGGTCGAGGTCCTGGGACGCGGCCGGGTCGATGCTGAAGAGCGGTAGATCCGTCGCGTCGCGATCCGGCAGCCGCGGCGCCTGCGCGACCTGTTCCGCCTCGTCGAGGACGGCCGCCGGGAACGTCTCGGGCACCGCAAGCTCCGCACGCAGCCCGCGCAGCGCCGCCCGCAGCGGGGCGTCGACCGCGGCGGTCACCTTCAGATGACGGCGGGGCATGGACCGAGCGTAGGCCGGGGTCGGGCCGACGGCATGCTGTGACCGGCAGGTGGGGCGGGCGGGGCGGCGGCCGCGGCAGCCGGGGCGAGGCCGCCTCACGGCGGGTGGGCCCCACGTCACCCCGTACCCTGACGCGAGGGCCGCACCCCGCCCGCCCCTTCCGTCCCTCACGCCCTGGAGGAGATCCGCTGTGCTCGTGCTGCTGCCGCCGTCCGAAGGCAAGGCCCCGTCCGGGCGCGGCGCACCGCTGAAGCTGGACTCGCTGTCGCTGCCGGGGCTCACCGAGGCGCGGCAGGGGGTGCTGGACGAGCTCGTCGAGCTGTGTGCGGGTGACCCCGGCGAGAACGAGAAGGCCCGCGAGGTGCTCGGGCTGAGCGAGGGGCTGCGCGGCGAGATCGCCAAGAACGCGGAGCTGCGGACGGCGGGCGCGCGCCCCGCCGGGGAGATCTACACGGGCGTCCTCTACGACGCGCTGGACCTCGCGTCCCTCGACGCGGCCGCGAAGCGGCGGGCGAAGCGCTCGCTGCTGGTGTTCTCGGGGCTCTGGGGCGCGGTCCGGGTGGGAGACCGTATCCCGTCCTACCGCTGCTCGATGGGCGTGAAGCTGCCGGCGCTCGGCGCGCTGGCGGCGTACTGGCGGGCGCCGCTGGCCTCGGTCATGCCCGAGGCCGCCGGGGACGGACTCGTCCTCGACCTGCGGTCGTCGGCGTACGCGGCCGCGTGGAAGCCGAAGGGCGAGATCGCGGAGCGCACGGCGACCGTGCGGGTGCTGCACTCCCAGCTGGTCGACGGGGTGGAGAAGCGGTCCGTCGTCAGCCACTTCAACAAGGCGACGAAGGGCCGGATCGTACGGGCACTGCTGTCGGCCGGCGCCGCCCCCGAGAACCCGGCCGGGCTGGTCGAGGCGCTGCGGGACCTCGGCTACGTGGTGGAGGTGGAGCCGCCTGCGAAGGGCGGGCGGGCGTGGGCGCTGGATGTGGTGGTGACGGAGATCCACTGAGGTTTCCGAGAGTAGGCATTGCAGCATGTGCAACGCTCTTTGCGCATGCTGCACGGAGCGCGGCAGGATGAGCGCATGACTACGCCGCTGCCCTCGTCCGTACTGGACCTCGCCCCCGTTCTCCCCGTCGTCGTCGTGGAGGACGCCGCCGATGCCGTGCCGCTCGCTCGGGCGCTGGTCGCGGGCGGGTTGCCCGCGATCGAGGTGACTCTGCGCACGCCCGCCGCGCTCGGCGCAATCCGGGCGATCGCGGACGGGGTGCCCGGCGCGGTGGTCGGCGCGGGCACCGTGATCTCCTCCGCGAACGTCGCCGACTCGCTGACCGCCGGGGCCCGCTTCCTGGTCAGCCCGGGCTGGACGGACGGGTTGCTGGAGGCGATGAAGGCGTCCGGGGTGCCGTTCCTGCCGGGTGTCTCGACGACGTCGGAGGTCGTGGCCCTGCTGGAGCGCGGCGTGAACGAGATGAAGTTCTTCCCCGCGGAGGCGGCCGGCGGCACCGCGTATCTGAAGTCACTCGCCGGGCCGCTTCCCCAGGCCCGGTTCTGTCCGACGGGGGGCGTCGGCCTCGGGAACGCCGCGTCGTATCTGGCCCTGCAGAACGTCGCCTGTGTGGGCGGCAGCTGGATCGTGCCGCGGGACGCGGTCGCGGCGGGGGACTGGGACCGGGTGGAGGCGCTGGCGCGCGAGGCGGCGGCGCTGCGCTGATTTCAGCCCGCCTGGGGGCACCTCCCAGCGGTAGCTGGGGGCGTTTGAGGACGAGCCCGTCAGGGCGACAGGGGGTCTGGGGGCGGAGCCCCAGCGGGGTCCAGGGGCGGAGGCCCTGGCCTACCGGAGGTGCCCCGTATCGTTCAGCAGCCGCACGCTCGCGTTCCCGTCCGCGTAGTACGCGATCGCGGAGAGCGAGGCCGCCGAGAGCTCCATGCGGAACAGGGACTCGGGCGGGGCTCCGAGTGCGAGGCGTACCAGCGTCTTGACGGGGGTGACGTGCGTGACCAGGAGGACCGTGCGGCCCCGGTACGCGGTGATCAGCTTGTCGCGGGTCGCGGCGACACGGCGGCTGACCGCCGCGAAGCTCTCGCCGCCGCCGGTCGGTGCCGCCTTGGCCGAGGCGAGCCAGGCGTTCTGGTCGTCGGGGTAGCGGTCCCGTACCTCCGCGAACGTCAGGCCCTCCCACGCGCCGAAGTCCGTCTCGCGCAGGCCCTCCTCGATGCTCACGTCGAGTCCGAGCCGGGTTGCGACGATGTCCGCCGTCTCGCGGCACCGCCGGAGCGGTGAGGAGACGACGGCCTGGATCGTGCCGCGGGCGGCTAGCGCCGCGGCGACGCGCTCGGCCTGGGCGCGGCCCACGTCGGACAGCGCCGGGTCGCTGCCACCGCTGCCGGAGAACCGCTTCTCGGGGGTCAGCGGGGTCTCGCCGTGCCGCAGCAGTACGAAGGTGGCGGGCGCCCCGAGATCGGGCGGCGCGGCCCAGCCCACGGGCGGCGTACCCACAGCGACGCTCCGCGCCGCCCGCACATCCGCACCGGCCTTCGCCCGCGCATCGGCCTCGGCGCCCCCGTGGACGTCGGCGACAGCGCCGGCCGCGACCTCCTCCACAACGCCGGTGCGGGCCCGCGAACCCCCCATCGCCGCCCGCGCCCTCGCCGCTCCCGCGGCCGCGTCCCCTGGCGGCCCCGACGGCGCGAGCCCAGCGGGCCCCGCAGCGGGGCCCACAGTGGGACCCGCAGCCGGACCAGACGCCGCAGGCCCGGCCGGAGCCCACTGCTCCCCCCGCCGCCCCGCGTCCATCGCCTCGTTGGCCAGCCGGTCCGCGTGCTTGTTCTGCTCTCGCGGGATCCACTCGAAGGTGATCTGCGACGGCGGGAACACCGTCTTCGCCTCGGCCGCGAGCGGCTTCATGCCCGGGTGCTTGATCTGCCAGCGGCCGGACATCTGCTCCACGACCAGCTTGGAGTCCATCCGTACGCGCACCCGCGCCGCCGGATCCAGTTTGTGCGCGGCCCTGAGGCCGGCGAGCAGGCCCCGGTACTCGGCCACGTTGTTCGTGGCGGTCCCGATGTACTCGGCGACCTCCGCCAGGGCCTCCCCTGTGACCGCGTCCTTCACGACGGCGCCGTAGCCCGCGGGCCCCGGGTTGCCCCGGGAGCCGCCGTCGGCCTCGACGATGAACTCACGCATGCGCGGCAGCCCCTGCCGGAATCAGGAATCCAGGAGCTCTACAGGCCGGACTCGGACGTACGGACCAGGATGCGCCGGCAGTTCTCGCAGCGCACCACGGCGTCCGGCGCCGCGGCCCGCACCTCGTTCAGCTCGGTGATGTTGAGCTCCAGGCGGCAGCCCTCGCAGCGCCGCTGGTAGAGCCGGGCGGCGCCGATGCCGCCCTGCTGCTCCCGCAGCTTGTCGTAGAGCTTCAGCAGGTCCGCGGGCACGGAGGCGGACACGACCTCGCGCTCCTTGGTGACCGACGCGGTCTCGCCGTCGATCTCCTCGTACGCGGCACCGCGCCGGCCCGTCGCGTCGTCGATCTTCGACTGGACGGAGGCGACCCGCTCGGTCAGCTCGGCGACCCGCTCCTGCGCGGACTCCCGGCGCTCCATGACCTCGAGCACGATGTCCTCGAGGTCGCCCTGGCGCCGGGCGAGCGAGGCGATCTCGTGCTGGAGGTTCTCCAGGTCCTTCGGCGAGGTGATGGCGCCCGAGTCCAGGCGCTGCTGGTCGCGGGTGGCGCGCTGGCGGACCTGGTCGACGTCCTTCTCGGCCTTGTCCTGCTCGCGGGCGCAGTCGCTCTCCTCGGTCTGCGCGGCGACGAGCAGGTCGCGCAGCTGCGTCAGGTCCTTGTTCAGCGACTCGATCTCGGCGTGCTCGGCCAGCGACTTCCGCTTGTGCGCGAGCTGCTGCAGGCGTACGTCGAGGGTCTGGACGTCGAGGAGTCGGATCTGGTCGGCGGGCGCGGCGTTCAGTTGGGGGCTCCAGAAGGGGTGGGCGCGGACGAGGCCGCGTGGGCGGTCCAGGGGTCGGTGACCGTCTTCGAGACGTGGACGCGAAGTCCCCATCCGTGCCGGTCGGAGATCTCGTCGAGCTGGGCTGCGGCCAGCTCGCACCAGGGCCACTCGGTGGCCCAGTGCGCCGCGTCGAGCAGCGCGAGAGGACTGTGTTCGCGGGCCTCGGACACCGGGTGGTGGCGCAGGTCCGCGGTGAGGAAGGCGTCGACGCCGGCGGCGCGCACGTCGTCGAAGAGGCTGTCGCCGGAGCCGCCGCTGACCGCGACGGTGCGCACCAGCATGTCGGGATCGCCCGCGACGCGGATGCCCTGCGCCGTGGCGGGCAGCCGCTTGGCGGCGAGCTCGGCGAGCTCGCGCACGGTCAGCGGGTGGTCCAGCTCGCAGACCCGGCCGAGGCCGCTGCGGCCCGCGGGATCCGTCGGGTCGGGCACGAGGGGCCCCACGACCCGGAGGTCCAGCGCGCCCGCGAGGGCGTCCGAGACGCCGGGGTCGGCGCGGTCAGCGTTGGTGTGCGCGACGTGCAGCGCGACGTCGTTCTTGATCAGGGTGTGCACGACGCGGCCCTTGAAGTGGGAGGCCGCGACCGTCGTCGTACCGCGCAGATACAGCGGATGGTGGGTGACCAGCAGGTCGGCGCCGAGCTGCACCGCCTCGTGGGCGATCTCCTGGACGGGGTCGACGGCGAACAGCACCCGTGTGACCTGCGCGTCCGGTTCGCCGCACACGGTGCCGACCGCGTCCCATCCCTCGGCCCGCTCGGGAGGCCAGAGTGCGTCGAGCGCGGCGGTGACTTCAGACAGACGGGGCACGAGTGACAGGCTAGCTCCTCTTCGCGGCCGAGCCGCCGCCGCTCCCGTGGTCCCGGCTGTTCACGGCTGATCATCGGCCGACCACCGGCCGATCGCCGGCCGATCACTGGCGAGGGCCCCCGTCCCGGCGCAGCACAAGCACCCCCACTTCCTCAGGCGAATCGGGACATCGCCACCCTTTGGTGTGAAGCGGGTGTCCGCTGGTGCCACGCGAACGCGTACGAAAACTAGCTTCGGCGCCGGAGGTGACCCACGATGACGGCCCTTGCCATCGAGTCAGCTGCGGAGAACGAGCAGAAAGCGTTCAGCATGCGGCGGACGGCATGCACGATCGCCGCGGACGGCTCCTACGCCGCGCGGCTGGCGTACGACGGTCGGTCCTGGTTCCCCGAGCGGTGGACGCTGGACGGGCCCGAGCCCTACGCGGTGCCACTGCCCGCGCACCAGCCGGAGGAGCCCGGCACCGAGGTGCTCCCCCTGGCCGACGGGCGCGTGCTGATCCACCGCGTCACGACCGGACGACACACCTTCTCGCTGCTCTATCCGACGGGTCCGGAGACCGGCGAGCTGCCTCTCGGATCCGTGCAGTGCGGCGAGTTGAGCCTCCTGCCGCCCGCGCCCGGGGGCCTGCGCGCGTACGCGCTCGCGGCGGGCGAGCGGTCGACGGCGATCTGGCTGGTCGCGGGCGGCACGTTCGGGCCCGAGCATGTCGCCGAGATCCCCGGCCGCTGCTCGGGCGGCGTCTGGCTCGACCGTACGGGACGGATACTCGCCCTGGACCGGCAGCTGGACGGGCGCACCAAGACGGTCGCGGTCGACCTGGAGCGCGGCGGCGAGGTGTCGCCGCTCCTGCAGATCACGGAGGAGAGCAACGACCGGCTGCTGCTCGCGGACGCCGACAGCGGTCTGCTGCTGATCCGCTCCGACGCCCCGTCTGCGGGCCACGACCGGCTGGGCTGGGGGGTGCTGGGGAGCACGCTGCCGGTCCGCTTCCCCGAGTGTCTGCGGCTGACCGACTGTGCGGTGACGCCGTTCGCGATCCAGCCGGGGCAGGCGCTGATGCCGGAGAGCAGCGCGGTGGCGCTGCGGATCGACGGCGCGGCGGGCAGCTGGCTCGGCGTGTGGCGGCCCGCCGCGAAGCGGGTGCACCAACTCCAGGCGCCCGACGGCTGGTTGGCCGGGGCGGGGCTGTGGACGCGGGACGGGGTGCTCCGGCTGCCGTATGCGACGAGGGCCGTGCCGTGCGGGGTTGCGATGGTGCCCGCGCCGACGGAGTCGGCCCGGCCCGCCGCCCCGGCCGCCGACGGGGAAACCGGCTCGGGACCGGCCGCGGGATCGCCCCACGGGTCCGGAGCGAGGGTGCGGAAGCCGCGGTGGGAGCGGGTGGAGACGAACCCCGCCGCGGCGTCGGGACCACGCCCTGTCCCCTTGCAGCAGGCACCTCTCAACGGGCGTGAGGCCGCCGGTTAGACTCGCCCGCCTGCACCGAAAGATCTTGTTACGGGGTGACCTACCGATGTCGGAAACCAGCACCAGTACGGACACGACGACCAACGACCCGTGGGCTGGCGCCCAGCAGCCCGACGGCCACGGCAGGCACCGGGGGCCGGTGTCCGCCCAGGAGCACGGGGTGGCGGAGACGCCGGGCCCGCGCGGCCGGCACCGCAAGCCGTCCGACGAGGACTGAGTCCGCGTAGACGGAGAAGCGAGGGGCCCGGCACCTGCCGCACAGGTGCCGGGCCCCTCGCACATCTCGTACTGGCGACAGGAGCCGTCCGGGCCGGCGTCCGTCCGGGACCGCGACCGTAACCACCGTCAATTACCCGCGCTTGAGGCCCAGCACCTCAGCAGCCGCGAAGGTCTCGTTCACCGGACGCCCCTCGTAGTACGGGGACAGCAGCTCGTCGAGCTCCTCGTAGGAGAAGAGCTCCTTGGCTGTGTCGAACTTGGCGGCCACCTTGGGGCGTTCGACGATGGCGACCATGCCGCCGTGGACGACGAGCAGCTGGCCGTTGACCCTGGCCGCCGCAGGCGAGGCCAGATAGCCCACGAGCGGGGCCACGTGCTCGGGCGCCAGCGGGTCCAGCCGGTCGTCGTCGGGCCGGCCGCTGCCTGAATCAGGTGGAATGGCCGCGAAGACGTCCTGCGTCATACGGGTCCGGGCTCGCGGGCAGATGACGTTGGCCGTCACGCCGTACTTGCCGAGCGCCAGCGCCGTCGACGTCGTCAGCCCGACGATGCCGCCCTTGGCCGCCGCGTAGTTGGGCTGTCCCGCGGACCCGGCGACGAACGCCTCGGACGAGGTGTTGATGATGCGCCCGTGGACCGGGCCGCCCGCCGCCTTGGACCGCTCGCGCCAGTGGACGGACGCGAAGTGGGTGGTGTTGAAGTGGCCCTTGAGATGCACCCTGATCACCGAGTCCCACTCGCTCTCGGTCATCGAGAAGATCATCCGGTCGCGCAGGATGCCCGCGTTGTTGACCAGGATGTCCAGCTTGCCGAACGTGCCGATCGCGAGGTCGACCAGCGTACCTGCCTGGTCGAAGTCGGCGACGTCGCCGAGGTGGGCGACCGCCGCGCCGCCCGCCGCGCGGATCTCGGCGGCGACGTCCTCGGCGGGCCCGGCCGACGCCGCCCCTGATCCTCCCCCAAGCTCTCGGCTTCGCTCGAGCAGGGGGGACCCCCATCGGCCCGGCTGCCCGTAGTCGTTGACGACGACGCTCGCGCCGAGCCGGGCGAGTTCCAGCGCCTCGGCCCGCCCCAGGCCGCGGCCCGCTCCCGTCACGATCGCGGACAGGCCCTCGAGTGGCAGTGACATCACGGTCCCTTCGATCACGGACGTCGGGGGTTCAGGAGCGGTCAGATCTCGATCTCAGGAAAGGTCACATCTCGATGCACGTACGCAGCGCCGCCCCCGTGCGCATCTGGTCCAGCGCCTCGTTGATCTCGCCGAGCTGCACGCGGTGCGTGATGAGCCCGGACAGGTCGATCCGGCCCGCGCGCCAGAGCGCGATGGCGCGTTCGTACGAGCGCAGCACGTCGCCGCCGCCGTACAGGGAGGGCAGGATCCGCTTCTCGTCGAAGAACAGCTCGAACATGTTGAGCTGCAGGAAGTCGTCCATGGCGCCCGCGCCGACGATGACCAGCGTGCCGCCGCGCCGGGTCGTCTCATACGCGGTACGGGCGGTCGCGGACTTCCCGACGACCTCGAAGACGTAGTCGAAGCCCTGACCGCCGGTGATCTCCTGCTTGGCGTCGGCGAGTTCCTCCGGTGCGGCGGCCCGCGTGGCGCCGAACCTCAGTGCGGCCTCGCGCCGCGACGCCACGGGGTCGACGGCCACGATCTCGGCGGCGCCCTTGAGCCGCGCGCCCTGGATCGCGGAGATGCCGACGCCGCCGCAGCCGATCACGGCCACCGACGAACCGGCTTCCACGTCCGCCGTGTTGAACGCGGCGCCGAGCCCCGTGGTCACACCGCAGCCGATGAGCGCCGCGATGTCGAAGGGCACGTCGTCCGGGACGGGCACGGCGCACGCGGCGTCGACGACGACCTCCTCGGCGAAGGTGCCGGTGCCCGCGAAGCCGAAGACGTCCCCGCCGGGGCGTTTGAAGTTGGGGGTGCCCGCGTTCATGAACCCGGCGAGGCACAGCTCGGTCTGCCCGCGCCTACAGGAGGGGCACTGGCCGCACGCGGGCAGCCAGCACACCACCACGCGGTCACCGGGCTTGAGGTGCGTGACGCCCTCGCCGACCTCCACGATCTCGCCCGCACCCTCGTGCCCCGGGACGAACGGCGCGGGCTGCGGCAGCACGCCGTTCATCGCTGAGAGGTCCGAGTGGCACAGCCCGCAGGCCCGGACCCGGATCCTGACCCTGCCGGGGCCGAAGCCCACCGCCTCGACGTCGTCGAGCACCTCGAGCTTGTCCTGGCCGATCTCGTGCAGTACGGCTGCGCGCATGGTGCGGCTCCCCTCAGGAGGTCCGACGATCAGGTTTCGGCGATTGTTTCGGCGATTACGAGTGTTCGACGACGGTGTCCGCGAGCACGGGAGCGCCGTCCCGCTCGACCGCGGTGACCGACACCTGCACCCTGCCGTCGTGCTCCCACATCCGGATGCGCAGGGTCTCGCCCGGGAAGACGACCCCGGCGAAGCGCGTGGCGTACGAGCGGACGCGCGCCACGTCCCCGCCCAGGACCGTGTCGACAACCGCCTTGAGCGTGATGCCGTAGGTGCAAAGGCCGTGCAGGATCGGCCGGTCGAAGCCGGCGAGTTTGGCGAACTCGGGGTCGGCGTGCAGCGGGTTCCAGTCGCCGGAGAGCCGGTAGAGCAGGGCCTGGTCCGCACGGACGGCCCGCTCGACGGTCCGGTCGGGCTCGCGCGAGGGCGGTTCGAGGCGCGCGGACGGGCCGCGGTCCCCGCCCCAGCCGCCCTCTCCGCGTACGAACAGCTGGGCGTCGCTGGTCCACAGCGGCCCGTCGTCGTCGGCCGCTTCGGTACGGAGTACGAGGACGGCCGCCTTGCCCTTGTCGTAGACGGCCGCGACCCGCGAGGTGGACACCGCCGTGCCCTTGACCGGGATCGGGCGGTGCAGCTCGATGGTCTGCCCGCCGTGCAGGACGTTCGCGAGGTTCACGTCGATGCCGGGTGTGGAGAGGCCGCCCACCACGCCCATGCCGGCGCCCGCGACGGTCGCGAAGCTGGGCAGGACGTGCAGCCTGGACTCGAGGGTGTAGCGCAGCTCGTCGGGGTCGGTGGCGGGGTTGTCACGGTCGGGGTTCGCGCCCGCGCCGACACCGAGGTGGTAGAGCTGGACGTCCTTGTGGTCCCAGGCGATCCGGGCGGACCGGGGCTCGGCCGCGATGGCCTTGGCGGCGTCGATGGGCATGGAACTCCTGCTCCTCGCGGGGAAAGACCTCGGTGCGGCCGTCCGCACCGTCGGTCGCACCGAGGTCGTCACTGGGCCGGCCGTGGAACCCGCCCGTTCTAGAACGCGTTCCAGTCCGGCAGGCCCATGTATAGCCCAGCCGCCACTACTTGTGAAGGCTCCTGACGTCATGTCAGATGCTCTTCGCCGCATGCGTACGAAGGCGCGCCGCCCCTTCGCGTGGCGGCGTTCCGCCGACCGTGACATTTGTCCTGCCCGAGTCCGTACAAGCGCATCTGCCCCCGCCCCACCGCGTATTCGTAGCGTCATAGCCATGACGAAGACACCTGACACGGACCGGGCCGTGTCCTTCACGGGGGCGGTCAAGGCCTTCGGCGACGTGCGCGCCGTCGACGGCATCGACCTGGAGATACGGCGCGGCGAGACGGTCGCGCTGCTGGGGCGCAACGGCGCGGGCAAGTCCACCACGCTGTCGCTGCTGCTCGGCCTGAACGAACCGGACGCGGGCGAGGTGCGCCTGTTCGGCGGTACCCCGGCGCGGGCCGTGGGCGCCGGAATGGTCGGCGCGATGCTCCAGGAGGGCCGCGCCGTGCCGCGCGTCACCGTCCGGGAACTGGTCGGCTTCGTGGCCGGCACCTATCCGGCGGCCATGTCCGTCGCCGAGGCGCTGGAGCTCGCGGGCATCGCCGAACTCGCCGACCGGCGCGTGGACAGGCTGTCCGGTGGCCAGGCGCAGCGGGTGCGGTTCGCGGTGGCGCTGGCCGGGAACCCCGCGCTGATCGTGCTGGACGAGCCGACCGCCGCGCTGGACGTGGAGGCCCGGCACGCATTCTGGGCCTCGATGCGTGCCTACGCACGACGCGGCCACACGGTCCTCTTCTCCACCCACTACCTGGAGGAGGCCGACGACAACGCCGACCGGTTCGTCGTCATCGACCGCGGCCGGATCGTCGCCGACGGCACGGGCGAGCAGCTCAGGCGGGCCGCGGGCGGCAGCCTCGTCTCCGTCGACCTGGCGGGCCGGGGCGCGGAGGGTCTGTCGCTGCTGCCCGGTGTGGTCTCCGTCGAGGTGCGCGGGGACCGGGCCCGGCTGCGTACGGACGACTCCGACGCGACCGTGATCGCCCTCGCCGAACTCGGCGCGATCCGCAACCTGGAGGTCGCTCCGGCCTCCCTCGACGACGCGTTCCTCGCCCTGACCGGGCCCACCGACCTGACCGGGCCCGCCGATCTCACCGACCCCGCCGGCCCGACCGGTCCCGACAACTCGACCCTGGAGACAGCGTGATGCTCGCCTATCTGAAGCTCGAAGTGCGCCGGACGCTCCGCGACACCGGCTTCGTGATCTTCGGGATCGGCATGCCGGTGATGATGTACCTGCTGTTCACCAACCTCGGCGAGAACGACGGCAGCTGGAAGACGGCCTCGATGGTCGGCATGGCCGCGTACGGCGCGGTGGGCTCGGCCCTGAACACCGGCGGCGGGGTCGCCGAGGACAAGACGATCGGCTGGCTGCGGCAGCTGCGGATCACGCCGATGGCGCCGCGCGACGTGGTGCTCGGCCGGGCCCTGACCGGCTCCGTGACGGTGCTGCCCGCGATCATCGCCGTGCTCGTCGCGGGCGGGCTGGTCAACGGCGTACGGCTGGACGCCTGGCAGTGGGCGGTGATCGCACTGCTGCTGTGGCTCGGCTCGATACCCTTCACGCTGCTGGGCCTCGGCAACGGCTACCGGCTGACGGCGCAGGCCACGGGCGTGGTGAACATGGTGTGCAACTTGGGCCTTTCGGTGGTGGGCGGACTGTGGTTCCCCATCGCGCTCTTCCCCGAGTGGCTGCGCTCCCTCTCCGCGTACACGCCCACGAACCGCTTCGCCCAGCTCGGCACGGCGGTCGCCGACGGCCACGCCCCGTCGCTCACCGCACTTGTGGTGATCACGGTCTGGCTGGTGGTGTTCGGTTCGTACGCTGTCGTCTCGTACCGCCGTGCCGCGCGGACCCTCTGAACGGGGAGCAGGGACATGTCCGGGATGCGATGGATGCGAAAGGCCTCGTGCCGGCTCGACGCGTGGCGGTTGGCGCGGGTGCAGTGGAAGGAGGACATGGCGCGGTTCAAGTCCGACCAGGCTGCCGCCCGGAAGGCCGGGAAGGTGCCGGAGAACCCGGGTCCGCCGCCCACCGGCTTCGCCCTGCTGCCGTGGCTGCTCATGGGCATGGGCGCGTTCTCCAACATCTTTCAGGGCGAGACGCCGAACCCGCTGATCGGCGGCTTGGGCCTGCTCACCTTCAACTCCCTGTACATCTACGTGGTGTTCCGCGCCTTCGTGAAGGAGAAGCGCGAGGCGGCCTCCACGCGGCTGGCGCTCGTACTGATGGCCGCGGTGACCTGCGCGCTCGCCATCGGCTACGGCGGCAGCTGGCTGCTGTTCTTCCCGCTGCTCGGGCTGGCGACCGGGGCGACGGTGAGGGGCCCGTGGCTCGGCAAGACCGGACTGGCCCTGACCGCGCTCGCGGGGGTCGTCTCCGCCGTCCGCGACGGCTGGGACGCCATCAACATCGCGTACGGCACCTTCCTGTCGACGATGGTGACGGCGGCGATCCTGTCCCTGTCGGAGGCGGTACGGGAACTGCGCGCCGCCCGCGAGGAGCTGGCCCGCCAGGCGGTCGAGAAGGAACGTCTCCGCTTCTCCCGCGATCTGCACGACCTGCTCGGCCACACGCTCTCGGTGATCGTGGTGAAGTCGGAGGCGGCCCGCCGTCTCGCGCACCGCGATCTCGATGCGGCGCTCACCCAGGTCTCCGACATCGAGTCCGTCGGCCGCCAGGCGCTCACCGAGATCCGCGAGGCGGTCACCGGCTACCGCGAGGGCAGCCTCGCGACGGAACTCGACCGCGCCCGCTCGGCCCTGGAGGCCGCGGGCATCGAAACCGTCGTACGCCAGTCGGGCCCGCCCCTGGCCGCACAGACCGCGGCACTTCTCGGCTGGGTCGTCCGGGAAGCCGTCACCAACGCCATACGCCACAGCGGCGCCCGGAGGTGTGAGATCACCGTGACGGGAACCGGCGAACGCGTACGGCTGACGGTCGCCGATGACGGGCGCGGGGTGTCCGCCGAGCCGTCACCGTCCCCCGACTCCGTCGGCGGGACCGGTCTGAAGGGCCTCGGCGAACGTCTTGCAGCCGCGGGCGGCTCGCTGGGTTCGGGCCCTGGCCCGCGCGGGGGCTTCCTGGTGACCGCCGAACTCCCCATAGAAACAAGTGAGTTGATGCACGAGTCGGCCCCGCCCCTGCCGGAGACGGCAGCGTAGGCGGAGAAGCTGAGAGGCCTCGGGATGGCTACGGCTGGGCGTCGCGGCGGAACAGGGCCGTCCAGAGGAACGGTTCACCAAAGAACGGGGACTCGGGCGGTTCGTCGTGCATGCGGCGCAGTTCGACCTCGGTGAGGTCGGAGAAGATCCAGCGCAGGGACTCCGGGGTGTAGGCCAGACCGCCGTGGAGGCGGGAATCGCGGTAGAAGTCGGCGTCGGGGAGTTCGGACCCCATCGCGCCCGCCGCGAAGCAGGTGAGGCCGAGCAGACCGCCGGGCGCGAGGAGCCGCTCCAGGAGTGCGAGATAGCTGATACGGCGGTGCGGCGGCAGATGGTGGAAGCAGCCGGAGTCGTAGATCAGGTCGTAGGGACCGGTGAGTTCGGTGCCGGCCAGGGCGAAGGCGTCCCCGCAGTGGAACCGGACCGCGGCCCTCGACTCGCAGGCGCGGTCCTCGGCCCACGCGATGGCCTCGGGCGAGAGGTCGACGGCGTCCACTTCGAAGCCCAGCGAGGCGAGGTGGACGGCGTTGCGTCCCGGACCGCACCCCAGATCGAGGGCACGGCCCCCGGTGATCAGGCCCCGGTCGACGTACGAGACGAGGTTCTCGTCCGGCTTCGCCACGAAGAACGGAACCGGCTTGGAGCGGTCCGCGTAGAAGCCGTCCCACCAGGAGGCCCCGCCGGTCGTCCAGCGATCGGCTTCCTGGGCGAACAGGCCGTCCAGGAGCCTGAGTACGTCGTCGACCGTGCGTATGTGCCTGTCCACGAGATCCCCTTTCGCGATACGGCGATCGTAGGACTGACCTGCATAAAAGCCCAGATCAGAGGGTGTTGGCGAATGCCGTGAGCGTCCGCGTGAGGGGCCCGGCCGAGGGCGCGGGAGCCGTCCGTCCGCGGGTGGTGGCGCATGCCGCGCGCGCCCCCGCGGGGGGGCTGTCACGGGGCCGATCCGAGTCGCGCCGGGCCGGGTTTCTGGATGGATCCGCCGGAGTTTCCGGGTGACTCGCCGGACGGGCGCCTCACGCCACAGCCGCAACGCTCAATGTGCCGCGGAGAACTCGCACTTGGCGCCTGCGCCATACCCTTGGCCCGTGGAAGAGACGCCGAGTGACCACCGGCCGGCGAAGTCCGTGAGGGTCCTGCTCGCCGAGGACCAGGGGATGATGCGCGGCGCCCTGGCGCTCCTGCTCGGGATGGAGGAGGACATCGAGGTCGTCGCGCAGGTGTCGGCGGGCGACGCGATCGTGCCCGCGGCGCTGGGGTCCCGCCCGGATGTGGCGCTGCTCGACATCGAACTGCCCGGCCGCAGCGGTCTGGACGCCGCGGCCGACCTCCGCGAGCAGTGCCCCGGCTGCCGGGTGCTGATCCTCACCACCTTCGGCCGCCCCGGCTACCTGCGCCGTGCCATGGAGGCCGGGGCCGCGGGCTTCCTGGTCAAGGACGGCCCGGTGGAGGAGCTCGCGGCGGCCATCCGCCGGGTGCTGGCCGGTGAGACGGTCATCGACCCGGCGCTGGCCGCGGCCGCCCTGAGCGCGGGCCCGAATCCGCTGACCTCCCGCGAAGGCGACGTACTGAAAGCGTCGGTGGACGGCGCGACGGTCGCCGACATCGCCGCGAAGCTGCATCTGTCGGAGTCGACCGTGCGGAACTACCTGTCATCGGCGATCGGGAAGACGGGGACGCGCAACCGCATGGAGGCGGTCCGGGAGGCGCGGCAGCAGGGGTGGCTCTAGGCACTTTGACGACAAGGCCCAGGGCGGTGGCCTGCTCGGCGTGGCCGCCGGGCGGTCAACGGGCCGTCGGCACGCGGCCACCGGCCGAGGCCGCGTCCGCGCGGCGCCCCCCGCCGGAGGCCCGCGGCAGCCACAGCAGCATCAGCACCGCGCCACCGAGCAGGACCAGCGCGCTCGTCCGGAACGCCAGTGCATAGCCCGAGGCCAGCGCCTCCGCGGACGTGCCGTCGGCGGTACGCGACGCCGCGAGTGTCGACATCACGGCCAGACCGAGCGAGCCGCCCATGACGCGCGAGGTGTTGACCAGGCCCGAGACCAGCCCGGCGTCACCGGAGGGCGCCCCCGACGTGGCGAGGGAGGCGAGCGGGGTCGCCGCGAGGCCCGCGCCGGCCATCATCAGGATGCCCGGCAGCATGATCGCGGTGAGATACGCGCCGTGGGCGCCCATCGTCGACTGCCAGCCGAATCCGGCGGCGGCCACCAGGGTCCCGGCGACCGCGACGTACCGGGCGCCGACGAGCCGCATGAAGCGCGGCGCGAGCTTCGAGCCGAGGACGACGGCGAGCGAGCTCGGAACCAGCGCGAGCCCCGCACCGAGCGGCGTGTAACCCAGCACGTTCTGCGCGTACAGGGTCATGAAGAACCACATGCAGAACATGGCGGAGCCGGAGAGGAAGATCGCCGCGTTCGCCGACGACACCGACCGCAGGCGGAACAGCTTCAGCGGCATCAGAGGCGTCCGGCTGCGCGCCTCTGTCAGCAGGAAGAGGCCCAGCAGTACAAGCCCCGCGCACAGCGGCACCAGCGTCGCGGCCGCCGCCCAGCCCTCGGCCTCCGTCTGCACGATGCCGTACGAGAGAGTGGCGAGCCCGGCCGTCACCAGCAGGGCACCCGGCAGATCGAGCCGCCGTCCGTCCCCGCCCCGGCTCTCGGTGATCCAGAGCGCGGCCCCGGCCAGCACGAGGGCACCGACAGGCACATTGATCAGCAGCACCCACCGCCAGGACAGCGTGTCCACCAGGACGCCGCCGACGAGGCCGCCGGCCGCCCCGCCGCCCGCTCCCACGGCGGTCCATGTCGCGATGGCACGCGCGCGTGCTGCTCCTTCCGGTACGGCCGAGGTGAGGATCGTCAGAGTCGACGGCGCGAGCACGGCCGCGCCGAGGCCCTGTGCGGCGCGTGCGGCGAGCAGCTGCCAGTCGGCCTGCGCGAGTCCGCCCGCGAGCGAGGCGAGCGTGAACAGGCCGAGCCCTATCAGGAACATGCGCTTGCGTCCGTACAGGTCCCCGGCCCGGCCACCCAGCAGCATGAATCCGGCGAAGGCGATCGAGTACGCGTTGACGACCCACTGCAGCCCCGGGGCGCTCAACCCCAGATCGGCCCGCATCGACGGCAGTGCCACATTGACGACGGACACGTCGAGGACGACGAGGAACTGTCCGGCGCAGGCAGCGGAGACCACCAGCCAGGTCGGCGGGGCGCTACGGCGGACGGCCGGGGAGATGTCTGTGGCGGCTCGGGACATGGGTGTCATGCTCTCAACTGACCGGCGCTCCGTACATCGGGATTTCGCTGCACGCCACCTAGGCCACAGGGACTAGGACTCGCCTCACTGCCGAGCGTCAATCCCGCGGCAGGCCGAGAATCCGTTCGGCGACCACGTTCAGCTGTACCTGCGTCGTACCGCCCGCGATGGTCAGGCAGCGTGACAGCAGGAAGCCGTGGACGGCCCGCTCGCCCGCGCCCTCGTGTACCGCGCCCGCCGGGCCGAGGAGTTCCAGGGCCAGTTCCGCCACCTTCTGCTGGTGGGCGGTCTGGACGAGCTTGCGCACGGACGCGCCCGCGCCCGGCTCCACTCCCGACACCTGCTGGAGGGTCGTGCGCAGCCCGATGCAGGCCAGTGCGTGCGCCTCGGCCATGAGCGCGCCGATACGGGCCCTGCCGGCTCCGTCGAGGCCGTCGGCGCGCGCGATGAGCGCCTCGAGACCCGTGTCGAACGTCAACTGGTCGGCCATGTGGACGCGTTCGTTGCCGAGCGTGTTGCGGGCGACCTTCCAGCCCTCGTCGATCGCTCCGACGACGGCGTCCGCGGGCAGCAGCACGTCGTCGAACCAGACCTCGTTGAACATCGATTCGCCGGTGATCTCCTTCAGCGGCCGGATGTCGACGCCGTCGGTGTGCTTCATGTCGACGACGAAGTAGGTGAGCCCCTTGTGCTTGGGCGCCTCGGGGTTCGTACGCGCGAGGAGGATGCCGTGGTCGGCGCGGTGGGCCGCGGACGTCCACACCTTCTGCCCGTTGATCCGCCACCGTCCGTCCGCGGTCCGCTCGGCGCTGGTCCGCAGCGAGGCGAGGTCGGAACCCGCGCCGGGCTCGGAGAACAGCTGGCACCAGCGCAGGTCGCCGCGCAGCGTCGGCAGCAGATAGCGCTCCTTCTGCTCCTGCGTCCCGTACGCGACGAGTGAGGGCACGACCCACGTGGCGATGGACAGGTCGCTCAGGCGCACCCCGGCCGCCTTCAGCTCGGCCTGTACGGCGAGCTGCTCGACGGGTCCGGCGCCGAGACCGTACGGCTCGGGCAGATGCGGCGCGGCGTAGCCGGTGAGTGCGAGAGCGCGGCGGGCGGCGGCCGGGTCCAGGCCGCGTGCGCCCTCGATGACCTCCCGGGCGCGCGCCCGGTACGGCTCCGCCTCCTCGGGAAGCTCCAGCCGCAGCTCCCGGCGCGCCCCGCCCTCGGCCAGCCGGACGGCCCGCAGCCGGTGCGCGTCCCCGTTCCCCGCGAGCTGCCGCGCGACCAGCGCTCGGCGCAGATACAGATGCGCGTCGTGCTCCCAGGTGAACCCGATGCCGCCGAGGATCTGGATGCAGTCCTTGGCGCAGGAGCACGCTGCGTCCAGCGCGGCACCGGCGGCGAGCGCGGCCACCAGACCGCGGGATTCGCGCCCGCCGGTGAGGTCTCCCCCGCCGGGCGCCTGCTCCTCCACCGCCCGTGCCGCGTCCCACACCAGCGCCCGTGCCTGCTCGACCCGCACCAGCATGTCCGCGCACAGGTGCTTGACGCCCTGGAACCGCCCGATCGGCTGCCCGAACTGCTCACGGACCTTGGCGTACTGCGCGGCCGTGTCCAGCGCCCATGCGGCCGTGCCGCAGGCGTCTGCGGCTAGGACGAGGTCCGCGAGGTCGCGTACGAGCGCGGAGTCCACGGCGAGCACCCGGTCCGCGGGCACCCGTGCACCCACCGCCGTGACCTCGGCGGTGGGCCGCGTCGGGTCGGCGCTGTCGTGGGGCCGCACCACGAGGTCCGCGGCATCGACGGCGAGCCACACGGTGCCCTGCGCCGATCCGGCAGCCAGCACGAGCAGCTCGGCATCGGCGCCGGACAGCACGGGCGGCGCGGTGCCGTCGAGCACGTAACCGCACTCGGCGCCGACAGCCGTCATCGTGCCGGCACCGAGCGCCACGGCCCCGATGCGCTCCCCGCACCCCAGCGCGCGCACCAGCTCTCCCACGGAGGCCCCAGCCTGGTGCAGCACGGCCGACGCCAGCACACCGGACAGATACGGCCCCGGAAGCGCGGCACGCGCGGCCTCCTCCAGGACGACGGCGAGATCGACGAGATCGCCGCCCCCGCCGCCGTACTCCGTGGGAAGGTGCACGCCGAGCAGCCCCTGCCCGGCCAGCGCGTCCCAGTACGCCGGGCGGCCCCCGGCGCCCGGCGGTGCGTCGAGAAGCTTGCGCACCTCCTCCGGCGGCACGGTGCGCGCGATCCAGCCGCGCACGGCCCCGGCCAGTTCCCGCTGCTCCTGCGTGATTCCGATCCCCATGCGCATCCTCGCTCACCGGTCGCGGGCCACTGCGTACTGTTCACAACGAGCCGGCGACAGGGTAGAACACGTTTCAATCTGACGGAAGGTCAGGCATCGAGTTCGACCCCGTCGTCCCAGGTGACGGTGGTGTGCGGCAGCATGGGGGCACCCACACGCACGTACGAGACGTACCTGCCGCCCGAACCCGGAGGAACCCGCATGGCAGCCGAGCCCACCCCCCAGGTCCCGGCCCAGGCACCGGCGCCCAAGCCGGACATCCTCGCCGCGTTCGAGGCCGCCAAGGGCTTCATGCCGGTGTCCGAAGGGCTCGCGCTGTACGCGGCGGCGGTCGAGGCGGGGCGGCTCGGGCTTCCGCTGCTCGAGGTCGGCACGTACTGCGGCCGCTCCACCATCCTGCTCGCCGACGCCGCCCGCGCGGCCGGTGTCACCGCGGTCACGGTCGACCACCACCGCGGCAGCGAGGAGCAGCAGCCGGGCTGGGAGTACCACGACCCCGAGACCGTCGACCCCGAGGTCGGCCGGATGGACACGCTGCCCCTCTTCCGCCGGACCCTCCACAAGGCGGGCCTGGAGGACCACGTCATCGCGCTCGTGGGCCGCTCGCCGCAGGTCGCGCGGCTCTGGAACAGCCCGCTCGGGCTGGTGTTCATCGACGGCGGCCATACGGACGAGCACGCGACCGGCGACTACGAGGGCTGGGCGCCGCACGTTGCCGAAGGCGGCCTGCTGGTGATCCACGACGTGTTCCCCGATCCGGCCGACGAGTTCACCGGCCAGGCCCCGTACCACGTCTACCTCAGGGCACTGGAGTCGGGTGCGTTCAGTGAGGTCTCGGTGAGCGACTCGCTGCGCGTCCTGCGCCGAACCGGCCCCGGCAGCTGACCTCGCGGTTAGAGTCGCCCCGTGTCGTACGCATTCCCGGACAGCAATCCCCCTCCGCCGCGCCGGCCCCGTCGCGGGCCGCTCACCGTGGCGATCGTCGCCCCTGTGGCGGCGGCACTCGCGGGGTGGCTCGTCTGGCAGGCGGTGGCCGACTCCGGCGACAGCAGGAGTCCGGGCGCCGCGCCGTCGTCGCAGCAGCGGTCGTCCGCCGCGGCGGGCGCGGGTGCGTCCGCCTCACCCACCTCCTCGGGCCGGGGCAAGCCCGAGGGCAGCGCGGACGAGAACAAGAACGACGAGAACAAGAACGACGAGGGCAAGGGCGCCGGGAGCCCGTCCGCCGCCCCCGCCGCCACCGGCCCCCTCAAGGGCAAGGTCGTCGTGATCGACCCGGGCCACAACCCGGGGAACTTCCGGCACACGGCCGAGATCAGCCGCCTCGTGGACATCGGCACCAACCGCAAGGAGTGCGATACGACCGGCACGTCCACGAACAGCGGCTACACGGAGGCCCGGTTCACCCTCGACGTCTCCCGCCGGCTGCAGGCGCTGCTCGAGAAGCAGGGCGCGACCGTGAAGTTCACGCAGGACGGCGACCGCTCCTGGGGTCCGTGCGTCGACGAGCGCGCCCGTATCGGCAACAAGGCGCACGCCGATGCCGTCGTCTCCGTGCACGCCGACGGCTCCGCGGCCGGCAACCGCGGTTTCCATGTGATCCTTCCCGGGTCCGTGAAGGCGGGCATCGCCGACACCCGCGCGATCGTCGGCCCCTCGCGCGAGCTGGGCGAACGCCTCGCGGGCAACTTCGTACGCGCCACAGGCAGCGCCCCCTCCAACTACATCGGCGGCGGCACGGGCCTCGTCGTCCGCCGGGACCTGGGCGGGCTCAACCTCTCCACCGTTCCCAAGGTCTTCATCGAGTGCGGCAACATGCGCGACAGCAAGGACGCGGCCCTGCTGACAAGCGGCGCATGGCGGCAGAAAGCGGCGCAGGGGATCTCTGAGGGAATCGTGAGTTTCCTGCGCGGGTAGGCACGGATAGTCACTGTCCAGGCAGACACCCCGAGCACCCGGACGATAATGTCGTCCGTACGATCTGGGGGGCCATCCCCGCGCTTCGCACCGCGAGCATCGCGGCCAACGGCGGCCGACAGCGCGCCGGTACGGCGACAGCGACGCCCACCGACGACCGATGAGACGACGACGAAGGATCTGAAGTGAATATCCGCTCCCTCACTAGAGGCGACGGCGTGGTGATCGGAGCAGCGGTGTTGCTCTTCGTCGCCTCGTTCCTCGACGTAGCCGGCTGCAGCGGCAGCATCTGTGACTCGGTCCCGAGCACCACCTCCTGGGACTTCCTCGGGCTCTCGCTCGGTACGTACATGACGGGTGTGATCGGTGCCGCGCTCATCGTGGTCGCCCGCGGGCTGCCGCAGCAACGCAAGGTGGCGGGTCTGGAGCTCGGGCAGCTCGGAGTGGCGCTGACCATCGTCGCCGCATGGAGCACGTTCTGGTGGATCGTCGACTCAGGCGACGCCGGCCCCGGCCTCATCCTCGGTCTCATCGCGTCGCTGGCGCTCGCGGGCGGCGCGATCGCGAGCCCGCTCGTGCCCGCCCTGAAGGGCGCCCTGCTCCCCGCCCCGCGCCCGGCGGCCCCGAGCCCCTACGGCGCGCAGCAGCCGGCCGGCTACGGCTACCCGGGCGCCCAGCAGCAGCCCTACGGCGCCCAGCCGGGCCAGCCAGGTCAGCCCGGTCAGGGTCAGCCCGGTCAGCCCGGCCAGCCCGGTCAGCCCGGCCAGCCCGGTCAGCCCGGTCAGCCCGGTCAGCCCGGTCAGCCCGGTCAGCCGTACGGTGCGCAGCCGGGTCAGCCGCAGCAGACCCAGGCCCCGCAGGCGCAGGCGCAGCCGGCGGCGGAGTTCTCGCCGTTCTGGTTCGCCGTGCCGGTGCCGCGTCCGCTGTTCGCGGAGGACGGCTCGCAGACGCCGATCGCCGAGCTCGCCCCCGGCACCTGGTACCTGGCCGTCGACCAGCGCGGCCCGGCCCTGGTGGCCCAGACGCAGGACGGCCGCCGCGGCGTACTGCAGGACACCACGGGCATCCAGCGCGGCTGACGCCGTACCGCCGAGCCCTGCTCCTCGGCCCCTCGCCCTTCCGGGCGGGGGGCCGTTGCCGTACAGTCACCGGCCGAACGACACTATCTGACGTGCCGTCAGTTAAGAGCAACGGCGACCGGAAGGGGCCCGGCATGCGCCTCGGACTCGCACTCGGCTACTGGGGCCGCGGCCCGGACCCCCGCCACCTCGAACTCGCCCGCGAGGCGGAACGACTCGGCTACGACTCGGTGTGGACCGCCGAGTCGTGGGGCTCCGACGCCTTCACCCCGCTGACCTGGATCGCGGCCCACACGTCCCGTATCCGGCTCGGCACCGCCGTCGCACAGATGGCCGCCCGCTCCCCCACCGCCACGGCGATGCACGCGCTCACGCTCGATCATCTCTCGGGCGGCCGGATGCTGCTGGGCCTCGGCCTGTCGGGGCCGCAGGTCGTGGAGGGGTGGTACGGGCGCCCGTTCCCGAAGTCGCCGCTGACCGCGACCCGCGAGTACGTGGACGTGATCCGCCAGGTGCTCCGCCGCGAGGCACCCGTCGAAGTCGAGGGACGGTTCCACGCCCACCCGTACCGCGGCGGCGACGGCACCGGGATCGGCAAGCCGCTCAAGCCGATCACGCACCCCCTGCGCGCCGATCTGCCGATCCTCCTCGGCGCCGAGGGCCCGAAGAACATCGCGCAGACGACGCGGATCGCTGACGGCTGGCTGCCGCTGTACTGGTCGCCGACGCGGACGGACGTGTACGAGGCGTCGCTGACCGGCCTGCGCGAGGACTTCATCATCGCGCCGATGGCCCGCGTGAAGGTCTGCGACGACGTCGCCGAAGGCCTGCTGCCCGTCAAGGCGATGCTCGGCTTCTACATCGGCGGCATGGGGCACGCATCGCGCAACTTTCACGCCGATCTGATGGCCCGTATGGGATACGCGGAGGAGGCGCGGCACATCCAGGAACTGTTCCTCGCGGGGCGTCGCGAGGAGGCCGTACTCGCCGTGCCCGACGCGTTCGCGGACGAGATCTCCCTGGTCGGACCGCGTGAACGCATCGCGGAGCGGCTGGAGTTGTGGCGCAAGGGCCCGGTCACGGACCTCCTGGTCCTCGCGCCGGACCCGCACACGCTGCGGGTGCTGGCGGAACTCAACTCCTAGCCAGCCTGCGCCCAGTCGGGTTTCGCCCGGCTTCGGCGGGCTACCCGTGGGGCATGTCCCCTCGATATCGCAACAGCGCCAATCAGGCGGGGACGGTCATCGCGATCGTCGCGGACATCATGGCCGTCATCCTCGGCCTGTGGATCCTGATGTACCTGCTGGACGCGAACCGTGCCAACGACCTGGTGCAGTTCATCCATGACGCGGCCCGCTGGCTGGCCGGCTGGTCGCACGACCTGTTCACCTTCGACGCGGCCTGGGCACGGGTCGTCGCGGGCTACGGCCTCGCGGCCGTCGTGTACCTCTTCGCCGGGCACGCGATCGCCAACCGGATACACCGACACTGACGGCCGCGGTCGTCAGCCGTACAAGGGCCTGTCCGGCCTGATACGCCGGACGGGCCCTAGCCGCAGCAGCAGACCCTAGCCGCAGCAGTCCGGGTCCAGGCCGGCCGGCAGGCGCTCCCCGCCGAACACCGCGCAGGTCGCCTCGTCCCCGCCCAGGGCCGCGACGGCGAGCAGCACGGAACCGGCCGTCCAGGTCGTCAGCTCCTGGGGCCAGATCGCCCCGTCCTCGAAGACGTAGCCGGTCCAGTACAGGCCCGACTCCGGGTCGCGCAGATGCTGGATGGACTGCAGGATCTCCAGGGCCCGGTCGGACTCGCCCGTCGCCCAGAGCGCGAGGGCGAGTTCGGCCGACTCGCCGCCGGTCACCCAGGGGTTGGGGACGACGCAGCGTACGCCGAGCCCGGGGACGACGAAGCGCTCCCAGCCCTCCTCGATACGGGACTTGGCCTCGGCGCCCGTCAGCGCGCCGCCGAGGACCGGGTAGTACCAGTCCATCGAGTAGCGGTCCTTGTCGAGGAACCGCTCCGGGTGGCGGCGTATCGCATGGCGGAGCGCCCCGACGGCCAACTCCCAGTCGGGTTGCGGCTCTTCGCGCTGCTCGGCGATGGCGAGCGCGCAGCGCAGCGCGTGGTGTACGGAGGAGGAGCCGGTGAGCAGCGCGTCCGTTACGGGCGCCCCGTCGGCCTCCCGCTTCCAGCCGATCTGGCCGCCCGGCTGCTGCAGCTGCAGCACGAACTCGACGGCCGCGAGGACCGTGGGCCACATGCGGTCGAGGAAGGTGTCGTCGCCGGTGGCGAGGTAGTGGTGCCAGACGCCCACGGCCACGTATGCGCAGAAGTTGGACTCGCTGCCGCGGTCCGTGACGTTGTGCGGGTCGCCGTCGGCGTAGGCGGCGTACCAGGAGCCGTCCGGGTTCTGGTGCCGCGCCAGCCACTCGTACGCGCGGGCGGCCGCCTCGTGTTCACCGGCGGCATCCAGCGCCATCGCCGCCTCGGTGTGGTCCCACGGGTCGAGGTGGTGCCCGCGGAACCACGGAATGGCCCCGTCCTCGCGCTGGACCGCCAGAAGGGCCCGGACGGTGGCGGCGGCCTGCTGGGCAGTGAGGACGCCGGGCAGGACGAGGTGTTCGGTCCTCTCGGGGCTTGTCACGCCTGGGCCGCCCCGGCCGCCACGCTGGTGCCCTCGGCCGCCGCGGCCTTCGGGAGGTGCGGCTTGGTGGCGTACGCGACGAAGCTCTTGCCGACGACCGGGTTCAGCAGCTGCTCGGCGAGCCGGGTGGCCAGCGGCTTCTTCATGATGTCCCAGACCAGCAGCTTGTGGTACGCGCGCACGGGCAGCGCCTTGTCGTTGTCGACACCGAACGCGCACTTCAGCCACCAGTACGGCGAGTGGAGGGCGTGTGCGTGGTGGGTGCCATAGGGCTTGAGCCCGGCCTCGCGCATCTTCGCCAGCAGCTCGTCCGCCTTGTAGATGCGGATGTGGCCGCCCTCGACCTCGTGGTAGGCGTCGCTGAGGGCCCAGCACACCTTCTCGGGGCCGTAGCGCGGGACGGTGACGGCGATCCGCCCGCCGGGCTTGAGTACGCGCACCATCTCGGCGAGCACGCCCTTGTCGTCGGGGATGTGCTCCATGACCTCGGAGATGATCACGACATCGAAGGACTCGTCGGGGAAGGGCAGCGCGAGGGCGTCCCCCTCCATCGCGGTGGCCGTCGCGCCCGCCGGGGCCTCCCCCGCCTCCTTCATCGCCGCGAACCACTTGGCGACCTCGCGGATCTCCTCACCGTTCTGGTCGAGCGCCACGACCTGCGCGCCGCGCCGGTAGCACTCGAAGGCGTGCCGTCCGGCACCGCATCCGAGGTCCAGCACACGGTCACCCGGGGCGAGCGGGAACCGGGAGAAGTCGACGGTCAGCACGTGGCCCTGCTTTCGCGGTCGGGGGTGGGGGTCGGAGTGGGGTGGGTGTCCATGAGGGTCGCGGAGCGGCCGAGGCCCGTGGCCGCGGCGCGGCCGGTGACCGGGGCGGTCGCGGAGCTGCCGATCGCCTCCCGGTACCGCTCCGCGGTACCCGCCGCCGCCCGCGCCCAAGTGAAGTGCCGCAGCACCCGCTCCCGCCCGGCGGAGCCGAGCCGCACCCGAAGCTCGGGGTCGCCCAGGAGCCGGCTGAGCCCGGCGGCCAGCGCCCCCGCGTCGCCGGGCGGCACCGCGAGGCACGTCTCGCCGTCGGCCCCGGCGACCTCCGGGATGGCTCCGCCCGTCGTCGCAACGAGGGGCGTCCCCGTCGCCATGGCCTCAGCGGCGGGCAGCGAGAACCCCTCGTACAGGGAAGGAACGCAGGCGACCTGGGCGGACCGCACGAGGTCGACGAGCTCGGCGTCGGAGATGCCCTTGACGAACTCGACGGCGCCTTCGAGCCCGTACCGCTCGATGGCCTGGGCCACCGGCCCGTCCTCGGCGCGCTTGCCGACGACGACGAGGTGCGCCGCGGGGTTCTCGGTCCGCAGCTTCGCCAGCGCCTCGATCAGGTACACGAGCCCCTTGAGCGGTACGTCCGCGCTGGAGGTCGTCACGATGCGTCCCGGCACCTCGGCCACGGAGGGGTCGGGCGAGAACAGGTCGGTGTCGGCGCCGATGTGCACGACGTGGATGCGGTCCCCGCGTACGCCGAGGTGGTCGACGATCTCCTGACGCGACGTCCCGGAGACGGTGAGCACCGACGGCAGGCGCCGGGCGACGCGCTTCTGCATGCGCGTGAACGCGTACCAGCGGCGGACGGACGCCCGCCGCTTCCAGTCCTCGGCGGCGTCCAGCTCCAGCTGCCGGTCAACGGTGATGGGGTGGTGGATGGTGGTGACGAGCGGCGCACCCAGCGCCGACACGCCGCCCAACAGCCCGTATCCGAGCGTCTGGTTGTCGTGGACGACGTCGAACTCGCCGCGCCGCGCGCGCAGATGGCGCCGGGCGCGCAGCGAGAAGGTCAGCGGCTCGGGGAACCCGCCGGTCCACATCGTGCCGACCTCGAGGGCGTCGATCCAGTCGCGGTACTCGTCGCGCTTCGGCGTGCGGAAGGGGTCCGGCTGCCGGTACAGGTCGAGGCTGGGCAGCTCGGTGAGCGTGAGGCCCTCGAGCCCCTCTCCCTCGTCGAGCACGGGGTACGGCTGGGCGCCGATCACCTCGACCTGGTGGCCGAGCCGGACGAGTTCGCGCGAGAGGTGGCGAACGTAGACGCCCTGGCCCCCGCAGAACGGATTCCCCTTGTAGGTGAGAAGTGCGATGCGCAGCGGCCGGTCACTGGCGAGGTCGGCGGCGGAGCCCGCACGAGAGCCTGCCCCCATGGCCTCAGCGGTCACTCCGGGCCCCCTTCTCACGACACTTTCACGCGAGACTACGCGTGGGCGGTAATCTAGAACAAGTTTCAGACTTGATCGCTCAAGGACCACTGAATCTACCGGCAGGTAGCGTCGCTGTGAGCGGCGGATCAGGTGATTCGCACCACGGCCCGAACGCACCGTGCTCGCGCCCTGCCATGCTGTGTCATCGCTTTTCCGTGTTCTTCCTCGCTCTTGCAGCTGAACGTCATGGAACGGGACCTATGCCTGCGGAAGTCAAGATCGCGCAAACGGCGACCCCTCCGCTCACCGAACGTCAGGAGGCGCGCCGCCGCCGGATCCTGCATGCCAGCGCGCAACTGGCGAGCAGGGGCGGCTTCGACGCGGTGCAGATGCGCGAGGTGGCCGAGTCCTCGCAGGTCGCGCTGGGCACGCTCTACCGCTACTTCCCGTCGAAGATCCATCTGCTGGTCGCCACCATGCAGGACCAGCTGCAGCACATGCACACGACGCTGCGCAAGCGCCCGCCGTCCGGCCAGTCGCCCGCCGAGCGGGTCGCCGAGACTCTGATGCGCGCCTTCCGCGCGCTCCAGCGCGAGCCGCACCTCGCGGACGCCATGGTGCGCGCCCTGACGTTCGCCGACCGCAGCGTCAGCCCCGAGGTCGACCAGGTCTCCCGCCAGACGACGGCGATCATCCTCGACGCCATGGGCATCGACGACCCGACCGCCGAGCAGCTCTCCGCGGTCCGGGTCATCGGCCATACCTGGCACTCGGCGCTCATCACCTGGCTCTCCGGCCGCGCCTCGATCGCCCAGGTCAAGATCGACATCGAGACGGTGTGCCGGCTGATCGACATCACCTCGCCACCGAAGTGACCCAGTGACCGGGTGACCGGGGCTACTCCTCGGGCGGGAAGACCGGCTCCCCCGACCCGAGGAGCGTGATCGTGATCGCCTCCACCGGGCAGCCCTCCGCCGCCGCGAGCACCCGCTCGTTCGCGTCCGTGTCCGGGTCCACGGGGTGGGACTGGCGGGCGGAGTCGAGGCGGAAGCCGTCCGGGGCGTGGTTCAGGCACATCGCGGCGCCGATGCAGAGGGAACGGTCGACCTCCACGTGCCAGCGGTCGCCCATCAGGCCTCCGCTCCCTCGTCCGCAGCGACGGCAGTGCCAGTGGCAGGCGACTCGTACCCGGCGGGCAAGTGGATCATCTTGTGCTCCAGGTACTCGCCGTACCCCTCGGGCCCGAACTCCCGCCCGAGCCCGGAGTTCTTGTAGCCGCCGAACGGGCCGAGCATGTCGAGGCTGAAGGTGTTGACGGAGTAGGTGCCCGTGCGGACCCGGCGGGCGATGTCGATGCCGTGGGCCACGTCGGCCGTCCAGACGCTGCCGCTCAGCCCGTAGTCGGAGTCGTTGGCGATCTTCACGGCCTCGGTCTCGTCGCCGTACGGGAGGAGGCAGACGACCGGCCCGAAGATCTCCTCGCGGGCGATCCGCATGGAGTTGTCGACATCGCCGAAGAGCGTCGGTTCGACGTACCAACCGCGCTCCAGGCCTGCCGGACGCCCGCCTCCCGTGAGGACTTTGGCGCCCTCTTCCTGCCCGATGCGGATGTAGTCGAGGTTGCGCTGCTGCTGCCGCCGGGCGACGAGCGGGCCGACCTGGGTGGCCGGGTCGAGCGGGTCGCCGACCACGAGAGCGCTCGCCGCGGCGGCGAAGGCGTCGGCGAACTCGTCGTAGCGGGAGCGCGGCACGAGGATGCGGGTCTGGGCTACGCAGGCCTGGCCGTTGTTCATCCAGGCGGCCGAGACGATGCCCTGCACGGTCGCCTCCAGGTCGGCGTCCGGCAGGATCACCGCTGCCGACTTGCCGCCCAGCTCCAGCGTCACGCGCGTGAGGTTGCGCGATGCGACCTCCATGACGCGTTTACCGCCGCCGACGGACCCGGTGAAGGACACCTTGTCGACACCGGGGTGTCCGACCAGGTACTCGCTCACCTCGCGGTCCGCCGGAAGGATCGACAGGACGCCATCCGGCAGCCCGGCCTCCTTGACGATCTCACCGAGGACATACGCGTCGAGGGGCGACTCGGGCGACGGCTTCAGGACCGCGGTGCAGCCGGCGAGCAGCGCCGGCGCCAGCTTGGCGGCGGCCGTGAACTGCGGGACGTTCCACGGCACCACGGCCGCCACGACGCCGACGGGCTCCCGCCGGACGAGGATCTTCCCGAGGACGCCGTCCCGCTCCTCCTCGTATGTGAAGGAGCGCGCGACCGTGATCGCGGCGTCCCACACCATCATCGCGCCGAGCGCCTGCCCGAGGACGCTCCAGGAGTACGGGGAGCCGTTCTCGGAGGAGATGATGCGGGCGATCTCCTCGTGGCGTACCGCCACGGCGTCCTTGATCCGGGTGACGACCTCGATCCGCTCGTCGAGCGTCATCCTCGGCCAGGGCCCCTCGTCGAACGCCCTGCGCGCGGCGGCGACCGCGCGGTCGACATCCGCGGGCGCGGCATGCGGCACGCGGCCGATGACCTCTTCGGTGTGCGGCGAGACCACCTCGATGACGTCCTTGCCGAGGGGGTCGGTCAACTCCCCGCCGATGAACAGCTGTCCGTGTTCCACGAGCTCGGTCATGGCCGACTGCCTCCTGGGGGGCTGGGCGACGATCCTGGGTGATCTCGGCTGGTCCCGGCTGATCGCGGTTGATCGCGGGTTCTCCCGGTGATCCCGGTCGACGATCACATCTCCTGACGCTGTTTCAGAACTGATACCAGTTCTAGTGGGAGGAGTCCATGGGATCCACCGGCATCGGGCGGACGTCGCCGGAGCCGCACCCGGCGGGAACTGCGGCCACCAATGGAACGGGTTCTACTACAGTGAGAGCGAGATGACACATGGTCCATGGCAACGCAGCCCGGCCGACGAGGAATTGACGATGCGTAAGGGGATCCGATGACAAGGGTGACCGACCACGGCGCCGGCGTGCAGTCCATCCAGGTCCCCATTCCGGACAACCCTCTCGGCCACACCCTGGTGTACCTCATCGACACCGACCGGGGACCGGTGCTGATCGACACCGGCTGGGACGACCCGGCCTCCTGGGACACCCTCGCGGGCGGCCTGACGGCATGCGGCACCTCGGCCGCGGAGATCCACGGGGTCGTCATCACCCACCACCACCCCGACCACCACGGCCTGTCCGCCAGGGTCCGCGAGGCCTCCGGCGCCTGGATCGCCATGCACGCGGCGGACGCCTCCGTCGTACGCCGCACCCGCGAGAACCCCGCCGACCGCTGGTATGCCTACATGACCGGCAAACTCATCGCCGCCGGCGCCCCCGAGGAGCATGTGGCACCGCTGCTCGCCGTCCGCGCCTCCGGCCGGATGCCCGCCCTGCCGGGCTTCGACGCGGCCGTCCCCGACCGCGACATCACCCCCGGCGAGCTCCTCGACCTGCCCGGCCGCCGCCTCCGCGCGATCTGGACCCCGGGCCACACCCCCGGCCACGTCTGCCTGCACCTGGAGGAGAACCACCCGGCGGGCCTCCCCGGCCGCGGCCGCCTCTTCTCCGGCGACCACCTGCTCCCCGAGATCACCCCGCACATCGGCCTGTACGAGGACCCGGACGACGCCACAGTCACCGACCCCCTGGGCGATTACCTGGACTCCCTGGAACGGATCGGTCGCCTGGGTGCGGCAGAGATCCTCCCCGCCCACCAGCACGCCTTCACGGGAGCCGCATCCCGCGTACGCGAGCTGCTGGCCCACCACGAGGCCCGCCTCACCGACCTCCTGACCCACCTCACCCAGCCCCTCACGCCCTGGCAGCTGGCCGAGCGCATGGAGTGGAACCGCCCCTGGGACCAGATCCCCCACGGCTCCCGGAACATCGCGGTCTCGGAGGCGGAGGCCCATCTGCGCCGCCTGGTGAAGCTGGGGCGGGCGGAGGCTGTGGCGGGGAGTGATCCGGTGGCTTATGTGGCGGTGTGAGCGGCACTGCCCGCCTTCGGTGGGCAGGGTCCAGATTCCTACCAGCCGGTAAGCGGGGCTGAGCGGGCCGGTAAAGTAGCCCGTCGTCATCATGCTCGTACAGGGGGAAGCCGGTGGGAATCCGGCGCTGACCCGCAGCCGTAAGCCTCCCCTTCGGGGTGGCGAGCCGGAATGCCCTGTGCGACGTGCATGGCTCCTGTCGCCGGCGCAGCCGGTGACCGGCACCGTCGAGGCATACGGAGCCGGAGCCGCCGGTGCCCGCGTGTGCCGTGCTGCCCGGCTCCCCGCAGGGAACCGAGAATCAGCAGAGAGGCACCCGCCGATCATGAACGTTCGCCGCAGCGCCGCGGTACTGGCAGCCGTCGCCGTGATCAGCACGGCAGCGGCTCCGGCCGCCCTCGCGGACGAGGCGTCCCCGTCGCCGTCCGTCGCGCTCCCCTCCGGGCTCTACGGCACGTCCGACCCGACGTACGACGGCGTGTGGCGGCAGTCGCTCGCGCTGCTCGCGCAGGACACCGTGGGCGTGAAGCCCGCCACGAAAACCGTCGACTGGCTTGTGGGGCAGCAGTGCACGGAGGGCGGCTTCGCTGCGTACCGGGCCGACGCCGACAAGGCCTGCGACGCCAAGACGATGCTCGACAGCAACTCCACCGCGGCCGCCGTCCAGGCGCTCGTCGCGCTCGGTGGGCACGATGGGCAGGTCGGCAAGGCCGTGACGTGGCTGAAGTCCGTGCAGAACGAGGACGGCGGCTGGGGCTACGCGGCCGGCGGCGCGAGCGACACCAACTCCACGGGCATCGTCGTCGGCGCGCTGGCCGCCGCGGGTGAGAAGCCGGCGGAGGTCACGTCGTCGAAGGGCGGCAAGTCCCCGTACGACGCGCTCGTGAAGCTGGCCGTCCCGTGCGACGACAAGGGCGGCGGCGCCTTCGCGTACCAGCCCGACAAGAAGGGCAAGCTGGCGGCCAATGCGGACGCCACGGCCGCGGGTGTGCTGGGCGGGCTCGGCAAGGGGCTCGTAACGACGGCCGGAAAGACGCAGGACGGCGACGACTGCAGCGACAGCGGCACCCTCACGGCCGGGCAGGCCGCCGGCAACGGCGCCGCGTACCTCGTCGGCGCCCTCACCGACGGCAGCTACCTGAAGTCGTCCCTCGCCGGCGCCGAGGACCAGCCCGACTACTCCAACACCGCCGACGCGGTCGTCGCGCTCGCCGCCGCGGGCCGCACCGCCGACACCAGGAAGCCGCTCGCCTGGCTGGAGAAGAACTCCGCCGACTGGGCCGCGCAGAGCGGGCCGGCGGCGTACGCCCAGCTGATCTTCGCGGCCCACGCGGCCGGCGCGGACCCGAGCGAGTTCGGCGGGCAGGACCTGGTGCGGCAGCTGAACGCCACAGGACCCGCCCCGCAGGCGACTGACAGCAGCGGCAAGGCGGACAAGGCCACCGAGGGCGAGAAGAAGGACGACGGCGACAGCGGTCTCGGTGTCTGGTGGATCATCGGCGTCGGGCTCGTCGCCGGTATCGGCATCGGCTTCCTGCTCAGCGGCCGTAACAAGAAGCAGCAGCTGTGACACGGCGCCGGCTCGCCGCCCCGGCTCTCGGCCTGCTTACCGTGCTGAGCGTCCTGCTCGGTGCGGGGCAGGCGCAGGCCGTCGGTTACCGCTACTGGTCGTTCTGGGAGCGGGACGGCGGCGCATGGGCGTACGCCACGCAGGGGCCGTCGTTCGTGCGGCCTGAGGACGGGGCCGTGCAGGGCTTCCGGTTCGCGGTGAGCGAGGACTCGCAGGACTCCTCGAAGCCGCGCGTGGACGCCGGGTTCGCCGCGATCTGCGCGGACACCCCGGCGAAGGACGGCACCAAGCGGGTCGCGCTCGTCCTCGACTTCGGCACGGCCGAGGACGCGCCCGACGGCGAGACGCCGCCGAAGCCGCGTACCGCCTGTGCGCGGGTCGCCGAGGACGCGACCACCGCCGACGCGCTCGCCGCCGTCGCTCGGCCACTGCGGTACGACAGCAACGCGCTGATGTGCGCCATCGCGGGCTACCCGGAGACGGGGTGCGGCGAGCAGGTGTCGTCCGGTTCCGGCGAGCGTCCCGCCTCCTCTCCGGCAGCGGATTCCACGTCCACGTCCGCTTCGGACGGTGGGGAGGGTGACGGCGGTCCCTCGGTGGGCCTTGTCGGCGGCCTCGCCGCCGTCGTCCTGCTCGGCGCCGCCGCCGTCTGGCAGGCGCGCCGTCGCCGCGGCTGAAACCGGGGCGGCCACGACGATGACCACCGGCGAGCGCACGCCACGCGGCGGCGGAGCACCCGACCCGCGGCGGCCGACGGCACAGCAGGCGGCCGCGCCCCGCCGCGGGCTCGCCCCTCAGGCGAACCGCGGCAACGCCCTGCATCCCGGCGCCTGGTGGATCTGGGCGCTCGGGCTCGGCACCGCGGCGTCGCGCACCACGAACCCGTTGCTGCTCGCACTCCTCATCGGAGTTGCGGGGTACGTCGTCGCGGCGCGGCGGACGGAGGCGCCCTGGGCGCGCTCCTACGGGGCGTTCGTCAGGCTCGGGCTGGTGGTGGTCGGGATCCGGCTGGTGTTCGCCGTGTTCCTCGGATCGCCGATTCCCGGCACGCACACCGTCGTCAGCCTGCCCGAAATCCCGCTTCCCGACTGGGCGCAGGGCATACGCATCGGCGGCCGAGTGACCGCCGAGTCCCTGGTCTTCGCGCTGTACGACGGATTGAAGCTCGCCACGCTGCTGATCTGCGTGGGCGCCGCCAACGCTCTCGCCAATCCGGCGCGGCTGCTCAAGTCGCTGCCCGGTGCCCTGTACGAGGCGGGCGTCGCCGTCGTCGTCGCGCTCACCTTCGCGCCGCATCTCATCGCGGATGTGCAGCGGTTGCGGGCCGCGCGGCGGCTGCGCGGGCGGCCGGACCGCGGCCTGCGGGGCCTGTTGCAGGTCGGACTGCCGGTTCTGGAGGGCGCGTTGGAGCGCTCGGTGGCGCTGGCGGCCGCGATGGACGCGCGCGGGTACGGGCGGACCGCCCAGGTACCGGACGCCGTCCGGCGCACCACCGCCGTGCTCACCCTGGGCGGACTCATCGGGGTGTGCGCCGGAACGTACGGACTGCTCACCGCGGAGGGCACGTCCTACGGCCTGCCCGTGCTGTTCGCCGGGCTCGTGGCCGCGCTGGCCGGACTGTGGCTGGGCGGCCGGCGGTCCGTGCGCACCCGGTACCGGCCGGACGCCTGGGGTGTCAGGGCCTGGCTGGTCGCCGCTTCGGGGATGGCGGTCGCGGCGGTGCTGATCGTCTCCGCCTCGTACGACCCCGCGGCCCTCCGTCCCGGCGTCGTACCGCTGTCCGCGCCCACGCTGCCGCTGCTGCCCGCGGCGGCGGTGCTGCTGGGGCTGCTTCCGGCGCTCGTGGCACCCGCGCCCGCGCCGCGCGCCTCGGCCCTTTCGGAAGCCTCCCCCGCACCCCGGCCAGCCCTCTCCAAGGAACCCTCATGATCCGTTTCGAGGATGTCTCCGTGACGTACGAAGGCGCCTCCGCGCCCACCGTACGCGGGGTCGAACTCACCGTTCCCGAGGGCGAGTTGGTGCTGGTCGTCGGGCCGTCCGGGGTCGGGAAGTCGACGTTGCTCGGGACCGTCAGCGGGCTGGTGCCGCACTTCACGGGCGGCACGCTGCGCGGCCGCGTCACCGTGGCCGGCCGGGACACCCGTACCCACAAGCCCCGTGAACTCGCCGACGTCGTCGGGACCGTGGGCCAGGACCCGCTCTCCCACTTCGTGACGGACACGGTCGAGGACGAACTCGCGTACGGCATGGAGTCGCTGGGCCTGTCGCCGGACGTGATGCGCCGGCGCGTCGAGGAGACGCTCGATCTGCTCGGCCTCGCCGATCTGCGCGACCGGCCCATCGCCACGCTGTCCGGCGGGCAGCAGCAGCGCGTGGCCATCGGCTCCGTCCTCACCCCGCATCCGCGGGTGCTGGTCCTCGACGAGCCGACGTCCGCCCTCGACCCCGCGGCGGCGGAGGAGGTCCTCTCCGTGCTGCAACGGCTCGTCCACGACCTCGGTACGACCGTGCTCATGGCCGAGCACCGGCTGGAACGGGTCGTGCAGTACGCGGACCAGGTCCTGCTGCTCGCCGAACCGGGTGCGGCGCCCGTGCTCGGTGCGCCCGCCGAGATGATGGCCGTCTCGCCCGTGTACCCGCCGGTGGTGGACCTCGGGCGGCTCGCCGGCTGGTCGCCCCTGCCGCTCACGGTGCGGGACGCCCGGCGGCGGGCCGGGGCGCTGCGGGAACGGCTGTCGGGGCTCGCGCCGGCGCCGTCCCGCGACCGTACGGACCGGGCCCACCCCGACCCCACGCTGCCGTCCCGGCCCGCCTCGGAGACGCGCCGAGCTCGCCCACGGCTCGCGTTGTGGCGGCGCCGGAACGGCAAGCGCGACGTACCGGAGGTGCCCGCGATGCCGGGCGCCGAGCCCCTCGCCGTCGTCGAGCCCGTCGCCGTCGTCGAGGGGCTCGGCGTGCGGCGCGGCAGGATCGAGGCGTTGCGCCGCGTGGACTTCTCCACCGTCCCCGGTGAGACGGTGGCGCTGATGGGCCGCAACGGCGCCGGGAAGTCCACCCTTCTGTCCACGCTCGTCGGCCTGGTCGCCCCCACGTCGGGCTCGGTGCGGGTCGGCGGCCTGGTACCGCACCGTGCGGGGCCGCGTGAGCTGGTCCGGCGCGTCGGTCTCGTACCGCAGGAGCCGCGCGATCTGCTGTACGCCGACACCGTGGCCGCCGAGTGCGCGGCCGCCGACGGCGACGCGGGCGCGGCGGCCGGTACGTGCCGGGCACTGGTGTCCGAGCTGCTGCCGGGCATCGCGGACGACACGCATCCGCGGGACCTCTCGGAGGGGCAGCGGCTCGCACTCGCCCTGGCCGTGGTGCTCACGGCCCGGCCGCCGCTGCTGCTCCTCGACGAGCCGACCCGCGGTCTCGACTACGCGGCGAAGGCCCGGCTGGTCTCCGTCCTGCGGGGGCTGGCCGCCGAGGGCCACGCCATCGTGCTGGCCACGCACGATGTGGAACTCGCGGCCGAACTGGCCGACCGGGTCGTCATCCTGGCAGACGGGGAGATCGTGGCGGACGGCCCGACTGCCGAAGTCGTCGTGTCGTCACCTTCCTTCGCACCCCAGGTCACCAAGGTGCTCGCGCCGCAGCAGTGGCTGACGGTGTCCCAGGTCAGGGAGGTGCTGGCATGACCGGGCGCCGGGTCCGGGCCGTCCGCCTGGGACCCCGTTCCGTGGGCGCTCTCACGCTCGTCAGTGCCGTCGGCATCGCCGCCTTCGGATGGCCCCTGTTCGCCGAGGCCGGCTCGGGCCTCAGCGCGCACGCACAGGACGCACCCTGGCTGTTCGCGGCGCTGCTCGTGCTGCTCGTGGGGGTCGTCGCGGCGACCGTCTCGGAGTCGGGTCTCGGCCCGAAGGCGGTGGCCATGCTGGGTGTACTGGCCGCCACCGGCGCGGCGCTGCGGCCGATCGGCGCGGGGACGGCCGGGATCGAGCCCATGTTCTTCCTCATGGTGCTCAGCGGCCGGGTGCTCGGGCCCGGTTTCGGGTTCGTACTGGGCGCCGTGACGATGTTCGCCTCGGCCCTGCTGACGGGTGGCGTCGGCCCGTGGATGCCGTTCCAGATGCTGTCGATGGCCTGGTTCACGATGGGGGCCGGTCTGCTGCCGGGCCCGGACCGGCTGCGCGGGCGCGGCGAATTGCTGATGCTCGCCGCGTACGGGTTCGTGGCGTCCTTCGGCTACGGGACGATCATGAATCTGGCGGGCTGGCCGTTCATGGACTCGCTCACGTCGAGCGTCGCGTTCGACCCGGACGGCACACTCGCCGGGAATCTGGCGCGCTTCCTCGCGTATTGCCTGGCCACGTCGCTCGGCTGGGACCTGGGCCGGGCCGCGGTGACCGTGGTGCTCACCCTGACCCTCGGCCCCGCCCTGCTCAAGGCGCTCCGCCGCGCCACGCGGCGGGCCGCTTTCGAGGCGTCGGTCACATTCGAGGCGCCTCGCCACTCGTAGCCATGGGAACTGCGTCACATACGACTTGGGTCGTCTGTCACATTTCGCCTGATTCGCCACATGCGGAGCGTTCAACTTCGCGCGCGATCCGTCACACAAGAGGTCCCGAGGCAGTGAGGCGGGACACGTGGCCTTGGTCACTTACTAGGCAGATTCGTAGGCCAATCCCATGACATGAACGCAGCATTCCAGTCCCTGACCTGCGGATTGAGAGCCGGGTCACACAAAGGACTTTCTTCTCAAATGCGACTCCCACTAGTAAAAGGGGTACTTGCCGCGGCCTGACAGGCCTGTTTCTCTGGATGAGTCGCACGGCGCCGACGTGCCCACCACGGGCCGCGGCGCCGACGCATTCCCCCCGCCTTCCGCACGGCTCCCGTGTGTGGTCGTGGCCTGCGTGCGACTGTCCCGCTCCCGACGAAGAGGTTCCCCCCTGTGATCGTCTCCATGTTCCGCCGCGTTTCCCCGAAGAAGGCCCTCACCGGTGCCGCCGTGGCCGCCGCCACCACCGGCATGCTGTTCGCCGCCGCTCCCGCCCAGGCCGCCCCGGCGTCGGCGTCCGCCGCCAAGGCCCAGTCGATCGCGCACAAGATGATCCCGAACGCGGCGCAGTACCAGGCCTTCAGCAAGATCGTGGAGCACGAGAGCGGCTGGAACGTCAAGGCGACGAACGCGTCCTCCGGTGCCTACGGTCTCGTCCAGGCGCTGCCGGGCTCGAAGATGGCCTCCGCGGGCTCGGACTGGAAGACCAACCCCGAGACCCAGATCGAGTGGGGTCTCGACTACATGAACTCGCGTTACGGCAGCCCGGTCGGCGCGTGGAACTTCTGGCAGTCGCACGGCTGGTACTGAGCCGCGGACATACTGAGTCGCGGACCGCTCCCGCCACTCAGCACGAAGGCGGCACCCCCTCTCCGGGGGTGCCGCCTTCGCCGTACCCGGCTCGGCGGAGCCCGTCAGCCGACGAGCCCGCACCACCACTCGACGCAGCCGACCTCGAACGCCCTGAGGACGGTCTCCGTCACCTCGCTGCCGTCGGCGGCGACCGCATGGGTACGCAGGGCCACCCTGCCCTGGTCGAGGGCCGGGAGCGACACCGCCCAGCGGTCACCGTCGGCCCGGACCGGGGCCTCGGTCCAGGTCGTGCCGCCGTCCACGGAGTACTCCACACCGACCTCCTTCACCGGTGCGTCGCCGGTCGAGCCGGTCTGCCGGGCGACCGAGACATGGAAGGCGGCCGGCTCCCCGGCCTCGATCTCCTCCCGCCCGTTGAGCGGCAGGTCGTAGCGGATGTCCAGCAGCTCCGCGGCCTGCGACCTGCTGCCGGACACATGCCCGGAGCGGAAGCGCCACTCGTCGGTGACCGAGTCGGACACCGGCCAGTCGCTGCCCTCCTCGGTCGGGCCGCCGTCGCGGTGCGCGGACACCTTCAGCCGGTACCAGGCCGCGTTCTGCGGGAGCTTGAACGCGCCCCTGCCCGGTACGTCGTTGTCCGCGACGAGGGTGCCGTCGTCCCGGGTCAGGACGGTGCTCCCGGTGTCCTTGCCCGGCAGCCACTCGGAGAGGTGCCCGGCGGCATCCGAGAACATCGGCAGCTGGATCGACAGGTCGTCGCCGGAACGCGCCACTTGGGGCTCACCGTCCCCACCGCGCACCGAGAGCGACGGGTTGAACGGCGCCTTCAGCCACTCGTCGGAGTAGGTGCGCCCGGCCTCGTACTCGGTGGCGTCGGTGTACTGCGCGCCCACCACCGTGTCCTCGGCATCCAGGATGTGGAACGTCGCCGTGGTCCACGGCACGTCCGCGGACACGTACAGGTCTGTGGTGAAGGGCGAGCGCAGCACGGTGTACTGCTGCACCCAGATCAGGCCGTCGTGCTTGATCCAGCCGTACAGCCCCTTCACGTCGTTCGGATACCCCGGCGCCCAGGCGGAGGTACGGACCTTGGCGAGGTCCGCGGCCCGGTCCGTCCATCGGATACCGCCCGGGACCCGTCCCTCCACCTGATGGAAGGTCAGGTAGTGGTACTCGCTGGCCCTCGTCCCGGTGACCCGCAGCTCCAGCGGCCCTGCGGTGAGCAGTGCGCGCAGCCGCTTGGTGTTGGTGGCGTTGATGCTCAGGACCGGGTCCGTGGGCTCCGTTCCGCTGATGTAGCCGCTGAGGAGGATCAGCCCGGCACCGGCGCTCTTGATGGCTTTGTAGCGGGCGGTGCGCTGGGCGGCGGGGGCCGTGTAGCCCGGCTCGAACAGGACGATCTTGCCGGCCAGGTCTAGGCCGCTGATGTCGGCTCCGTTGCCCACGTCGACGACGGCGCCGGTGACGTCGCCGTACCAGCCGGCGAAGTAGTAGGGCGTGATCTCGACGTCGATCGGCTTGCCGCTGGAGGTGTCCCGGGCGGTGATCCAGGGCTGCTGGAAGCTGCCCGCGCCGAAGAAGGTCAGGCCGGGCATCTCGGGGCCGGTGCTCGCGACCGCATAGACGGAGTGGGCGTACGCGTTCAGCGGGGCGATCAGGCCGGTGGTCCCTGACGAGTCCTGGGCGCTGCCGACGCTGGAGACCAGGCCGGTGCCGGCGTGCGTGGAGGAGACGGCGTCGTCGCGGTCGATGTCGAGGGTCACCGGCTTGGCGTCGGCGATGTCGACGGTCAGCTCGCGGTCGCCGTCCAGCGCAACCTGCTGCGCGTAGTGCACGGCGCCCGAGGCGACCTCGGTGGTGCCGCTGAGCCGCTGCTCCCAGACATGGCCGAAGACACGGTAGGCGCCCTCTTCCAGGACCAGCTTCTTGGTCTTCCCCGCGGCGACGGACGTCCGTACGGCTTCGCCGGTCGCCGTGTTCTGGATCACCGCGTTCGTGTAGCTGTTGTCCACGCCGGGGCGGTTGGCGGCGCCGACCAGGGTGAGCGTGTGGCTGGTCTGCCGGACCGTGAGGGCGTACGGCGTGCGGATGCTCTGTCCGTTGGCGGAGGCCGTGACGATGCCGCTGTAGGCACCGGCCTTCGCGGCGGCGGCCGGGGCCAGCATCAGCTCCACGGTGGCGCTGCCGTGCGCCGGGACGGCTATGTGGTCGGTGTCGAGGGCGGCGAGTGCGGCCGGCGCGGCGGAGCCGTCGGGGCCGGTGGTCTCGGCCCCGACCGCCAGTCGCAGGGTGCGGTCCGAGGTGTTGGTGTAGGTGATCCGGCGCACCGCGGGTTCGCTGTCCGCGACCGGCTGGGCGGCCTGGACGGTGCTCAGCACGACCGGTTCCGCGGTGACCGGGGCGTCGGCTGCGGCGGGTACGTCGACGATGCCCGCTCCGACGTCGAAGACGTCCGCCTGCTCGACCTCACCCGCTGCCCCCACGAGGGCTGCCTTCAGCTGCTCCCCCGACCAGTCGGGATGCGCCTGCTTGACGAGGGCGACGGCACCCGCGACATGCGGAGTGGCCATCGACGTACCGGACAGCCGGGCGTAGGAGCTGTCCACGGCCTCCTCCGCGAGTGTCCCCTTCGCCCGGGCGGCGACGATGCCGGAGCCGGGGGCGGCGATCTCGGGCTTGACCGCGTCGTCGCCGACCCTGGGCCCGCGCGAGGAGAACGAGGACACGGCTGACTTCTTGGTGACGGATCCGACGGTCAGGGCCGCGTCGGCGGCGCCGGGCGCGCCCACCGTGTACGCGGTGCCGGAGTTGCCCGCGGCGACCACGAACAGGCTGTCGGAGTCCGCCGAGAGGCGGTTCACGGCGGCCGACAGGACGTCGGTGCCGTCGGTCGCATCGCCGCCGAGGCTCATGTTGACGACATCGGCCCCCTGGGCGACGGCCCATTCCATGCCGGCCAGGATCTCGGCGTAGTCGCCGAGGCCGCTGTCGTCCAGGACCTTGCCCTCGATCAGCTCGACGTCGGGGGCGACGCCCTTCAGGCGGCCGTCGGATGCGGCGCCGGAGCCGGCGATGGTCGACGACACATGGGTGCCGTGGCCGTTGCCGTCCTGGACGCCGTCCGCGTACGCGACGAAGTTCTTCTCCGCGACGACCCGGCCGGCCAGGTCCGGATGCCCGGTGTCGTAACCGGTGTCCAGCACCGCGACCTTGACGCCCTTGCCGGTCAGGCCGGACTTCCACGCCGCGGTCGCGCCGATCTGCGGGACGCTGACATCGAGGGTCGCCTTGACCTTGCCGTTGAGCCAGAGGCGTTCGGCGGCGGCGCTCTCGCTACGGGCCTTTCCGGTGCCGCGGCCGGTGAGCCGGGTCCAGGCGGTCGCGGCACGGTCCTTGTCGACCTTCAGCGCGGTGACGCCGAGCCGGGGCAGCGAGCGGGTGAGCTCGGTTCCCGTCGGCGCCGATGCCAGGGGCTTGCCCCCGAGGCCGTCGTGCTCGCCGGCGGTCCCCGTGGCGAGGACCGGGACGGTGTCGCGGTGTTCGTCGTCGTAGCCGAGTGACACGAGGCCCGTGACATCGAACAGCGCTTCGTCCACCGTGCCGTCGCCGATGAGTTCCTCGGCGTCGGTGGGCAGCACGTACTCGTGCCCGTTCAGGCGGTAGCGGGTGAAACCGATCCGTTCCCGGTCGGGCGCCGGGGTGACGCCCGTGACCTGGAGGTCCGCGCCACGACCGGTGAAGGCGACGCGGTCGCCGGTCACGAGCGTGACGGTCGAGGAGCCCGGAGTGGTGGCCGCTGCAGTCGTGGCCGTCGGTGTGGCACCGGAGCCGGCGGAGGTGGAGTCGCCGGGGTCGGCCAGAGCGGGTGACGCGGCGGCGATGACGGTGGCGCTCAGTGCGGCGGCGAGCAGGCGGCGGCCAGGCGGCCGGACGGGTCTGCGGCGAACGTGGGGCATGAACGGTCCTCCCGGGGGCCGCCTCCCGGCGGATCTCCCAGAGGCGGCCGGGTTCGGGGGCGCCCGGACGGGACGTTGGCGCTGTGGGAGATCATCGGGACTCTTCCACGGGGCCGCCGGCGGGGACCACGGGTGCCGGTGGCGGGATCGTGCCCTGGCACAGATCCGCCACGAGGCCCCCACCGCACGGAACATGACGACTGGTCACACCGCAGGTGCACTGCTGGGCCGCGATGAGGGTTGCCCGCCGTCGTGAGGTTGCTGCCCACCCTCCCCCTAGCTCTCGGCTTCTCCCCCAATGCCTTAAGGGCCTGGGAGGCACCCCCAGAGCAGGGGGACCCCCATCGCCCATCGGAACGCCTGCCCACAACGCGGCCTCCGACCCCAAGTCCCGCCCGCCCCCAGGCGCCGGACAACCGCCTAAAGCCGCTGAATGATCGTCCCCGTGGCCAGTGCCCCGCCCGCGCACATCGCGATCAGCGCGAACTCCTTGTCCCGCCGCTCCAGTTCATGCAGTGCCGTGGTGATCAGGCGCGCCCCGGTCGCCCCGACCGGGTGGCCCAGAGCGATCGCCCCGCCGTTGACGTTGACCTTCTCGAGGTCCTGCTCGAAGACCTGCGCCCAGCTCAGCACCACCGACGCGAAGGCCTCGTTGATCTCGACGATGTCGATGTCCTTGAGGGACA
This sequence comes from Streptomyces sp. NPDC002896, assembly GCF_040295225.1. Classification (NCBI taxonomy): domain Bacteria; kingdom Bacillati; phylum Actinomycetota; class Actinomycetes; order Kitasatosporales; family Streptomycetaceae; genus Streptomyces; species Streptomyces sp. NPDC002896. The sequence continues at coordinate 103,134 of NZ_JBEOVA010000012.1, read as the reverse complement.
TCCCGGCCTTGCCGAGCACGGCCCGTGTGGCGTCGATGGGGCCGTCGAGGTGGAAGTGCGGGTCGGCGCCCACGAGGGCCTGGGCGACGATGCGGGCGCGCGGCCTGAGCTTGAGCGCCCGCGCCATCCTCTTGGACGCCCACATGATCGCGGCGGCGCCGTCGGAGATCTGCGAGGAGTTGCCCGCGGTGTGCACGGCCGTCGGCATGATCGGCTTGAGCCGCCCCAGGGCCTCCATCGAGGTGTCGCGCAGCCCCTCGTCGCGATCGACGAGCCGCCACATGCCCTGGCCCCCGGCCTGCTCCTCCTCGGTCGTCGGCACCTGGACGGCGAAGGTCTCGCGCTTGAAGCGCTCCTCGGACCAGGCGATCGCGGCCCGTTCCTGCGAGATGAGACCGAGCGAGTCGACGTTCTCGCGGGTCAGCCCGCGGTGCCGGGCGATGCGCTCGGCCGCCTCGAACTGGTTGGGCAGGTCGACGTTCCACTCGTCGGGGAAGGGCTTGCCAGGACCGTGCTTGGAGCCGGACCCGAGCGGCACCCGGGACATCGCCTCGACGCCGCAGCTGATGCCGACGTCGATGACACCCGCCGCGATCATGTTGGCGGTCATGTGCGAGGCCTGCTGCGAGGAGCCGCACTGGCAGTCGACGGTGGTGGCCGCGGTCTCGTACGGCAGGCCCGCGGTGAGCCATGCGGTGCGTGCCGGGTTCATGGACTGCTCGCCGGCGTGCGTGACGGTGCCGCCGACGATCTGCTCGACGCAGTCGGCCTGGATGCCCGTACGGGCGAGGAGTTCGCGGTAGGTCTCGCCCAGCAGATAGGCGGGGTGGAGATTGGCGAGCGCGCCGCCGCGCTTGCCGATGGGGGTGCGTACGGCTTCGACGATGACGGGTTCCGCAGCCATGGGGGCTCGTCCTCTCCTCGCACATCCGCACATCCGCACAGAGGAGTCCCGGCCCACCGGCGGACGCCGAACTAGAACGCGTACTAGTTCTTCCTGCAGTCTGCTGAGCCGAACCCCCGGGCCGCAAGGGTCGTGCACGCACCTTGCACCCCTCCTGCACGCAATTCGCCCCGCCGTGGCCCTTGCGACTTATAGAACCCGTTACTACCTTGCCGACACCTTCATATTCTGATGGACCGTCAGACCCGGGGACGGTTGGGCCGTCAGAGCCTTCAGAACAGGAAACCTGGAGTTGCCGATGCCCTGTCCAGCGCTGCCCGAAGGGTTCGACTTCACCGATCCCGATCTGCTCCACCACCGCGTACCCCTCCCGGAGTTCGCCGAGCTGCGTAAGACCGAACCGGTGCGCTGGATCGCCCAGCAGCCCGGCATCGCCGGCTTCCAGGACGAGGGCTACTGGGCCGTCACCCGGCACGCGGACGTCAAGTACGTCTCCACTCACCCCGACCTCTTCTCCTCGAACCTCAACACCGCGATCATCCGGTTCAACGAGCACATCAACCGCGACCAGATCGAGGTCCAGCGGCTGATCATGCTCAACATGGACCCGCCCGAGCACACCCGGGTCCGCCAGATCGTGCAGCGCGGCTTCACACCGCGCGCCATCCGCTCGCTGGAGGACGCCCTGCGTTCCCGAGCCCGCTCGATCGTCGAGACGGCCCTGGCGAGCGCTGGCCCGGACGGCTCCTTCGACTTCGTCACCAACGTCGCCTGCGAGCTTCCCCTGCAGGCCATAGCCGAGCTCATCGGCATTCCCCAGGAGGAACGAACCAAGATCTTCGACTGGTCCAACCAGATGGTGGCCTACGACGACCCCGAGTTCGCCATCACCGAGGACGTGGCCGCCGAGGCCGCCACCGAGCTCATCGGGTACGCCATGAACATGGCCGCCGCACGCAAGGAGTGCCCGGCCAAGGACATCGTCAGCCAGCTCGTGGCCGCGGAGGACCAGGGCAATCTCGCCTCCGACGAGTTCGGCTTCTTCGTGCTGATGCTCGCGGTCGCGGGCAACGAGACGACCCGCAACGCCATCAGCCACGGCATGCACGCCCTCCTGACCCACCCCGACCAGTGGGAGCTGTACAAGCACGAGCGTCCGGCGACGACCGCCGAGGAGATCGTCCGCTGGGCCACGCCCGTGGTCTCCTTCCAGCGCACCGCCACGCAGGACACCGAGCTCGGCGGGCGGCAGATCAAGAAGGGCGACCGGGTCGGGATCTTCTACTCGTCCGCGAACCACGACCCCGAGGTCTTCACCGACCCCGGCGTCTTCGACATCACCCGCGACCCGAACCCGCACCTCGGATTCGGGGGCGGCGGCCCGCACTACTGCCTCGGCAAGTCCCTCGCCACGCTCGAGATCGACCTCATCTTCAACGCCGTCGCGGACGCCATGCCGGACCTGCGCCTGACCGGCGACCCGCGGCGACTGCGCTCGGCCTGGCTCAACGGCGTCAAGGAGCTTCAGGTCAGCGCGGCCTGACCGGTTTCAAGGCCGGCCTGTTGACCTGCCTCCAGGGAGGCAGGGGCCCATCCCCCTACGCCCCGCCCCTGCCTCCTCCGGTGGCCCCCGTACGCCCCCGTCCGCAAGGCTCTACGTGCAGTGGCCGGGCCGGGCGTACACGACGATCTGAGCGCCTCGCACCCGGGTGCGTTCGCAGACCTGGAAGTGGGCCTTCAGCGTCTGCCGTTTGGCCCTCTCCTGCTCGAAGGGGTCGAGCGGCTGATCGGGCGGATCGGTCAGGGCGATGATCCGGTCCGCGGCCAGGATGCGCCGGCGGATCGTGTCGGCGGGGAGTTCGGTGCCCTGCAGGGTGTGCGACGCCGCAGGGGATTCGGCGAGCGCCAGATCGTCCAGCTTCCCGTAGACGGAGGGGTACGACAGCAGCCACTCGCGGCGCCGGGCCGGCATGAACAGGACTCCGTCCCCCGGACGCGCGTACTTCTCGACGGCGTGGGCGACCGCGACCACGTCGTCCTTCCTGCTCTGCGGTGACCGCACCAGGAGCGACCACGGCAGGAGGACCGCGACCGCCGCCGCGGCCAGCAGGCAGGCGGTCGGCGTCCGCGCGGCGGGTGCGAGCCTGTGCCGGTGCCGGATCGCCCGGTCCAGGGCGGCCCCGGCCGCTAATGCCAGCCCTGTCATGCCGTACAGGACGTACCGCTCGACGTACCACGGCTTGATGAGGGAGAGCGTCATCAGCAGACCCGCCGGGGTGATCAGGAGCGGTAAGGCGATGGCGGCCAGAGCCCTGCTCCCGGAAGCCGGGGTCGCGCCTTCCGGGGAGTCCTCCCCCGCGGGCCCGCGCGGGCGTAACCGGCAGAGCAGCACGCCGGCCGCCGAGACCGCCAGGAACTGCAGCCACGCGCTCAGGCTCGGGTGCCCGAGCCATCCCAGTTGCTGCTCCGACTGCCCCGCGCTCACCACGGCCAGGGGCGCCACGCTCACGACCGCACCGGCCGAGGCCGTACCCCACCGCCGCCACACCCCGCGTGACACGCGCAGCCGCCACAGGGTCAGACCGTGCGCGACCAGGGCCAGCGCGGCGAACTCGTGCAGCCAGCACGCGAGTCCGAACGCCAGGGCGTACGCCGTCCACCACCGCCCGCGGGACTCTCGTGTCGCGCGCAGGAGGAAGTACGTCGCCCAGGTGACGGCCGCGCAGACCAGCGCGTAGGAGCGGCCTTCCTGTGCGTACTGCTGCACCAGGGGGAGAACCGCGAAGACGAGTCCCGACAGGACACCGGCACGTCTCCCGCACAGCCGGGCCCCGATCGCCCCGACCCCGGCGGCCGCCACCGCGGTCGCTGCCACCGAAGGAAGGCGGAGGGCGACGAGACCGCCGTCCCAGATGGCGAAGACAGCGTGCATGAGGAGGTAGTACAGGCCGTGCACGGCGTCGATGTGACCCAGCAGCGCCCACAGTTCGCCCAGGGAGCGATGGGCCACCTGGTACGTGACCGACTCGTCGCGCCACATGCTGCCCTGCCGGTCGATCCCCCAGAGCCCCAGGGCCAGCGCGGCCGCCGCCGGAACGGCCAAGGGCGCCGCCCGGCCCCTCCCACCCGCCGGCCCTGCCGTACGCGCCGTCGGCCGGACAGCGGGCCCGTCCGCGAGGTCGGGGAACGTCTGCGGTTGGTCCACGTGCCGGCTGATGATCTCCTCCTGAGAACTGCTGGCAGGGCGGCCCGCAGGCGTTCAGGCCCTCGCACTGTCCGTGGTGGCCGGTGTACTGCCGGCCGTGCCGGGTGCAGCGGGTGTCTCGGCGGCGGCTTTGACGGCTCGTGGGCCGGACAGGGCGTAGACGAGTCCGAAGCCCGCCCCGACCACGGCGGCGCCGCCCACCGCGTCCAGCACCCAGTGGTTGGCGGTCGCGACGATCGCGGAGACCGTGAACAGCGGGTGCAGCAGCCCCAGCGCCTTCATCCACCACTTCGGCGCCAGGACGGCGATGACGATGCCGCACCACAGCGACCAGCCGAAATGCAGCGAGGGCATGGCCGCGTACTGGTTCGTCAGCGCGGTCAGCGCGCCGTAGTCCGGCTTCGAGAAGTCCTGGACGCCGTGCACCGTGTCGATGAAGCCCAGGTCCGGCATGAGGCGCGGCGGCGCGAGCGGGTAGAGCCAGAAGCCGAGCAGGGCGAGGAGCGTGGCGAAGCCGAGCGCAGAGCGCGCCCAGCGGTAGTCGGCGGGGCGGCGGGCGTAGAGGACGCCGAGGATCGTCAGCGGTACGACGAAGTGGAACGAGGAGTAGTAGAAGCTGAGGAAGCTCTCGAGCCAGGGCACCTTCACGACTGTGTGGTTGGCCCAGTGCTCGATGTCGATGAAGAGGGCCTTCTCGATCGCGTGTATCTGCTCGCCGTGCTCCTCGGCCGCGGCCCGGCCGCCGGTCGCGGCGAGGCGGACGTGCGAGTACGCGGAGTAGGCGACGCGTATCAGCAGCAGTTCGAGCAGCAGGTTCGGGCGGCTGAGGACCCGGCGCCAGAAGGGCAGCAGCGGCACGCGGGTCCACCGCGACGGGACGGGTTCGGCGTAGTCCGTGGGGATCGGTGTCCGGTAGTACGGCGATGCGCGGGACAGGAACGGCACGGCGCAGGCGGCGGCCAGCGCGGCGATCAGCACCACGTTGTCGCGCAGCGGCTCGAGCGCCGCCATGTTCGGCAGCATCATCTTCGCGGGCAGCGTCATCACCAGGACGACGGCGACCGGCCAGACGTAGCGGTCCGAGGCGCGCCTGCCGACGCGGCCGACCACGGCGAGCAGCACCCACAGCAGCTGGTGCTGCCAGGTCGTCGGCGACACCGCGGCCGCGACACAGCCGGTCAGCGCGACCGCGAGCAGCAGTTGCCCGTCGCGCGCGTACCGCACGGCGCGCCGCAGGCCGACGACGGCGACGGCCGCGCCCAGCGCGAGGAACAGTCCGGTTTCGAGCGGCCCCTGGAGGCCGAGCCGCAGCAGCGCGCCGTGCAGGGACTGGTTGCCGAGGCTGTCGGGGCGCTCGCCGAGGCCCGCGCCGGCGAGATGGTGCACCCAGTAAGTCCGGGAGTCGTGCGGAAGGGCGACCCAGGCGAGCACGGTGCAGGCAGCGAACGTGACGCCGGTGGAGACGGCGGCGCGTCTGCGTCCGGTGAACCACAGCAGCGGCGCGAACAGCAGCACGGTCGGCTGCAGGGCCGCCGCGACGCCGATGAGGCCCCCGCTGAGGCGCTCACCGCGGACGGCGAAGCAGCCGAGCAGCACCAGCAGGACCGGCAGGATGCTCGTCTGCCCCAGGTACAGCGTGTTGCGTACCGGCAGCGAGATCATCAGCAGGCAGATCGCCACGGGCGCGGCCAGCAGCGACGTGCGCCGGGACACCGGCTGCGGCAGGGCGCGGGCCGCGACCAGGCCGAGCACCACGACGAGCAGCAGGGTGCCGAAGGTCCAGCCCCAGCCGAGCGCCTCCTCGGCGGCGCGGGTGAGCGGTTTGAGGGCGAGGCCGGCGAAGGGGCTGCCGGTGAACTGGTCCGTGTCGTACAGCGAGCCCTCCACATGAAGGACGCCGCCCGGCCCGGTCCAGGTCTCCAGGTCGGTCAGCCGCTGCCCGGGAGGCAGCCGCAGAACCGCAGCGACCTGGCGTATCGCCAGGACCGCGGCGATCACCCACAGGGCGGCGCGGGCCACTCCCAGTCGCGCCGTCGCCACCCCGGGCGCACCCGCCATGCCCGGCGCTCCCGCCCCCAAAGCATTCCCCGGTCCACCGTGCTCCACGTTCGCCACGCCGCGTCGGCCCTCCCGCCCCGTCCGTCAACTCGTGCCCGGTTCACTCGTGCCGTGCCGCAGGGATCCGGCGCTCCCCGCGCCCGGTCCCTGTCCCGGACCTGTCCGGCCCCTGAGAGCCTCACAGCCCCCGAGGAGCCTCGCATCACCTTTTCGGTGAGACGCATGCCACCCCCGATTCACCTGGCTGCCTCCGGACATTTGACCGGATGTCGATGATGCGCGGCGGAGGCGGTTCCGCCCAAGACCCGCGACATGCGTCACAAACCCGCGACTCCCCAGCGGCGAGAAATTGGTCCGTTATGCCTGAACAAAGGTCCCTTTGCTGCACAACGCTGCCGCTCCTTCGCGCTCCGTAGCAGCCAGGGCTTGCCTATCGTCGACAACCGGGCCGTCCGTTATGGGCGGCCTTCGTCCTTGCAGTCGACCGAAAGGCAGGCGAGCGGAACCTTGCCGACCGCCACATCCACCGCACCCACCCGAAGTCAGGCGCCCACCGCATCCGGGGGCGCACCGGCAGACGTCACCGTCACGGACCCGGCGCTGGTCAAGCGTGCAGTGAAGGCGGCCGCACTCGGCAACGCGATGGAGTGGTTCGACTTCGGTGTCTACAGCTACATCGCCGTGACACTGGGCAAGGTCTTCTTCCCCTCCGGGAACCCCACCGCCCAGCTGCTGTCCACCTTCGGCGCCTTCGCCGCGGCCTTCCTCGTCCGTCCGCTCGGCGGCATGGTCTTCGGCCCGCTCGGCGACCGCATCGGCCGCCAGAAGGTCCTCGCCCTCACCATGATCATGATGGCGGCGGGCACCTTCGCGATCGGACTCATCCCCTCGTACGCGACGATCGGCGTCGGTGCGCCGATCCTGCTGCTCGCGGCCCGGATGGTGCAGGGCTTCTCGACGGGCGGTGAGTACGCGGGCGCGACGACGTTCATCGCCGAGTACGCCCCCGACAAGAGGCGCGGCTTCTTCAGCAGCTGGCTGGAGTTCGGCACGCTCGTCGGCTACGTCGGCGGCGCGGGCCTGGTCACCTTGATGACCGCGTTCCTGTCCTCCGATGACCTGGTGTCCTGGGGCTGGCGCATCCCGTTCCTCATCGCGGGCCCGATGGGCGTCATCGGCCTCTATCTGCGGATGAAGCTGGAGGAGACCCCGGCGTTCGCCGCCGAGCTGGAGAAGGCCTCGCAGCAGGAGCGTGAGCGGCCGAAGGTGCCGCTGCGCGACATGGTCACGCGCCAGTGGAAGGCGATGCTGCTGTGCATGGCCCTCGTCCTGATCTACAACGTCACGGACTACATGCTGTTGTCGTACATGCCGAGCTATCTGACCAGTGAGCTCAAGTACGACGAGACCCACGGTCTGCTGGTGGTGCTCGGCGTGATGGTGCTGATGATGATCGTGCAGCCCTTCGCGGGCGCGCTGACGGACCGCATCGGACGCCGCCCGGTGATCGCCGCGGGCTGCGCGGGCTTCCTGTTCCTGTCGGTTCCCGCGCTGCTGCTGATCCGCGAGGGCAGCCTGCTCGCGATCGCCCTGGGCATGGGCGCGCTGGGCCTCCTCCTGGTCTGCTTCACGGCGGCCATGCCGTCGGCACTCCCCGCCCTCTTCCCCACCCGCGTCCGCTACGGCTCGCTGTCCATCGGCTTCAACGTCTCCGTCTCGCTCTTCGGCGGCACGACCCCGCTGGTGGTCACCGCTCTCATCGGCGCGACGGGCAACGTCATGATGCCCGCGTACTACATGATGGCCGCGGCGGTCATCGGCGGCGCCGCGGTGTGGTTCATGGCGGAGTCGGCGGGCCGCCCGCTGCCGGGGTCCCCTCCCGCCGTGGAGACCCAGGCGGAGGCGCGGACGCTGCGGGAGGCGGTGGCGTAACGCCACCGCGATGCCTCAGCCCTCGTGGTAGAAGCCCACGTTCACGCTGCGCGGCCGGCTCCGGTCGGCGATGACCAGCTCGCCGGAGCCGCCGCGCGGCAGCGGCACCGTCGCGCCGTACCCGACGGGCTGTACCGCCCCGCCCGTCACCAGCCGGACCTCGGACGAGGGGTCCGGGTGCGAACCCCGCAGCCAAGTGACCGTCCAGGTCCCGTCCGGTCCGCAGACGAACTCCAGGTGTACGCGCGAGACGAACAGCCAGTCGTCGGGCGTCACGAGCCGGCACACGCTCTTGTCCCGCCCCACGCGCAGGACGGCGCCCGGGGCGCTCGGCGCTTCGGCCATGGTCATGCCCGCGGTCACACCTGCGTCCGCCTCCGACACCGAGGCCATGGTGAGCTCGAGCACGTGCGCTCCTTCAATTCGCCGAAGTCCGGACGCGGTTGCCGCGCCGGGGCCGCATGATAGGGCGCGGGCGAGCACCCGTACCCTCGAGGGTGACACAGGACACAGCCCTCGCCGCTCCTCTGGGACAATGCCGCGCCTCTGGGGACAATGAACACATGACCGAGCGCAAGCCACCCGGCGTCAGCTTCGAGTCCTGGATCGACAAGCAGATCCGCGAGGCGGAGGAGCGCGGCGACTTCGCCCGCCTCGAGGGCGCCGGCAAGCCGCTGCCGCGCGACATGGAGAACACGTACGACGAGCTCTGGTGGATCAAGCGGAAGATGGCGCGCGAGGGCCTCTCGCACCTTCCGCCCACGCTCGCCCTGCGCAAGGAGGCGGAGGACGCCCGCGCCGCGGCAGCCGCGGCCCCGTCGGAGCGCGTGGTGCGGCAGATCATCGCCGACATCAACGACAAGATCAGCGAGGCCCTGCGCAGGCCGCCGCCCGGCCCTCCGCTGGGTCTGACGCCGTTCGACGTCGAGGCCGTGGTGAGCGAGTGGCACGAGGGCCGACAGCGGTGAGCTCGGCCCAGGCGTGAGCCGCCCGTACGACCTGTATGACGGTGTACGGCAAAGCGGCCCCTGCCAGAACGCAGAGGCCGCTCACAGGCGGTCCGCCGGCCGCCGCCACCGACCGGCGGACCTGTCCCGATGACTGCCGGGCCAGCGTCGCGAGCCGCTCGGTGCGGGCCGCCCGCCCGTCACAGGCGCAGCAGCCGCTCCGCCGTCTCCCGGTAGTCCCGCAGCGCCAGGCGCAGTCGCTCGGTGTCCGCCGTGCGCTCCTCGCCCTCGCCCATGGACTGCCAGGCGGTGCGGATCGTACGGCGGCGGTGGGCGAGGGTCTTCGTCACGCGGTTGACTGTCTCGTGCAGGACCTCGTCGGCCTCCTCGACCGCGCCCCTGGGGCTGTCGACGAACACGTTGACGGCGTGCTGCAGACGCACGGTCAGCTTCTCGCGTTCATCGGGCGGCAGCAGCCCGCCCACGCCCTCGTACTCGGTCATGCCGCTCAACTCCTCTTGGGGTGGTGCCGGTTGAAGGCCCACAGGGCATGGAGGCGCCCGGCCCCGTGGCCCTCGCTTGGACGGCTCGCGCCGTCCACGGCGCCGCCGCGGCCGGCGCGGTGACGGTTCTCGGAACGGCCCGCGCGGGTGCCGTGTTCCGCCACCAGGTCGTCGAAGAGTGCGCGTGCGTCGAGCAGGGCGGCGCGCATCTCCTCCGTACCGGCCCCGGTGCCCTGCAGTGCGCCGGTCCCGGCCTGCGCCACCCGGTGCACGCGGCGGTAGCCGTTGACGTGCGGGCCGTGGTGCACGGACAGGGCGGACACCTGCTCCTCGTACTGCACGCCGTCCGGGAACCCGCGCGCCGCCGCCACCTCCGCGAGCAGCCGGTCCGCCTCTGCCACCGCATCGCCCGGCGAGTCGACGAAACGCTCCTGCGCATAGGTCCAGCGGGCCACGTACCCGTCCCGCGCAGCGGGCTCCAGGGGGCGCGTACGGAGTGAGCCGTGCCGCTTCACGCGGTCCGAGAGGTCGCGTTCCGCTGCTTTGGTGTCGCCGTCGTGCCGGGCGACCGTCCGTTCGTACTCCGGTCCGAAGCGCCGCTTCAGCCCGCGCGAGCTTCCGAGCACGGCGCTGGCGACGAAGGCTCCGATGGCGGCGAACACGATCACGACCGCGATCACGATCAGCGTGATGGTCAGGCCTGACATGGCCGGCTGCCCTCCTGGGTCTGTCGCTCGGGTGCGTCTGTCCCTTGGGTACGTCTGTCGCTTGCGTACGTCTGTCGCTTGGGGCTTTCGCAGCTCCTGTCCCTGCGGCGGGTTGCCCGGATCCCCGCGCTCAAACGGCGCCCGCCCTGCTCCGGGCCACCCCGGCCCGTTATCCGCTTGTGCCCACCACCCGTCCCGCCCCGAGAATGAGCGCCATGACCGACGCGACGGGCACAACGGCTCACACCTCCGGTACGACCGGCACGACCGGTACCGCACAGGGCACGTGGACCGTCGCCCCTGAGGCCTTCGGCTCTCCCGTGGCGGCCGCCCTCTGGCGTGCGTACTACATGGAGGTCAGCGACCGCTGGTACGAGCTCCACGAGGGGCGGTCGACACCGCCCGACGAGCTGGAGCGGGAGATCGCGGCGGAGCCGGGAGCGGATTTCACCCCGCCCGGCGGGGTGCTGATGGTCGCGCGGTACGGCGGGGAGCCGGCGGGCATGGCCGGTGTGCGGCTGCTCGACGCCTCGACGGGCGAGCTCAAGCGGTTCTTCGTACGCAAGGAGATGCGCGGCAGGGGCGGTGCGGCCCTCCTGCTGGCGGCGGGCGAGGACGCGGCGCGCGCGCTCGGCGCAGGCCGCATGGTCCTGGACACCCGGCACGACCTGGTGGAGGCCCGCGCGCTGTACGCCCGTCACGGCTACGAGGAGATCGAGGCGTACAACAGCAACGAGTACGCCGAGCACTGGTTCAGCAAGAGCCTCGCGCCCGCGGGCTGAGACTCAGACGCCCGCCTCGACGCCGTGCGGCCGCTTCTGCGGCGGCCCGTCGTGCGGCCGTTCCGCGTCGCTGCCGCACAGCTCCACGTTGAGCTCCCGGACGAGATCGGCGAGATCAGTGGGACGGTCGCGGGTCCACCAGTCGCCGAGCAGCTCGGCGAGGGACTCCTCACGGGCCTTGGACAGTTTCTCGGCGACCCGGCGTCCCTGTTCCGTCAGGTGGAGCGTCAGGCCCTCGCGTACGGCGAGGTGCCGCTCCTCGACCTGGCGGGCCGCGGCCGTGATGATGCTCAGCGGTACGGCGCTGCGCTCGGCGAGCACGCCCGGCTCGGCGGAGCCGTAGCGGTTGATGCGCAGGAGCAGCCAACTCGCCGCGGGCAGCAGGTCGTAGCCGGCCTTCGCCGTGATCCTCTCGTAGATCTCACGGCGCCCCTCGCGGGTGCCGAGCACGGACAGGGCCCGTGCCACCTCGTCGTACGACGACCGTTCGACGGGGTTGCTGGCGAGCGTCTCGGTCGCGTCGGGCGCCGTCACCGAGCCGCGCAGCTTGTCCTCGTGCAGGAACCAGGACAGTGCGAAGGCGACCAGGGCCACCGGCGCCGCGTAGAGGAAGACGTCCGTGATCGACGACGAATACGCGTGCATGGCGGCGGGCTGGAGGGCTGCGGGGAGCCGCGCGATGCCGCGGGGGTCGCTGGCGAGTGTCTCCGGGGTGATGCCGGGCGGCAGTTGGAGACCGGCGAACGCACTCGCCAACTTGTCGCCGAGCCGGCTCGCGAAGATCGTGCCGAAGATGGCGACACCGAACGCGGCGCCGATGGAGCGGAAGAAGGTGGCTCCGGAGGTGGCGACGCCCAGGTCCTCGTACGACACCGCGTTCTGCACGATCAGCACCAGCACCTGCATGACCAGGCCGAGTCCACAGCCGAACACGAAGAAGTAGACGCTGATCAGACCCGTGCTGCTGTTCTCGTCGAGCTGGTGCAGCAGAAGCAGCCCGAGCGTCGTGATGCCCGTGCCGGCGACCGGGAAGACCTTCCAGCGGCCGGTGCGGCTGACGATCTGGCCGGACGCCGTGGAGGCCAGCAGCAGGCCGAACACCATGGGCAGCATGTGCACGCCCGACAAGGTCGGCGAGATGCCGTGCACGATCTGCAGGAACGTCGGCAGATAGGTCATCGCGCCGAACATCGCGAACCCGACGACGAAGCTGATCACCGCGGAGAGCGTGAACGTCCTGATCCGGAACAGCTTCAGCGGCAGCACCGGCTCGGCGGCCCTGCGCTCCACGGCCACGAACGCGACGGCCAGCAGCACGCCCAGTACCGCAAGACCGATGATCTGGCCCGAGTCCCACGCCCACGTGGTGCCGCCGAGCGAGGCGACAAGGACGAGGCACGTGGCGACGGAGGCGATGAGGAACGTGCCCAGGTAGTCGATGGTGTGCGGTGTGGCGCGCCGCGGGATGTGCAGCACGGTCGCGATCACGATGAGCGCCACGACACCGACCGGCAGGTTCACGTAGAACACCCAGCGCCAGCTCAGATGCTGCGTGAACAGCCCGCCGAGCAGCGGTCCCAGTACGCTCGTCGCGCCGAAGACCGCGCCGAACAGCCCCTGGTAGCGGCCTCGGTCGCGCGGCGGGACGATGTCGCCGACGATCGCCATCGACAGCACCATCAGCCCGCCGCCGCCCAGGCCCTGGAGCGCGCGGAACGCGATGAGCTGCGGCATGTTCTGCGCCATGCCGCACAGCGCCGAGCCGATCAGGAAGATCACGATGGCGACCTGGAACAGCTTCTTGCGGCCGTACTGGTCGCCGAGCTTGCCCCAGAGCGGGGTCGCGGCCGTCGAGGCGAGCAGATAGGCGGTGACGACCCACGACAGGTGCTCCAGCCCGCCGAGTTCACTGACGATGGTCGGCAGCGCCGTCGAGACGATGGTCTGGTCGAGCGCGGCGAGCAGCATGCCGAGCAGCAGTGCGCCGATCGAGACGAGCACCCCGCCCTTGACGTGGTCGTCCCGGGCTGTGCCGGGCCTGGCGGGGTGTATGTCGCTCACGTCCTGGGACATGGACACCTCCTGGTGGCCGGGGGCCTGTTCCGCAATGGCGGCCTGGGGCCTGTTCCTCTCCATCCTGGTAGGTATCACCCGTTATGGCCTGTCGAGTCCTCCAAAGGCCCGTTGGTTCCGTTGGTTCCGTTGGTTCGACGATGGCCTGGTGAGTACGTCGATGGCCTGTTGAGCGCGCCGATGTCCTGTTGAGCACTCCGAAGCGCGTGCGCCGTCCGATGCCGGATCTGCATAATCGCTGGAGCTCATAGGGAGGGGTCCGAAGGGTGAGCGCGAGCGGACAGCAGTGTCCTGAATGCGGCATGGCACGAGACGCGGAAGGGGCGGCCGCCTGCACATGTGCCGAGAGATCGGCGGAAGCCGTGCGTGACGCCAGGTCCGCCGACGTGGCCGCGGCGGAGGATTTCCATCCACTGCGTATCCGGCCCTACGTCTCGCTCTCCGGGCACGACGCCCCGCCGGGCTCGGGGCAAGGGGACTCATCGGGCACGGGGCCGGATGCGGGGCCGGCGGTCGGGGCGGGGGCGCTGGTCGAGGCGGGAGCACAGGTCCCGCCGGGAGCAATGGTCCCGCCCGGAGCAACGGCTGCCGCGCCCAGACCGGCGGACGTTCACCTGTTCTCGGCAGCCGCGGCCTTCGCGGACGATCCGGCCGACGGCCCGACTGCAGAGCCGCCGGGCGCCGCTCCCGGGCCGTATGAGCCGTACGACGAACGGATCGGCGCGTCCCCGATGCGTCGGCGGCTCGCTCTGGCCGGCGCGGTGGGGTCGGTCGTCGCCGTACTGGCCGTCGGCGCCATCGCGAGTGGCCTGTTCTCCTACGAGAAGCCGGACCGGGGCAGTGCACTCCCTGACGACACCCGCATCAGCGTGCCCGACCTGGTCGGCCCCGCGCCGACGTCGCGGGGCGCGTCCGGGTCCTCGTCCACGTCGGCGGGCCCGTCGCCGGACCGGTCGGCCTCAGCGGACTCGTCGCCGTCTGCGTCGAAGAGCGGAAGTACGTCGACAGCGTCGCCGTCGTCGTCCCGGTCGGCGGCGGGCTCGTCGGCTCCGGCGCCCTCGTCGACCCTGGCGACGGGCGCGGTCAGCTCGGCACCCGAGGACCGGGGCGGCGGTTCGCAGGTGTTGCGGCGGGGCGACGAAGGGCCGGAGGTCGTCGAACTGCAGCAGCGGCTGCAGCAGTTGGGCCTGTTCACGGGGGATGCGGACGGGGTGTACGACCGGTCGGTCGAGGACGCGGTGAGCCGCTACCAGCGGGCTCGGGGGATCCGTGAGAACGGGACGTATGGGCCGCAGACGCGGCGCAGCCTGGAAAGCGAGACGACGGCCCCGTAACGGACCCCACCGGGCTCGCCCCCCAAAGCCCCTCACCTCTGACGAGGAGCACCCTGCCCGTCCCGGGCTCCCGTCCCCACGAGAGCCTCCCCACCTCGGAAGGTTCCCCCACCTCGGGCTGCACCCACGCGTCTCGGGCCTCACCCGCCAGCCTCGAGCTCGCCTCTCCCCCGCCTCGGGCCGCGCCCGCCCGGCACGACTTCGTCGTCCGGGGCCGCCTGCGGGCGGTCCCGGTGGGCAGGCGCGCCCCGCCCGTTGTGGGCAGGCGTTCCGCAGGGCGATGGGGGTCCCCCCTGCTCTGGGGGTACCCCCCAGGCCCTTAAGGCACTGGGGGAGAAGCCGAGAGCTTGGGGGAGGGTGGGCACAACCCACGACGTACGCCAACGTGCGGTGATACCTGTGCCCCCACGAGGGGGCCGCCCCCGGGGCACCCGAGGCAACGCCCCGGTAAGCCCCGCCGTCAGCCCACGTACACCCGGATCCCCCCGTCCGCCCCGGACTCAACCCGCACCCGGGACAGGTCGGGAACATGAACCGTCGGCCCGTACTGGCCCGCCCGAGCCCCGACCCCCACAACCCGCATCCCCGCGGAGCGCCCCGCCAGTATCCCCGCCTCGGAGTCCTCGAAGACGAGGCAGTCGGCCGGATCGATCCCCAGCTCGGCGGCGCCCTTCAGAAACCCTTCGGGATCCGGCTTGCTCGCCCCGACGGACTCGGCGGTGATCCGGACGGGAGGCAGCGGCAGCCCGGCCGCAGCCATCCGCGCGGTGGAGAGGGCCACATCCGCCGACGTGACGAGCGCATGCGGCAGCCCGGCAAGGGACGCGAGGAACGCGGCGGCGCCGGGGATCTCGACGATGCCCTCGACGTCGGCGGTCTCCTCGGCCAGCACGCGGGCGTTGTCCGCGTAGTTCTCCTCCATGGGCCGGTCCGGCAGCAGCAGCGCCATGGACGCGTACCCCTGCCGCCCGTGGACGACCTTGATGACCTCGTCGAAGTCCAGCCCGTGCCCGTCCGCCCAGCGCCGCCAGCACCGCTCGACCACCGCGTCCGAGTTGACGAGGGTCCCGTCCATGTCGAGGAGAAGGGCACGGGCGGTCAGAACGGTGGCGGGGTCGTGTGCCGTCATCGGCATGCTCCAAAGCGCGGGAGAGAGGTTCCGGACCAGGTATTCCGGGAGGTCAAGCGGCCCCGCCCGCCGGTCAGGGAAAACGGGCGGGAGCCACTTTGTTCCTTCACGATACAAAACGATGCCGTCAGCCCGCCACCGCCTCGTACAAACTCCACACGCCGAGCGCCAGCATCAGCAGCGCCGCGATCTTGGTGATGAGCGCCAGCGGCACCCGCTTCATGAGCGCCTTGCCGCCGAGAATGCCGAGGCCGGCCACGGCCCACAGCGCCAGCACGGCACCGAGTCCGACGGAGAGCGGGTCGTCATAGCGGGCGGCGAGGTTGGCCGTCATGATCTGCGTGAGATCGCCGAACTCCGCGATCAGGATGAGCATGAAGCCCGCACCTGAGACCTTCCAGAAGCCCTGGTTCTCCGGCTTGCGGATCTCCTCGTCCTCGTCCCCGCCCTTCTGCATCAGCAGCATGGCGGCGCCGCCCAGGAACAGCACACCGGTGAGGGCGTGGAGGATCTGGTCCGGCAGCAGGGTCAGGACGCTGCCGGCCGCGACGGCCAGCGCGACATGGACGGCGAAGGCGGCGGCGACACCGGCGAAGACGTATGAGGCGCGGTAGCGCGTGCCGAGCACGAGCCCGGCCAGCGCGGTCTTGTCCGGCAGTTCGGCGAGGAAGACGACGCCGAAGACGAGCGCCATCACGCTGATACTGATCAAGGTTTCTCAATCGGTCGGGGCTGCCCGCCGAGAGTTTGCTCACATGCGAAACCTCGGCATGGCAGCGCGCACGGACGCACACGGACGTGTGCACGGGCACTGCTTGCCGAAGGTCTCGCCGGCCGGCCACAAGGCCTGCCTCCGGGCGCCGGCTCAGACGAGCTGAGCAGTATGTCGACGGTCCGGCATCGGGCTACTCCCCTTCTGCGCCATCCATCGTACGGGACGCCGACGCATCGCGTGTACAGGCCATTGGTCCCGAGACGGCGACAGCCGGGGCCGTCACACCCCTTGTTGTGTCATGTTCGCGTCATTAACTTCTAACCTGGCGCGCACCCGTTCGAAACCCGGTGCCGCCACTCTGAACGCGCCTGCACGGTCAACTACCCCCCACCACAAGGGAGTTCGTATGCCCAAGATCTACGCGCGTCGACGACTCAGCATACTCGCCGGCCTCACCGGGCTGATAGCCATGACCGGACTTTTCAACGGTCCGGCAGCCCAGGCCGCCCTGCCCACCCCTGTGAGCGCCGCCACAGCCCGCACCTACCTCGCCTCGCTGACCGTCGCGACCGAGGACCGCACCGGCTACGACCGGGACCTGTTCCCGCACTGGATCACCCAGTCGGGGACCTGCAACACCCGTGAGGTCGTCCTCAAGCGCGACGGCACGAACGTCGTGCAGGACTCCAGCTGCGCCGCCACCAGCGGCAGTTGGTACTCCGTCTACGACGGCGCGACCTGGACCGCCGCATCCGACCTGGACATCGACCACCTCGTCCCGCTCGCCGAGGCCTGGGACTCCGGCGCCGACAGCTGGACCACCTCCCGGCGCCAGGCCTTCGCCAACGACCTGACCCGCCCTCAGCTCATCGCCGTCACGGACAACGTGAACCAGGCGAAGGGCGACCAGGACCCGGCCACCTGGCTGCCGTCCCGCACCGCGTACCGCTGCACCTACGCCCGCGCCTGGGTGCAGGTGAAGTACTACTACGACCTCTCGGTGGACTCCGCAGAGAAAAGCGCGCTGTCGAGCATCCTGAACGGCTGCTGAATCGATCGTTCTCAGCATCTGCTGAATCGATCACCCTGAGCGGCCGCCGATCGTCGGCCGCCGTTCACCGGAACCTCCCCGCCGGCCTCCGTCGTTCCGTACCGTACGGGGCGACGGAGGAGGGTGATCGCCATGGCACGGCTGCGCCTGGGACCGCTGCTGAGATATGTCGACGGCTCGTCGGCGACCGTGTGGGTCGAGGCGAGCCGTCCGTGCACGGCCGAGGTGCGCTGCGCCGACGGGTCGTCGGGCCGGGCGCGCACGTTCCAGATCGCCGGGCACCACTACGCACTCGTCCCGGTGACCGGTCTCACACCCGGCACCGAGACGGCATACGAGGTGGCGCTGGACGGCACGCCAGTGTGGCCGCTGCCGGACTCGCCGTTCCCGCCGAGCACGATCCGTACGCCCGACGCGCAAAACCCGCAGGTCCGCGTCGCCTTCGGCTCGTGCCGGTGGGCCGCCGCGCCTCCCGACGAGAAGGACCCGGTGGGGCCGGACGCACTGGACACCCTGGCCGCCCGTCTCGCCGCGCACCCCGCCGCCGAGCGGCCCGACGTGCTGCTGCTCCTGGGCGACCAGGTGTACGCGGACGAGACGTCCCAGGCCACCCGCCGCTGGCTGGCCACCCGCCGCGATCTGCGCGAACCGCCGGGCGCCGAGGTCGCGGACTACGAGGAGTACACGCACCTCTATTACGAGTCGTGGCTCGACCCCGAGATGCGCTGGCTGCTCTCCACCGTCCCCAGCTGCATGATCTTCGACGACCACGACGTGATCGACGACTGGAACACCAGCGAGTCCTGGCTCGCCGCGATGCGGGCCACACCCTGGTGGCGCGAGCGTCTGCTGAGCGGCCTCATGTCGTACTGGGTCCATCAGCACCTCGGCAATCTCCCGCCGGACGAGCTGGAGAGGGACGAGTTGTATACGGCGGTCCGCGCGACGCCCGACGGCACAGAGGCGCTGCGGTCCTTCGCGGCCCGCGCCGACGCCGATCCCTCCTCGGTCCGCTGGAGCTACCGCCGCGACTTCGGCCGCGTACGCCTGCTGATGGTCGACACACGCGCGGCGCGCGTCCTGGACGAGGACAACCGGGCGATGCTCGACCCGGACGAGGCGCGCTGGCTGCGCGAACAGGCTCTGGACGACCGCGGGTCCTTCGACCACCTGCTGATCGGCACGTCGCTGCCATGGCTGCTGCCTCCGCTCGTCCATGACGCCGAGGCGTGGAACGCCGCGCTCTGCCGCGGCGAACGAGGCGCGCGCTGGGCCCGTATGGCCGAAGACCTGCGCAGACGCGCCGACTTGGAGCACTGGGCGGCCTTTCCCGCGTCTTTCGATGCGCTGACCGCGCTGATCGCCGAGGCGGGCACGGGTCCGGAAGCGCCGGCCACGGTCTGTGTACTGTCCGGGGACGTCCACCATGCGTATGTCGCGGAGCCGTCCTGGCCGGAGGGGCGTGATCCGGATGCCCGGGTGCTGCAGCTGACCTGCTCGCCCGTGCACAACTCCATCCCTGCGTCGATCAGGATCGGTTTCCGGTTCGGCTGGAGCCGGATGGGCCAGGCTCTGGGGCGGCGCTTCGCCCTGCACGGGCGTAATGGAGAACCAGCGGTCAACTGGCGGAAAACAGGCGGTCCTTGGTTCGGAAACCAGTTGATGACCTTGACCATGCGCGGCCGTTCGGCGGCGCTGCGACTGGAGCAGGCCCGTGCTGGGCGGCAGGGCGGCGGGCCACGACTGGAAGAGGTGGAGGAGTCCGTACTCACCCCGTGATGCCCGGGTTGATGGTGTGATGCCTGTGATGCTGTGTGTTGCCCGTGACACGGCCCACACCTGGGGCCGGTCATCCGCCAATCGGTAGGGCTGTCCGCGGTTCCGACGGCATGATGAGCCGGACCGTCCGCTTCCAGCGGGCGTCTTGTCCGACAGCAGCCACCGCAACACAAGCAGCACGGCCACAACACGAGCGGCCGCACATGCTCCGGGAGCCACGCTTTTGACTGCCGCGACCCCCCACCCCTCAGGACCGTCCGACGGCCCCGGTCCCCGAGGGATCCGCGCAGCCGTCGCCCTCGTCGGGGCGGGACCGCGCGGCACCAGCGTGCTGGAGCGCCTCTGCGCCTCCGCACCCGAACTGCTCCCGCCCGGGAGCCGGCTGACGGTCCACGTCGTCGACCCCTCACCGCCCGGCGCGGGCCGCGTCTGGCGGACAGCACAGCCGCCCGAACTGCTGATGAACACGGTCGCCTCGCAGGTGACGCTCTTCACCGACGACAGCGTGGACTGCTCAGGACCGATACGACCGGGTCCGAGCCTGTACGAGTGGGCCGCCGAACGCGACGCTCGGGGCGGGGGCGGCGATGTCGGCGGCAGGGGCCCGGCATACGGGCTCGGGCCGGACGACTATCCGACCCGAGCCTGCTACGGGCGCTATCTGGAGTGGGTCTTCGACGAGGTGGTGCGCGGCGCGCCGCCCGCGGTACGGGTCGAGGTGCACACGGCCCGGGCGGTCAAGCTCGACGATGAACCGGACGGCCTCCAGTACCTCGTACTGGACAGCGGCGTCGAGCTGCGCGACCTCACGGCCGTGGTGCTCGCCCAGGGACACCTGCCGGTCGTCGACGATCCGGCGCAGGAGCGGCTCGCGGAGCACGCGCGGCGGCACGGCCTGCGCCACTTCCCGCCCGCCAACCCCGCCGACGTGGACCTGTCGGCCGTAGCCCCGGGCGAGCCGGTGCTGCTACGCGGCCTGGGCCTCAACTTCTTCGACCACATGGCCCTGTTGACCGAGGGGCGCGGCGGCCGTTACGTGCCCGGCGACCGCGGGCTGCGGTATCTTCCGTCCGGCCGCGAGCCCCGCCTGTACGCGGGATCGCGGCGCGGCATCCCGTACCAGGCCCGCGGCGACAACGCCAAAGGCCCCTACGGGCGGCACCAGCCGGCCGTCCTGACGCCCGAGGCGATAGCGGGCTTCCGCAAGCGCGCGGACTCCGGCGATCCGCCGGACTTCCTGACGGAGATATGGCCCCTGGTCGCCAAGGAAGTGGAGACCGTCTACTACGAAGCGCTGCTTGCGCCGGGAGGCTGTTCCGTCGCGGCGCCGGGAGGCTTCCGGGATCGTTTTCTCACCACGGCGCACCGCAGCCCCCAAGAGGCGCTCGTCCTCGGCGAGTTCGGTATCGCGGCGGCCGACCGCTGGTCGTGGGACCGGGTTTCGCGCCCGTACCGCGACCGTTCCTTCTCGGGCCCCGGCGACTTCCGCGACTGGCTGCTGGCGTATCTGCGCGAGGACGCGGCGCAGGCCGCGCTCGGCAATGTCGCCGGCCCACTGAAGGCGGCCCTGGACGTGCTGCGCGACCTGCGCAACGAGCTGCGTCAGATCGTCGACCACGGGGGGCTGGCCGGCACCTCGCGCCGCGACCACCTCGACCGCTGGTACACCCCGCTCAACGCCTTCCTGTCGATCGGTCCACCCCGCCGGCGTATCGAGGAGATGACCGCGCTGATCGAGGCGGGCGTACTCGCGGTGCTGGGCCCGCGCCTGGAGGTGCGCCCGGTGGAAGGCGCCTTCGCCGCGCACTCGCCCGATGTGCCCGGCTCCGCCGCCCGCGTCACGACGCTCGTCGAGGCGCGGCTGCCGGAACCGGACCTGCGGCGGACGGCCGACGAGTTGCTCGCGCGCCTGCTGAAGACCGGCCAGTGCCGGCCGCATTCCGTCGGCGGTTACGAGACCGGGGGGCTGGACGTGACGCCGCGCCCGTACCGCCTGGTCGACCGCCAGGGCCGCCCCCACCACAGGCGGCTCGCCTACGGGGTCCCCACGGAGGGGGTGCACTGGGTGACCGCTGCCGGGGCCAGGCCGGGAGTCGACTCGGTCACCCTGTCGGACGCCGACGCCGTGGCCCGCGAGGTGCTGCGTATGGCGGTCGGCGGACGCTACGGCACGGAAGCGGGAGGAGACCGGGGCACGGGAGCGGAAGGAGAGGCAGATGTGGCCTCCGAGGCGGGTCAGTCGCCAGATGTTGAACTTGCAAGCATAGATTAGGCATGCCTAACCTGTGGGCTCGCTCGGTTACGTCCCCAACCGAAGGAGTCCCCCAACCATGACTGGACGTCTCAACAGCGCCCAGCCCTACGCTCTCGGCCTGTTCCGGTTCGTCGTCGGTCTGCTCTTCGCCTGCCACGGCGCCGCGTCGCTCTTCGGCGTCCTCGGCGGCGCGATGGGCGGCGGCACCGTCCCGACGGGCACCTGGCCCGGCTGGT
This sequence comes from Streptomyces sp. NPDC002896, assembly GCF_040295225.1. Lineage (NCBI taxonomy): Bacteria > Bacillati > Actinomycetota > Actinomycetes > Kitasatosporales > Streptomycetaceae > Streptomyces > Streptomyces sp. NPDC002896. Next base: position 81,525 of record NZ_JBEOVA010000012.1, on the reverse strand, counting down.
ACGCGGCCGTGATCGAACTCGTCGGCGGTGCCCTGGTGGCGATCGGCCTCGGCACCCGCGCGGCGGCGTTCGCCTCGTCGGGCGCTATGGCCTACGCGTACTTCAAGGTCCACCAGCCGGAGGCGCTGTGGCCTCTGCAGAACAGCGGCGAGCTGGCTGCGCTGTACTGCTGGACGATGTTCCTGCTCGTCTTCACCGGCTCGGGCGCGCTCGGTCTCGACCGCCTCTTCTCGTCCCGCGACGCGGGCACGCGGGACACGGCGAAGGCCCCGGAGGAGCGCGCGCCGGTCACGGCGTGACGAACGACCCGGCGCAGCGGTCTGACGTAACGGTCTGACGTAACGGCCTTCCGGCACGGCTTGATCGCCTCACGCGGCGCTCGCTCCCGCAGACGTACGCGGGAGCGAGCGCCGTTCGAGTGCGACAACTGAGCCCTGGTGGCTCGGGGGCCCACCGCCAGGCGTACGCTGTACAGCTGTTGTCATGCCGCCCCTGCCGCTCCCCCGCGACGCCGCGGCGCTGTTCCGTCGACCGGGGAGTTTCGGTGCTCGAGAGTGTGGGGTCGCTGACCGGCAGTCCATGGATCTATGCCGTGGTGGCCCTGTTCATCCTCTTCGACGTGTTCCTCCCCGTTCTGCCGAGCGGCGTCCTGGTGGTCACCGCCGGCACCGCTGCCGCGGCCGGCTCCGGCGCCGCGACGGGGCAGGTCCCCGACATCCTGGCCCTCATCCTGTCCGCGGCGACCGCCTCGGTCCTCGGTGACCTGGTCGCGTACCGGCTGGCCTGGCGCGCCGGCGACCGCCTGGAGCGCGCCATCGCCCGCTCCCGCCGCCTCACCACCGCGCAGGAACGACTCGGCTCGGCCCTCTCCCGGGGCGGCGGCGCCCTGGTCGTCCTCGCCCGCTTCGCCCCTGCGGGCCGCTCGGTCGTCTCCCTGGGCGCGGGCGCGGCCCACCGCAAGGTCCGCGAGTTCCTCCCCTGGTCGGCCCTGGCCGGCATCGCCTGGGCCGCCTACAGCGTCGGCCTCGGCTACCTCGGCGCCCAGTGGCTCGGCACCACATGGCTCGCCACGGCACTCTCGTTCGCCGCCCTGGTCGGGGCAGGGGCGGTGGCGGCCTATGTGATGCGACGGCCGACTGAGCCGAGCGAGCCGGCGCCGAGCTGAGGCCGCGACGGGCCGGCCTCGCCGGCTGAGGGATACGTCAGGCCGTCTCGCCCACGGCCGCAGCCGCCGTCGTGGCCGTCCCGTCGGCCCGCCGCCCCCGCACCTCCAGCCCGGCAAGCAGCTCCGCCGTCGCCTCGGCGATCACGTCGACGGCGCGGTCGAACACCTCCCGATTGTGGGCGGCGGGGGCACGGAACCCGGAGACCTTCCGCACGTACTGAAGCGCGGCGGCCCGCATCTCCTCCTCGGTGGCCTCTTCGGGGAGTACGGGCGGACGGAGCGTCTTGATGCTGCGGCACATGTGTCCAGTGTCACCCCGGCCACTGACAATCGGCCCGGCGCCCGGGAGAGCAGACCGCCGCCGGGTCAGCCGGCGAGAACCTTGTCGAGGAAGGCATCAAGGTTGGCGAGAGTCCGCTCGATCTTGTCCTCGAGCGGCAGCGTCTCCTCGTACGGCACCCTCAGCCCCGTCTGCTTCTTGCCCCGCAGATAGAGCGAGCAGGCCAGGTCGGCGCACACGTACGCCCCGACGGTGTTCCCCTGCCGTCCGGCGGCCCCCGCCCGCGGCGCGACCAGCAGGCACACCCCGGTGCCGGGATGCCCGGTCAGGCACAGCGAGCACACGGTCGTCTTGGTGAAGCCACGCCGGATGCCCTGCGGCGCACGGAGCGTGACACCGACGAGCCGGTCGTCGCGTACCGCGACGAGATATCCGCGGTCCGGCGCACCCGGATCGCGCCAGCCGAGGAAGTCCATGTCCGCCCAGGGCAGTTCCGGCAGCTCCCGAGGAAGGCTGATGCGTTTCGCCTCGCCCTTCGAGCAATTGGCGAAGGATGCGCGTATGGCCTTCTCGTCGATCGGTTCCATGATCAGGGAAAACTAGCAGCGGACGACGGAACAAGTCTCCCGATTTTCCGTCGGCTCTCCCGCTGTTCCGTCGGAGCAAGGACCGACGGCTCCAGGACCTCAGGCGGCGGCTCCCCGCCGGGCTGGTAGATGCTGAGCAGGTAGTGGGGCATGACGGTCCTCCTCGATGAGTCGCCGTTTGATGAGCTCCGTGGCCGGATGACCTCCTCTCCTGTACGTACGGCTTACGCCCGGTATGCGTACGGCTTACGTCCGGATCGACACGTTCGCATGAAGTCCCACAAGGAACTCGCATCCAAAAATCGAACAGGCGTAGCATTGCGGCGTGGCTGCGACCTATGACTTTCCGAGCGACCTCCTAGCCGGTCAGGAGGAGCTACATCAGGTCCGGGCAGAACTCCTGGCCCTGCTGAAGCGGCTGCCCTGGTCGGTCGAGCCCCTGGACGGATTCAGCGACGACACCGGCTGGCGCAAGGTGGAGCGTCCGGCCTCCCCCGGCTGGACAGCGGACGAACAGGCCGAGGTGGAGAAGCTCCGCCAACGCGAGCGGGAACTCGCGGTGTTCGTGACGTGCCACCGCTTCTGGTCGGAAGTCTCGGGCCCGGATGCGGTGGAGGCACGCATGGAGCTGAAGCATGCACACGAGGAGCCACAGCCCGACGGGAATTGATGGCCTGTCAGGTGACGGGCGGGACGACTGGCGGAGACGACGGACAGCGATCGGCGCGGCTCACAAGGACCCCCGGAGGCGGCGCCATCGAGGCATTGCGGGGCGCGCCCGGGATTTCCCCTGTTCGGCCTACAGCGGTTGCCGCGCCCCCTGGGCGGAGGTGTGCTGGTCAAGGCGCCTCGGAGCCGCAGGCGCACGGACGGGGGTGGCCCGCCGTGACGAGCCGGGCCAGCCTTCTCCGACCTACATCACACTGGGAGGCAAGCATGCCGCACCGCCAGGGAGACCGGGTGGAATACCGGGACGAGATGAACCAGAAGCAGACGGGCGTGATCCAGGACGTCCAGGGCAGCGGGCAGCAGGCGCGCTACACCGTGGAGAACCTCGAGACCCAGCGCCAGGAGCAGGTCCGAGAGCAGCAGATCGAGCGGGACCTGGACTAACACCCCTGCCGACACTGCACAGACCGGAGCGCGGCGTCCTGCCTCGTAATCAACGGAACTGCCGCCACCGGTACTTGGTCCCTGGCCCCTGGTGACCCTGGCAACCGGAACCGCCGAAGGGCTACACCACCGATGCGGGCTCACGCTTACTGCGTGAGCCCGCATTGACGTCTGAGGCCGAAAACGCGGCCGAGTACGCGGCGACTGCCCACGCCGGCGACACGCCTGCCGGCAAAGAGCGTCAGCCCTTCGTCAAGCCCCGAATTCTCGGAACGTGACACAGCTGTGCCCTCGCAGGCCCACTGGATGTCCTGCGGGCCTCACCGGATCCACCGGCATCGCCCGACACCAGCTAAGCAGGCAGAAGAGGACCAAGGAAAAAGCCATGACCCACAACATCCACACGCATACCAAGCCCAGGCGGCGGACCTCCCACATCGCGATGATCGTCGCCGCGACCGCGATGATCTCCGGAGGCGTCATCCTCCCGGCATCCGCCGCGACGCCGGCCCTGAGCCACTCCACGGCAGCGCCGACCGCCGTCACCGACGACGGCGGCGGCGAGGGCGGCGAGGGCGAATTCGGCCCCGGCGGAGACGCCGGCAGCTGCGGCTCCGGCTGCGGCCAGGACGGCGGCGGCTACACCGATGACAGCATCCACGACGGTGTCGACGACGACAGCCTCTACGGCCCAGACCACGTCGACCCTGGCGACGCCACCAATGACAGCGTCCACGACGGTTACGGCGGCGACGCCTTCGGCCCCGAGGAGGTATACCCCGAGCCCGAGTGAATCGAATCGGCGACAGTCCCTTTCTGAAAACCGAAGCCGGCGGCCCGGATGGTCCACCACCATCCGGGCCACACATGCGATACGGCACCCGTCACGAGCACGAAAGACCAAGGCCGTGGCCGGCCGTCACAGTCCCAGGGAGATGGCCAGCCGGGTGAGTTCGGCCGTGCTGTTGATGTTGAGCTTGGCCCGGATACGGCGGAGGTAGGCGTCGACCGTGTGCTTGGAGAGCCCCATGTGGCGGGCCGTCTGCAGATAGGTGCGCCCTGCGGCGATGTGTCGCAGCGTCTCCCGCTCACGCGGCGCCAGCGCAGGTGCGGAGGCTTCGGCATTCGGCATGGTGAGGGTGAGGCCCATGGGATTTCCTCCGACGGATCGGATCGGACCTGCCATCACTGCTCACACCCTCGGAAACAGGAGACATATGTCCGAATACTTCTTTTTGTCCCGTTTCCAAAAGCTTGACCGGGCGACTTCACGACGCTGTCCGCCGACTGTCACAGGCGCGTCACAGGGCCCGACCGCAGCCACGCCACAGCACGACCGGACTGGACGGCGAAAGGCCCCCAGCCTTGATCGGCTGGGGGGCCTTCACGCTGACCCGCATCTTGTGCACGTTTCAGGCATTACGCCCAGAATTAGCCCTGGTGATGTGTTCCCTCATGAAGGTGAAAGATCATGCCGACGTATGTCACGTTGCTGAACTGGACCGATCAAGGGATCCGAAACTACAAGGACACCGCAAAGCGTGCCGAGGCCTTCTCCTCAGCGGTACAGAAGCTCGGGGCGAAGCTCCTGACCATCTACTGGACCGTCGGTCCGTACGACCTCATGGCCGTTGTCGAGGCCCCTGACGACGAAACCGCCACCGCTGCGCTCCTGCAGCTCGGCGGGGTGGGCAACGTCCGTACCACGACCCTGCGGGCCTTTGGCCGAGAGGAGATGGATCGCATCATCGCCAAGGCCGCCGGCTGAGAACAGGCCTAATGATCAAGGCCCAGGCTTCCGGATTCGTACCGGATGACCTGGGCCTTTTCCATGCCGAGAGGCTGGTGGGCGCGGACGGTTTCGAACCGCCGACATCTGCCTTGTAAGTTCGATCAGCCGGTGTCGCAGCCAGCCCAGACTAAGCATGTCGGCTGACTGCGAGGTCTCCCGCGAGCTGCGCTGGTTGGCTGGTGTTCGCCGCTGTTGATGTCAGCCGGTGATGTCAAGAGACGCATCGCCCCGGCGTTGCCCTCAGTGACGTCGCTGATTGTCGAAGCGCCACAGGACGCTGATCAGTCGCCACAGCAGCACGCCGATAGCGAGGACGACGGCGATGCCGCCAACGATCTTCATGGCGGGGCCACGGAGGCCGAGAAAGAGGATCGGACTTGCCAAGAGAAGTCCCGTCACACAAGCACGGAACACCGCAGAGACGATGGCATAGACGATCTCCACCGTGGTCGCGTCTCGCTCAGCTTGACTGCGCGTCGCCATGGTCCCCCTTGCTCCTGGCCTGCCGCTTGAGTGTATGGCTGATCGACGCGCGAGGTCGGCGGAGTCTGATTCGAAAATCAACCACTCAATGGGCAGGTCAAGCCCCGCTGAAGTCTGATCAGTAGCCGAAGAAGTGACGCACCGGGTCTCTGACCTGCGGTCGCCTAACCGATCAACGCTGTGACCTGTGGCTGAGCCGTCAACGGTTGTCAGCGTTGGTCGCCGTTGAGCACCCCCGCACGGCCCAGAGACGGCCCGAGCGGGGGTGCTGTGGCGTGCGCCCCTCGATGCGAACTACAGGCGGGGCGGTTGCTGAGGTCTGCCGGGCTGGTCACAGAGGTGGTAGCGGCTCGGACAGGTCGCCTGCGGTCGCCACGGTTGCTGTACTTCTGTGCTGTACCGCACGGTCGCTGACCACCGTCTAGTCGCCGTCGCCAACGCGACGGGCCTTAGCGAACGCTCCACCCCGGACCTGAAGCACCGCACCAAGCACGACGAGCCCCAGAGCCAGCGTGGAAAGAACCATCGCCGCACCGGAAGAGAAGCCGAGGAGTTTGGGTCCTCCGTCCAAGACGAAGCCGCCACCTACCGCCATCCAACCCCAACCGGCCCTAGGTGACCGCGCATACGCCGCAGTTCCCCGGCCGTTCAAGGTCAACACGCCCAGCACTACGAAAAAGCAGCCGGAACCCAACATGATCCACGCGGACATGGCACCCCTCCGCGGGAAGGCTACTGCACGGGCGGAACGGCTTTGGGCAGTGGCCTGGCGGCGTCGTAGAGCACCAGCTTGGAAGATCGCGTACGCGCACCCGCCCTGACCAGGCAAGACGCTGACCTGCGTGTTCTCGGGACGCTCACCGAGACTCCCCGTGGTTCCCCGCTCCGTGCCGCTCCATCGGGCACGCAGGGGACACGGACGCCCGCCTGCCGCGCTCTCCGGCGGGGGTTGGCCCCTCGGGCGTTGCGGCTCGGTTCGACCGCCTCAGACTGCGTTGTCAGCGTCCAGGCTACCGGCGTCGCTTCAGGTGCGGGCTCAGCACTTGATGTCGTCGGCGGGCCAGGAACTGGGCCGGGGTGCATGAAGATGCTGAGCGGCAGGGCCGTAGAGTGCAGCAGGCGAGACAGGCGCGGCTGATGCGTCGTAGCCGTCCGTTGCAACCGGGCTACCCGTTCCGTATCAGGTGCCCGATGAGCGACCAGGAGGTTGACCGGTGATCACCCTGACCGCAGTCGGAGGGGTGGCCCTGGTCGAACTGGGCATGGCCCTGACTCCAGGACCGAACATGATCCACCTCGCCTCCCGCGCGATCACCCAAGGCCGCCGGGCGGGCCTGGTCAGTCTCAGTGGGACCGCCGTGGGATTCGTGTGCTACCTGTTGGCTGCGGCTGCGGGCCTGTCCGCGTTGTTCGCCGCTGTGCCGGTGGCGTTCACGGTGGTCAAGCTTGCCGGGGCCGTTTACCTGGCCTACCTCGCCTGGGGCATGCTCAAGCCCGGCGGCCGCTCGCCCTTCGCCCCGGCTGACGACCTGCCTCCGGTCTCCGACGCCCGCCTGTTCTCGATGGGGCTGCTGACCAACCTGCTCAACCCCAAGATCGCTCTTATGTATGCCGCCCTGCTGCCCCAGTTCCTGGACCCGCAGGCAGGTCCGGCCTGGGGGCAACTGCTCCAGCTCGGTGGTGTGCAGATCATCGTGGGGATCTCCGTGAACGCTCTGATCATGCTGGGCGCAGCACGGGTGTCGGGATTTCTGGCCGCCCGGCCCCGCGCTATGACCGCCCAGCGGTTCACGGCAGGCGGCCTGCTCGGCGCCTTCGCGCTGCGTACCGCCCTGTCCCGCACTCCTGTCTCCACCTGAGCAGGGTCCGCGTGCCTGTGAGCGCTGATGCGGGGAGGTTGATGGCGCCCGTGGATGCCAGAGAACTCACCCCTGCCCAGCCCGCCACTCACCCCAGCTCCCATCCCGTCCGCCGTCGACCCACACACCGTGGAGCGGGCGTGGTTCATGGCGTCCAGGTGGAGCGCGCCACTGTACGAACGACCTGGACGCCATGGGCCGCGTCTGCTCGGCTCTGCCTGGGTCGATGGCGGACGGGATGGGAGCCCACAACGCTCGCCCCGAACCGGCCGGCACTCGCGCACGGCGCCCCTCCCATCCCAGAGTCTGAGCGCCCCCGCCGGAGGCATGTCTTTGGTCCGCGGATGACGTTCTCGCTTCCGCCCGCATGCACGCAGCGCGCCGCCGGGCGCGGCCAGCCGGGGCGCAGACAGGAGGCAGGCCGCGCCGCAGAGGCGGCGCGCGCCCGCGCCGTGCGCGGGCCTTGATGAAGTAGGGAAAGTCTTACCGCACTGCGATCAGCTCGTACTCATTGCGATCAGGCAGCCCGGCTCCCAGGCTTTTGCCCGTGCTCGAGGTACACCGGGGCGGCCTCATTCCGGGCCTCTGCCGCCGCAAGGATGCGCCGGGCCAGCCGTGGGATGGTGCGCTCGGTGATCTCCTCCGGCGTGAGGAAGGCGAAGCTCCTCAGCTCGTCAGGCTGCAAGCTGATCATTTCCAGGTCATCCTGGCTGAGCTGGCCGCCGTCGAAGAGGTACAGCACCTTGTCGCCCTCGGCCTCGTTCGGGGCCCAGTCGACGGCCAGCAGGCGCCCAAGGGGCGGCGTGATCCCTAGCTCCTCGTGAACCTCGCGGATGGCAGCGTGCAGCGGTGACTCCCCGGTCTCGACGTATCCGCCGGGGATCTCCCAGTAGCTCTTGTAGGTGGGCTCCACCATTAGGACCCGTCCGGCGGCATCAACGAAAAGCGCACCCGCGGCCATACGCGGATGCGCCATCTTCGCTTCCTGTGCGTTCACTGCCATGCAGCCGAGCGTACCCAGCTCAGACGACACGCAGCCGGTCGGCCAGGTCCGCCAGAGTGCGGCTCGGTCGGCCGCGCTGGTTCCGGACCCAGGTGAGCACCAGCTCGCGCGCGAGGTAGTGGCTCCGCACCTGCTCGGGGGCCCAGCTCTCCGCTTCGAGGATCTTCGCTAGCGCGTCATCCATCCGGTTGTGGGCGCTGAGAGCTCGGGCGACTTCGAGGTTGTGTCGTGTCCGGCGCTCGGTCGGGAGCCCGCTGGTGTCGATCTGCGGGCCGAGGTCAACGGCGACTTGCATGTCTCCCAGCTCGGCGGCGGTGGCAACCCGGTGGATCGCGACATTCGTCGGACCGAAGGCCGTCCATACGTGGTTGGCATCGATGCCGAGTCGCCGTGCTGCCCGGTCGGCCTCTCCGAGGAAAGTCTGAGTCGTGGAACGGTCCTCCGCTCGGGCCGCTGCCATAGATCCTGCGAGGAACAGCGTTCCATAGATCGACAGGAACTCGGGATTGGCGTCGTCTAGCCCAGGGCGGAGGTACTCTCCCGCGTCGCCGACGAGCTGCACGGCGGCGTCGAATCGGCCATTGGACAGCAGGCAGTGAGCCACGGACCGGAAGAGCGATCCGGTCACGACAGGATCGCCGGACTGCTGGGCTGCCGCCAAACCCCGATCGGCGGCGATCCAAGCAAGGTCGGTTTCGCCAAGCTTGGTCAGCACCATTGCGGCGCCCTGGTAGGTCATCGCCATGAGTTCGTGGGCTTGCTCGCGTTCCCGGCCTTCGTAGGCCTGGGCGGCAATGAGTGCATCCGCGAGCAGGAGCGGCAGACGCCGGGTCGCGAATCCGTATCGCGAGTCCTGATAGGCATCCCAGACTTCGGCGACGCTTCCGCGGAGCTCGCCCAGCGGGGTCGGCTCGCCCTCGGTGGTGACTCCCAACAGCGGGGTGAGCTGTCGGTAGTTCATCAGGGCCGAGCGAAGCGCCGGCACAGTTCGGGTACCGCTGTCGGCGGTCCACTCCAGGAGAGTCGGTTCGGCGAGCAGGTCGCCAAGAGTCACGTCCAGGGCGTCAGCCAGAGACTTAATGACCGAGAGCCTGTCCAGCTCCAGCCGGTTGTTCTCGGCTTTGCTCAGCCAGTCGACCGTGCGGCCGACGAGTCCGGCCAGGACCTCTTGGGACATCCCACGCCTGCGGCGGTACCAAGCGACTCGTTCGCCGATCGTCAGGTTCGTCGTCATTCCTCGCATGGGAAGAGCGTCCCCCCGTCTCTACATGCGACCCCGGAGGGATTTTCCGGGGTACTGCGGCGGTCCGGTCCTAGCGTTGCTGACAACCCGAGGGACTGTCAGATCGAACACGCGACGAAGGGGCCACGATGGCGCTGACCCCGGCCGAAGTGAAGGAACTGCTCAGTGAAGTCAAGGCGCTTGGCGATGAGTTGGCCGACCTTGCCAGCCGCGCCGAGATGATGGTCACCGATCTTGCGGCTGCTGCCGGACCAGTTGTTCAAGCTGGTCCATCCGCTCCGCGAGACGACGCACGTCCCGACGAACCTCCGACAGGTACTCGGCGATCTGCTCGAACTCCGGGCTGTGCTTCACCGGGCGGTCCCCGCCGGGAAGAGTGACGAAGCTTCCCTTGCCCTGGTGAGAGATCACGTAGCCGTCCTCACGGAGTCGTGAGATCGCCTGCCGGGCAACGGTTCGCGAGACCCCGTGCGCCGCCATCAGCTCCGTCTCGGACGGCAGCTTCTCACCGGGGGGCAGTTCCCCGTCACGGATTCGCCGCTTGAAGTCGTCGGCGATCTCCAAGTACTTCGCACGCCCGGTGAAATCGGCCATGGCCCCTCTCAGTGGTTGTCGCACTAAGTGCAGCACATCGGAACGACAAGAGTCGAGAAGCACTTGACGTACTAAGTACTTCAAGTGCACCCTCGAAGAGGTCGATGCACTAAGTACGTCAAGTTGATCGAATCAAGGAGCGCACTCATGCGTCAGATCCCCGTCGACACCTCCGCCGCCTCCGTGATGGTGGCCCAGCCCCCGCAGCCCAAGGTCAAGGACCGCCGCTCCGGCGAGCGCGCGATGGACGCCGAGACCGGCGCCCCGCTGTCGACCGTGGACGTGATGTTCGCGGCCAACGGCGAGGTCGAAATCCTGACCGTCACCGTCCCGGAGCCCGGCATCTCCGGCGAACTGACGATGGGCACGCCGGTCGCGATCACCGGGCTGATCGCCCGGCCGTGGGAGAACGAGTTCAACGGTCAGAAGCGGCACGGCATCGCCTTCCGCGCCGTCGCGGTCACCTCGCTCGTCGCCGGTGCCACGAAGCCCAAGGCGGCCTGACCATGACCTGGTCCACGGTCGCGCTGCTGCTGGTCGTCGTCACCGCGGGAATCCTGCGGTGGCGGCGCCCCGCCTGGTACTGGATGACCTTCGGGGTCACCTTCGCCGCGCTGCGGGTCCTGGTTCGGTACGCCTCGGTCATGGACGCCTGCGGGCTGACGGTCCCGCCCTCCCGCTGGCGTCTCTCGCTCGCCCGGATGACCAACCGCCCGGCGCCCGAGTCGCGCCCGCCTCGCATCCTGCGGATGCGCCCGACTCGTACCGGCCTGGTCTTACGGCTCAAGCTCCGCCCCGGCCAGGACGCCTTCGACGTCGCTGCCGCCACTGACCGACTGCGCCACTCGTTCGGGATGTACGGCGTCACCTCCCGCGAACTGCGCTCCGGCGTCGTCGAGTTGCGCATGACCGGCTACGACGTGCTCAAGCGGGTGCAGATGCCCGCCAACACCGACCGCGCCTCGATGCGGGTCCCGGTCGCCCTGCGCGAGGACGGCTCGGTCCACTACCGCGATTACCGGGCGATACCGCACGGGCTCACGCTTGGCGCCACCGAGTCGGGCAAGTCCGTCTACCAGCGGAACCTGGTCGCGGGGCTCGCCCCGATGGATGTCGCCCTCGTCGGTATCGACTGCAAGCAGGGCGTTGAACTCTTCCCGTTGGCCCGCCGGTTCTCCGCGCTGGCCGACAACCCCGACACCGCCGCCGAACTCCTCGATGGGCTCGTCGCGCACATGGAGAACGTCTACCAACTCATCCGCGCCCACCAGCGCATCACCGTGGGCGTCCCGGACGCGGAGATCGCCGCCGACATCTGGGACCTGCCCGACGACATCCGCCCGACCCCGATCGTCGTCCTGGTCGACGAGGTCGCCGAACTCGCCCTCTTCGCCACCAAGGACGAGGAGAAGCGCCGCGACCGGATCATCACCGCCCTCGTCCGCCTCGCCCAGCTCGGCCGCGCCGCCGGGATCTACTTGGAGATCTGCGGACAGCGCTTCGGCTCCGAACTCGGCAAGGGCATCACCATGCTGCGGGCCCAGCTCACCGGCCGCACCACCCACCGAGTCAACGACGAAACCTCAGCCAACATGGCCTTCGGCGACATCTCCCCGGACGCCGTCCTCGCCGCCATCCAGATCCCCGCCGACGCTCGCGGCGTCGCCGTCGCCGGTGACTCCACCGGCGGATGGGCCCGTATCCGCGCCCCGCACACCACGCTCCGGCAGGCCGTGAACATCTGCAACCGGCACGCCGACCGCACCCCGGACCTGCCCGAACTCGCGCCCTTCCGCCCCGCGATCGCAGGCGTCATCCCGGCCCCCGCGCCGCTGTCCAAGGCCGAGCCCGCCACGGCCTGACCCTCCTCGCTCCACCGGTCGGCGCGACCGTCTCGCGCCAGGTCCCTACCCGCTCCATGCCGAAAACAGGAGATGGCCATGACCCGCTCGCTCCGCGTGGACGCCGTGCTCGTCCAGGCCGTCATCGCTGGTGCTCTGTCCTTCGCTCACCTGCACGATCTCGCCGCCGCCGCGGGACAGGACGGGTGGAAGGCATGGGCTTACCCGATCAGCGTCGACCTGCTGTTGGTCGCCGCCTGGCGACGACTGCGCAACGACGGCCCGTCCCGGCTGGCCTGGTGCTGGTTCCTGATCGCCCTGGTGGCCTCGCTCGGCGCCAACGTCGCCACCGCCGGATTCCTCGACCTCGCTCACCCTCCGGCCTGGCTGCGGTTCGGCGTCGCCGGATGGCCCGCCCTTGCCTTCCTCGGCGGCACGCTGCTCGCCCACTCCGCAGGGGACCGGGTGCCGGTTCCGCCGGCACCTGCAGCCCCGGCCCCCGCACCCGACATCGAGCCTGTGTCCATCCCCGACTCGGAACGGGAGACCACCTCGGTCCCCGCCGCCGAGGAGGCCCCGGCCCTGACCGCGCCTGACCCGGACCCGACTCCCATGGTTCCGGTCCCGGCCGCCCTGGTCGACCACGCCCGCAAGGTCGCCGCCGACCACGAGAGCCGTACCGGCAGCCCGATCGACACCGACACCTTGCGCGCCCGCCTCGGCGTCCCGGCGCCCATGGCCGCACAGATCGCCACCCAGCTCACCTGACTGAGAGGAGAACAGCCCATGCCCGCCCGCGACTTCTTCCACTCCGTGATGCAGATCGGCCCCGTGCAAATAGGCACCCACCGCAACCGCCACGGCCAGACCAAACACGCCGCCGTCTGCACCGCTGACCGCTGCGGCTGGTCCGCCGACTTCTCCAGGTCCTCCGCCGCCCAGCTCGCCGCCCGCACCCACCGCTGCAAGGTCCGCTGAGGAGGCCACCGCCATGCAGGTACCGCTCTGGCTCGCCCTGATCGTCGTCGGCTGGCTCGGCGTCAAGCTCATCCGCCCGCCCTGGTGGCTCGTGATGGTGCTGCTCCTCGGCGGCTACCTCCTCGCCGACAGCCTCTTGGCCCCCGTCATCGACACCGCCGTCAAGTAGCCCACCCCCGGGAAGGGAGAACCGCCATGCTCCGCCCGAAGATCCCGACCAACCCCACGCCGACCGGCCTGGTCACGCCGCCCACCTTGGTCAAGCCGACTGCCGTCGTCCAGCAGACCCCGGCCTCGGCGCCTGTTCCGGTCGCTCCTGCGCCGTCCCGGCCCACGGTCCAGCTCACCCCTGGCGCCCTGGTCGCGGTCGTCGGCGGCGGTACGGCCGTGGTCCTGGTCGTCGGCGCCGTTCTGGTCTCCATGCTCCTCGCGGTCGCCGTCACCGCCGCATCCGTGGCCGTGTGTGCGCTCGTCGTCCGCTCACTGCTCGCCTCCGAGGCCAAGCGCCGCTGACCGGCCCCCGGGCGGCCTCCACTGCCAGGTTTCCGCCGCCCGGGCGCCGTCCCTGTCCGAACCACAGATCCGGAAGGAAGCACCATCATGGCCGACCGCACCCGCCCCACGTCCCGCATCTGCACGGCCTGCGACGGCTTCGCCACCGCCGCGATCACCCTCGGCGGCCGCGACCACCGCGGCCACCTGCGGACGATCACCGTGCGCTGCCCGGCCTGCCACGGCACCGGCACCGTGCCCGCCCGCGTCGTCTTTCTCACCGGGGGCCGGGCATGAACGACCTCACCATCACTGCCCACCTGAACGCCGACACTCGCACCCGCGTCGTCACCTTCCCGGACACCAACGCCGACCGCGGAGGCTGCTTCGTAAGCCTGCGGATCGGCGGCGGCCCCGTCGACATCGCGCTCATCGCCACCCCGGGCTCTGCCGACGTGCTGCGCGCCCTCGCCGTCGCTGCCGGTGAAGCGGCCCGCGAACTGGATGGCATGACCGCCGAGGTGAGCGCATGACCGACACCGCGACCTTCGCGGGCCTGGACTCGACCACCCTGGGGGACCTCCTCCGGGTGGCCGGGTCCCCGGGCTTCGACCGCTGGCAAGACCAGATCCGCCGCACCGGCGGTTGCGCCGACCCCATTCACCTCACCGGCTGGACGCTCGCCAAGGACAAGACGACCGGCGAGCCCCTGCACCACTACAGCACCGAGGGCGAACCAGGCGGACGCCTCCGCGTCGCCTGCGGCAACCGCCGGGCCTCCCGCTGCCCGGCCTGCGCCTGGACCTACGCGGGCGACACGTACCACCTGATCCGCGCCGGACTGGCCGGAGACGACCGCCGCGACATCCCGGCCAGAGTCCGCGATCACGCCCGGGTCTTCGCCACCCTCACCGCCCCGTCGTTCGGCCCGGTCCACAACCGGCCCGACCGCGGCACTTGCCGCTGCGGCGCCCGACACGCCCCGGACGATCCGGCGCTCGGCACGGCACTCGACCCGGCGACGTACGACTACGCCGGGGCCGTGCTGTTCAACAACCACGCCGGACAGCTCTGGCAGCGCTTCACCAACCGGCTCCGCCGCGAGATTGCCGCCCGCGCCGGCCTTTCCCAACGCGCCCTCGCAGAGGCCCTGCGCCTCTCCTACGGCAAGGTCGCCGAGTTCCAAAAGCGCGGCGCGATCCACTTCCACGCCGTCATCCGCCTCGACGGCCCGGACGGCCCCGACACCCCGCCCCCGTCCTGGGCCACCATCGACCTGCTGACCGACGCCATCCGCGCCGCCGCTCGCCACGCGTACACCTCGGTGTCCGTCCCGGCCGCCGACGACCAACCCGCCCGCACCTTCCGCTGGGGCACCCAGCTCGACGTACGCCCGGTCAAAGCCTTCGGCGACGGCTCCGACATCACCGAACAGGCCGTTGCCTCCTACGTCGCCAAGTACGCCACCAAAGCAGCCGAGAACACCGGCACCCTCGACCGTCGCATCGGCGAACTCGCCGAACTCGACCGCCACGGCGTCCCCGACCACGCCCGGCGCCTCATCGAGGCATGCAAGACGCTCGACCCGCTCTACCCGGAACGGCGTATCTGGGCCTGGGCTCACATGCTCGGCTTCCGCGGCCACTTCAGCTCCAAGTCCCGCCGCTACTCGACCACCCTCGGCGAACTCCGCCAGGCCCGCGCCGACTACCGCGCAGCCCAAGAACGCGAAGCCCTCGGCCTCGACGAACGCGAGCCGGACACCGTCCTCGTCCTCGCCGACTGGCAGTACGCCGGACACGGCCACACCCCCGGCGAATCCGCCCTCGCCGCCACCATCGCCCGCGACATCCAGCTCAACCGCGAAACCGCCCGCGAAGCCCTACGCGACCAACTCGCCCTGGAAGGAGCCGCAGCATGACCACCGCCACCGCTGAGCTGCTGACCGTGCCGGAAGTCATGGCGCGGCTCAAGCTCGGACGCTCGAAGGTCTACGACCTGATCCGCTCGCACCGCCTGATCTCCATCAAGATCGATGGTGCCCGCCGCATCCCCGCCGACGCCGTCCGGGACTTCATCCTCGACCAGATCGAGGAGGCCGCCTGATGGCCACTCAGCGCAAGCGCAACCCCAACGGCGCAGGCACCATCACCAAGCGCAAGGACGGCCGCTACCAAGCCGCCGTCTACGTGCTCCAGCCGGACGGCACCCGCGCCCGCAAGTTCGCCTACGGCAAGACTTGGGAAGAGTGCGACGCCAAGCGGCGCGAACTCCTCGACAAGGTCGCCTCCGGCGTCCCGGTGCCCACCCGGTCGGCAAGGCTCTCCGAGTGGCTGTCGTACTGGTTGGACAACGTGATCAAGCCCCGGCGGAAGCGGACCACCTACGCGAAGTACGAGGTGCACGTCCGGCGCTACCTGATCCCGATGCTCGGCAGTAAGCGGCTGGAGGCCCTAAGCGTCGCCGACGTACGCCGCTTCCTCGCCCGGCTTGAACGCCAGACCACAGCCGCGACCGCCAAGGAGTCGCACAAGGTCCTGCGTACGGCCCTGTCCGCCGCCTGCCGGGAAGAGCTGATCACCCGCAACGTCGTGACGCTCGTCGAGCCGCCTCAGGTGGAGTCGCGGGACCTCTCGCCCTGGTCCCTGGACGAGACGCTCGACTTTCTCTCGGCAGCCCGGAAGGACCCGCTGTACGCGGCCTTCATGCTCGCCATCGCGCTCGGCTTCCGCCGAGGTGAGATCGTCGGCCTTCGCTGGCAGGACGTGGACCTGGACAAGCGCGTGATCCGGGTTCGGAAGCAGCGGCAGCGCGTCGGCGGTGAGGCTTACGACGACGACCCGAAGGGACGCCGCCGTAAGCAGGCTCTGCCTCTGCCGGCCATTTGCATCGCCCCTCTCCGCTGGCAGCGAATGCGCCAGGCCGCCATGCGGGAGCGTGCCGGGGAGCACTGGACGGAGACGGACTACGTCTTCACCACCCGCACCGGTCGGCCGATCGAGCCGCGCAACGTCTACCGCTCGTTCACCCGAGTCGCCAGCAACGCCGGGCTTCGCGTCATCCGGCTGCATGACGCCCGGCACGGCACAGCGACCCTGCTCACCGCGGCCGGTGTCGCGCCCCGCGTCGTCATGGAGATCCTTGGTCACAGCCAGATTGCCGTGACCATGAACATCTACACGCACGTCGTCCAGGACACCCAGCGTGAGGCAGTCAGCCACATGGATCGGCTGCTCAGGAGGCGGCTCAACCGCTCCTGACCGTTGCCGTTGATGTCAGATCCGGATGTCAAAGACCCCCAGCCTTGATCGGCTGGGGGTCTTTGCGCTGGTGGGCGCGGACGGTTTCGAACCGCCGACATCTGCCTTGTAAGGGCAGCGCTCTACCGCTGAGCTACGCGCCCGGGACGAGTCGACAGCCTACCTTGCCTGCGCCCCTGCCCTGCAAACCCGTATCCACGCTCAAACCCGTATCCATGCTCAAACCCGTATCCACGCTCAAACCCGTATCCACGCTCAAACCCGTATCAAGGCTCGAGCCCGTATCGAGGCTCGGGCGCTCAATGTGGCGTCCGCGCGCGCCGAGGACGGCAAAGTCACCGTGCGCAGCGCGAACTAACCGGCCCGTGTGTTCGTCCTTAACGGGTGGGAGAATGACACGGGGCAGGGCGGGATGACAGCACGGGAGAGGGACGTGACGGCGACACCTTCGCAGCCGTACACACCACAGCCGTATACACCAGTGCCGCGCACTCCGCGCGTGCGTCTCCGCCGCCCCGATCTCCGTCTCCGCCCGGGCTTGGCGCTTCGCCCCGGCGCCGCCGCCCGCGACATGGCCACCCTGCTCCTCCTGCCCCTCCCTCTGCTCGCGGCCGTGCTCCCCACCGCGTTCGCCGGTGGCGGTACGCGGCGGTGGTTCGGCGGGCGCGGGGAGAGTCAGCGGGCCGAGGCGCAGGCCGCGAAGGACGCCGCCGCGGCCGCGTTCTACGAGCTGGACACGGCCCAGCGCGATCTGCGGATCTCGATAGAGACGATCACCGCGGTGGACGACTCGCCTGCGGCGCGGCGCGCGGTGTCCGACTTCGAGGCGCTGGGCCGCCGTATCGACGAGGCCAGCCTGCAGTACATCACCGCGGTCGACGCCCATGACCTGGACCGCGACGATCTCGAGGCGTCGGTGGCGGCCCGTGCCCGGACCGAACTGACCCGGGCCAGGGACGAGCTGGGCAAGGTCAAGAAGGATCTCGACCGTTTCTCGGAGGGGCTCGGGCCGCTGCTCGACAAGGCGGAGACGCAGCTGGCGCGCCTCGCCCCGGCCGTCGAGCGGGCGCGGCAGTCACTGCTCGCCGCCAGCAACGCCCTCGACGCGGTACGCGGATCGGGGCTGACGGCCGACGATCTCGCCGCCCGGCTGGCCGTCCTCGGACCGGAGCTGACCAAACTCAACCAGGGCGCCGGGCGGCACGGCGTACCGGAGACCCTGCAGCGGGCCGAGCGAGTGGCGCGCGACGCGGAGGCCGTGCGGGCCGAGGCCGAGCGGCTGCCGGAACGGGCCGCCGAGATCGACCGCCGGCTCGTCTCGCTGCGGACGCGCGCGCAGGCCCTGACGACCCGCGCAGGGCAGGTCGACCCGGTGCTGAGCGAGCTGCGGCGCCGGTTCACGGCCGCGTGCTGGCAGGACCTGCAGCGGGTGCCGGAGCAGGCCGAGGAGAACGTCCGGCAGGCCGAGCTGAAGCTGAGGGAGGCGCAGCAGGCGCGCGACGCACAGCGCTGGCCGGACGCGACCTCGCTCCTCTCCACGGTACGGGCGCTGCTGAACGCGACGGACGAGGCGGTGTCGGCCGCCGGGGACCGGCTGCAGCGGCTCAACGCGGTGGCCAAGGACCCGCAGCAGGAGATCGAGCGCACCCGGTTCGCGATCCGCGACGCCCAGCGACTGGCGATGGCGGGCCGCCACACGCCCGATCCCCGGCATGCGCGGCCGCTGGACGATTCGGTGTCCCGTCTCGAACGCGCCATCGTGACGCTGGAGGGGCGCCACCCCGACTACTGGCACTTCCTGACGGAGACGGAGGCTGTCCGGCGCACGGTGGCGCGGGTGGTCGGCCAGATCCGGGAGGAGCGGGGAACCGCAGGGGCCTGAGGCCCGTACGTTCCGCGGACGGCCCCGTTCCGGGGACGGCCCCATCCCACGGACGGCCCCGTTCCGCAGACGGCCCCATCCCAGGACCAGCCCTATCCCGGGACGGCCCCATCCCGGGGACGGCGAAGGCCGTGAGGCCGCCCCAGGCCCCGGCCCGTGCCGGATCCGCCCCGGCCGGTGCCACGAGCATTGGCGATGTCCGGGGCGCAGGCGGATCCTTGTGTTACGTACGCGGCGCGGCGCCCCGCGATACAGCCCGTACGCGGCCTCCGCGAGCGTCTAGGAGGGCGGACATGGCAACGCACATACTTCACCCGGAGACCAAGCGGCACTTCAGCCTCGACGAGCATCTGCCCGTCGACCACCGCCTGAGCAAGTTCTACCGCGTCGGCGCAGGTCTGATGGGGCTGGTACTGGTCGCTTTCGGGATCTTCGGGCTCATCGGCAAGGTCGGCTTCTTCGACACCCGCGGCGACACGGTCGCCGCGCTGAACACGAATGGCGCGCTGAGCGTGCTGTCGATCTGCATCGGGCTGCTGCTGTTCGTCGGAATGGTGATCGGCGGGAACTTCGCCTCGACGGTCAACATGATCGTCGGCGTGGCCTTCATCCTCAGCGGCTTCGTCAACCTCGCCCTGCTGGACACCAGCTTCAACTTCCTCGCCTTCCGCATCCAGAACGTGCTGTTCAGCTTTGTGGTCGGCGTGATGCTGATGTTCTTCGGCATGTACGGCCGGGTCGGATCGGCCCTACCCCACGACAACCCGTACTGGCGGCAGCGCCATCCGGAACAGGCGGCCGAGGAGGAGCGCCAGCGGTCGCTGCCCCGGCGCGGCCACCTGAGGCTGGATCCCAGCGCCGACAGCGCGAGCAGCACCGGCGGCGTCGCACCAGGGAGGCCACCGGAGCGGTGACCCAGCGCAGAGGCGACGCCGAGGCGACGCGGTGACCAAGGCGGTACCACAGCGCGCGCTCCACAACCGTCCGCGGTAGTCCGTGCCATCTCCGCACCCGACCGATAATCTGTCGGCATGCCTCGCTACGAGTACCGCTGCCGGACCTGCGGCGACACCTTTGAACTGAGCCGTCCGATGGCCGAGTCGTCCGACCCCGCGGCCTGCCCCGCCGGGCACGACGACACCGTCAAGCTGCTCTCGACGGTGTCGGTCGGCGGTACGGCGTCAGCCTCGGCCGCCTCGGGCCGCACCAGCCCCGGCGGCGGCGGTGGCGGTTGCTGCGGCGGAGGCTGCTGCGGCTGACCGCAGCGCCTGCCTCCGACGTGTGGGCCGACGCCGCCGGCAGCGGCGTCGGCTCACCTGTAGGACTCACACCTTCCGGGCCAGCGTCAGCCCGTCCGCCACCGCGAGCATCACGCTCTCCACCCGCCCGTCGGCCTTCACCCGCTCGTTGAACTCCTTGATCGCCGCCGCCGGCCCGGTGGCCCCGGGATCGGTCACGCCACCGTGCAGGAATACGTTGTCCACGACGAGCAGCCCACCCTGGCGCATCCTCGGCACCAGGGCCTCCCAGTACCCGATGTAGTTCTCCTTGTCCGCGTCGATGAACGCCATGTCGATGCTCGGCTCCGCCGGCAGCGCGGCCAGGGTCTCCAGCGCGGGTGCGATCCGCAGTTCGATCTTGTCCTCGACACCGGCCTTCGCCCAGGCCTCGCGCGCATGCTGCGTCCACTCCTCCGAGATGTCGCAGGTCAGCAGGGTGCCGTCGGGCGGCAGCGCCTGTGCCATGGAGAGGGCCGACAGCCCCGTGAAGGTACCGACCTCCACGATCCGCCGGGCCCCCGTCAGCCGTACGAGGAACGCCAGCAGCGGCCCCTGCTCCTGAGCGACCTGTTTGCCCGCCACCAGGGGGAACTGCGTGTGGGTGACGTCGACGAGCATGCGCTGCACCGGGTCGAGCGGGGGGTTGTGCCCGAGCATGTACGCGTACAGTTCCTCGGTCAGCGGGGTGCTCTTGCTCGTGGCCACGTGGATCTCCTCGTTCCGGTCCTGGGACGGGTTCGGATGGCTGGAGTACCGCCGTTTTCTGCGAGAGTAGCCCTCCCCCGCCTCTCGGAGAGGGCCTTGCTCAGACCTCGGCCCCTGCGCCCCCGGCCGCGCCCGCGGCCCCGGCCGCACCCGCAGCCGCCGCGAACCGCCGCAGAATCTCCTCGCCCGCGGCCACACCCCGCTCCGCGAGAGCGGTGATCCCGGGCGCCGTCCAGCCGGCGTCCGCGAGTTCGCCGTGGCCGGGGCGCCAGGCCCGGTCGACGGCGAGGAGGAGGTCGGCGTCCAGCAGGGAGTCGCCGGCCGCGAGGGTGAGTTCGGCGTCCGTGCGGCGGGCGATCTCGCGTACGGCCGCGCTCTTGGTGAGCGGCTTCGGCACGGCGTAGATCTTGCGGCCCTGGAGGGAGACGGTCCAGCCCTTGCCTTCGGCCCAGTCGGCGAGCTCCTTGACCCAGCCCTCGGGGAGCAGGTCGCGCTCGACGACGAGATAGGCGAAGAGATCCTCGGCGACGCGCTCCTTGCGCAGCCAGGACGGGTCGGCGGTGGCCAGCATGTGGCCGCGTACCTCGTCGAGCGAGGCGCACTCGTGATCGAGCCGGGCGGCGACCTGGCGCCGCCAGTCGCGGTCGGAGTCGCCGTCGACGAGCAGATGGCCGCCGTTGGCGCAGATCGCGAATTTCGGCTGCGGGCCGGGGAGGCTGATGCGGTGGTACTGCTTGCGGGTGCGGGTGGTGGTCGGGACGAAGACGGCGGTGCGGCCCAGCTCGGCGAGGAGCCCGGCGGCCGTCTCCGTCATGTACGACAGGGGCTTGCTCTCGTGCACCTCGACGCAGAGCAGCCGCGGTGCCTCGGCGTCGGGCATGCCGAGGGCGAGCGCCGCGGTGGAGTAGATGAGCGTGCGGTCGAGGTCGCTGGCGACGAGTACCGTCATCAGTTGCTCACCGCCTTGCCGTCGGCGCCCGTGGCACCCCGTGTGTACTTGGGGTGGATCAACCCCACGCAGCTGTATGGGAGTTCGGCTACTTCCTCGACGGGTACGCCGCGTTGTTCGGCCAGCAGCCTGACGTGGTCCAGGTCCGAGCCCGCACCGCTGTGGGCGAGGATCTTCCACGGGACGCGGCGCAGGAGCACGCGGGTCGCCTCGCCGACCCCGGGCTTGACGAGGTTCACGTCGTGGATGCCGTACTCCTCGCTGATCCGCTCGACGGCGGCCCAGCCCTCCCAGGTGGGGGTCCGGTCCGCGGAGAGCAGCTCCTTGACCTTGGTGTCGACGGCGTCGGCGACCTCGTCGAAGCGGGCCGCGACGGCGTCCAGGAAGGCGCCCGAGACGTCCGCGTCCGCGAGCTCCCGGTAGAACTTCGCGCCGTGGTAGTCGTCCGGGCCGACCAGGTCGGCGCGGAGCACGGTGCGCGATATCAGGCCGGAGACGGTGGAGTTGAGGCAGGCGGAGGGGATGAGGAAGTCCTCGCGGGTGCCGTAGGTGCGCACGCATGAGCCGGGGTCGGCGAGCACGGCGATCTCCGGGTCGAACCCGCTGACCCCCTCCGCCTTCTCGAACTCCACCAGCGCCTGGGCGAGTTCCCGCGTGATGGCGCCCTTGCCGGTCCAGCCGTCCACGAAGACGACGTCGGCCGGGTCGTGGTGGGCGGCCAGCCAGCGCAGCGCGTTGGCGTCGATACCGCGGCCGCGCACGATGGACACGGCGTAGTGGTGCAGATCGAGGCCGTGGCGGTGCTGGGCCCAGCGGCGCATCAGCACGCCGACGGGCGTGCCCGCGCGGGCGAGCGAGACCAGCACGGGGCGGGGCGACCGCTCGGCGAGCACGGTCTCTGTCACGACGCCGACCGCCTGTGCGATACGGGCGGCTGACTCCTCGAGCGCTGTATGGAAGAGCTCCTGGTACTCGGGGCTCGGCTGGTACTCGACGGGCAGCGACTCGGCGTAGTGCGCGCCGCCGCTCTGGATCGCCTCCTCGCGCTCCTCCGTCGGCGCCTCGAGCCGGGCGTCCGAGAGATCCTGGAGCAGCCAGCCGACCTCGTCGGGTGCGTACGAGGAGAAGGCGGGGCCACGGAGGGGCTCTGGCAGCATGTAGGGCCTTTCGGGGGCGCTCGACGGGTCGTACGCGGCCGCGTACGACGGGACGTGGGACGGGACGACGGCCAGGACGACGTGCGGGGTGTGCGCGGCGAGCTGCGCCAGCAGGCCGTCGGGGGCGTTCAGTTCGGGGGTGTGCGCTGAGGAGTCGACGACGGCGACGACGGCGTCGAAGCCCGCGCCGGCGACGTTGTAGGCGTAGCGCTCGCCGGGGCCGTCGTCCGGGTCGTCGTGGGCGGGGAAGACGATGCGGCTGCGTATCGCATAGCCGGGATCGTCGACCGCCAAGACGGGTGAGCGGGTGGTCGTGGAGTACCGGACGTCGGCCTCCAGCGTGCGCTCCAGCTCCCCGGCCAGCCTGAGCGGTGCGTACATCAGCTCCTCGAAGCCGAGGACGAGGACGCGGCGGGCGTCGCCGGGCAGGGCGGCGGCAATACGTTCCGCCATGCCGGGCAGGGCGCGCTCCAGGCGCTCGCGGTGCGCGGGCGTGAAGCCGTGGCGGCCGCCGTCGGGCACGTCCTGCGGCCAGTGCAGATCGACGCGGGTGGCCGCCGCCCCGGCTTTCGTGGCCGGGCCGCTCCTCTGCTGTCCCTGCTCGTACGCGGCGACCAGTTCCTGGCCCTTCTGCAGGACCCCGTCCGGGAGCCGTACCGTCCCGCTCGCCGCCGTCACCAGGTCCACGCGCGCGTCGATCTCGCGGGCGAACTCGTCGAGGCGTCCCTGGTCGGCGGCCGAGCGCATGTCGACCAGGGCCACGATCACGTACCGCTCGCGCGGGTAGCGGCCGTGGAGGGCGCGGATGGTGTTGAGGACCGTGTTGCCGGTGGAGAACTCGTCGTCCACCAGCACCAGCGGGCCGTCACCCGCGAGGAGCCCGGGGTCCTCGGGCAGCAGCAGATGCGAGGTGGCGTGCGAGTGCGACTCCTCGAACCCGCCGGCCTGCGCCATTCCCGGCACGGAGCGCCGCGTCGAGTGCAGATACGGGGCGAGCCCCACGCCGTCCGCGACGGAGTGGCCGAGGCCGGTGGCCGTCTCGGCGTACCCGAGGACCACGGCACGGCGGGCCTCGTCGTCTCCGAGCAGCTGCCGCACCCGCTCGCCGAGCGCGACCCCGTGGCCGTACACCACGGCCGGCGACTGCGGCACATGCTTGCCCAAGACGTTCGAGACGAGCAGATGCGCCCGCTTGGGGTTGCGCCGCAGCGCGAGGCCCAGCAGGCTGTGCAGCTTCTCGTCGCCCTCGAGCTCGACACCGAGCCGCTGGGCGACCCACGTCCCGGACCACACCATGTCGTTCACAGTTCCCTGCAATTCCTCAGCCGGCCAGACCTGCGGTGAGCAGATCGACGAAGCCGACGTCCTCCCGGGCGACGCCGAAGACCTCGGCACGCATCAGGGTGCGCTCCGCCCAGGCGCGGTGCGGCTTCACCTCGTTCATCTTGTTCGTGTACGCCGACCGCAGGACGCCTCCGCCGCACCGCTCGGGCCGCAGGATGTCCTGGGCGTCGCTGTACTCCTCGTGGCTGACGACCGAGAGCGCGTGCACGGGCACCACGTGCGACGGGTGGATGCAGGTCTTGCCGAGCAGGCCGTTGGCGTGGTCGAGGGCGATCTCGCGGAGCAGCCCGTCCATGTCGTGCTCGATGAGGGACTCGCGCAGGTCCTCCGCGCGACCCTCGAGGAAGGGGCTGCGGCGCAGCTGGGGCTTGAACATGCGTTCCTGGAGCGGGAAGTACTCCCACACCGGCCCGGTCACGGTGAATCCCGTGCCGTCGGCCCGGCCCAGCAGATTGACCACGTCCGCGATCACGGAGGCGACGATCCGCACGTCGTACGCCGTCATGTCGGGCGATCTACGCAGTCCGTACGCCGAGCAGAAGTCGGTGACGCCGAGTCGCAGGGCGAGCACGCGGTCCCGGTACTTGTCGACGGTGCGGAAGATGCCCGTCAGGGTCTCTACGCGCGTTTCCAGATGCAGCAGCTCGGGAGACTCCAGCACGGGCATCGCGAACAGCCGGTTCCCGCTCGCGGCCTCCGCCGCGGCGAGCGCCTCGAGGAAGGGCACGCCGCGCTCTTCGGTGAACTTGGGGAGGACGAAGCCGGACACCAGGCGGGCCGCGGCACCGAGCCGCTGCACAAGGTCCGCGATCTGCTCCGGGGCGCGGACCCGGATGAACAGGAGCGGCAGCTCCAGGCCCGCGTCAGGGCCGCCGGACGCGGCCGAGGCCCGCTCCGAAAGGTCCGTGAACTGACGTACGAGGTTCTCCTCGGCGTCACGCACGTCCGCGTCGCCGATCGAGTCTTCGAGGCACACCACCATGGAGACCACACCCCGGCCCGCCTGCTTGACGATGTCGTCCGCCAGGCGCGGTCTGGTCGCCGGGCTGTACAGGGTCGCACCGAGGGCCACGGAGAGGATCCGCGCCGGAGAGCCGGCGGTGAAGACGCATGGCTCCTGGTGGAAGAGGCGCTGACGCACCTCAGGGGCGATGTGCCCGAAATGACGCATGTGACTCCCCGTATCACCAAGGTGGCTCGTTGATTGGTGGCCGGTAATAGTACGTAGAGACCCGTGTCAGACGTTCCCACCGGCTATGAAATTCAGGTAACCCGCCCATGTCGGAAGTGCGCAAGACGGCCGTCGTAACGGGAACCCCCACGTTGTCCCCACCCGCACCGGGAGGGCAGGATGACCGCATGACGCACGCGATGCTGAAGGGGTCGAACGTCCCGATCAAGGCCACGGCGGTGCGCGCCGTGCTGCGCTGGGCCCCGGGCCAGGGTGTCCCGGACGTGGACGCCTCGGCACTGCTGCTGGGCCCCGACGGCCGCGTGCAGTCCGACGAGGACTTCGTCTTCTACAACCAGCCCCGCCACCCCTCGGGCAAGGTCTGGCGGCTCGGCAAGAAGCGCGTGGCCGAGGGCCTGACCGACACGATCCAGGCCGACCTGGCGGGGATGGCCGCCGAAGTGAGCCGGGTGCTGGTCGTGGCGTCGGCGGACGATGTGCCCTTCGACCGCGTACGGGCGCTGCGCATACTGCTGCACGACGCCGCCGACGCGGACGGGCAGCCGCTCGCGTACTTCGACGTCAAGCCGGAGACGGGTGCGGAGACGGCACTGATCTGCGGAGAGCTCTACCGGCGCGGGGACGGCTGGAAGTTCCGCGCGCTGGGTGAGGGCTATTCGAACGGGCTGGTGGGGCTGGCCACGGACTTCGGGATCTCCGTGGACGAGTCGGAGGGCGGCGGGGTGGCCGAGCCGGAAGCGGGGGCCTCGCAGCCGTTGCCGCCGGAGCAGGCGACCGTGCAGCATGCGCCGCAGCCGACAGGAGCGGAGCCTGCGCCGCAGCCGACGGCCCAGCCTGCGTACGGCTATCCGCCGCAGCCGGCCGCTCCGGTGCCGGCGCCGCAGCCCGCCTACGGCTATCCCGGGCCTGTGGCCGCGCAGCCCGTCGCCGCGCAGACGGGGCCCGCGTACGGGTATCCGCACCCGGTCGCCCCGGCTCCGGATCCGAACTTCCGGCTGCCCCCTCAGGGGCCGCAGTTCCTCGGCCGCTGAGCGGCCGGGGACCGTTGCACAGGCCGTTCGCGAGGCACCGTACGTCGTGGGTTGTGCCCACCCTCCCCCAAGGTCTCGGCTTCGCTCGAGCAGGGGAGACCCCCATCGCCCTGCGGAACGCCTGCCCACAACCCTGCCCACAACGGTGGCGGCGCGCTTGCCACAACGGTCAGCGGCGCGCCTGCCCACCACAGCGACCCCCAGCCCCCCAGCCCACCCGCATGCGCCATGCGACCGAAGGGGACGTGGCGGGATGTGCGCCCGCAGCGGCTGGCGCGAATTCCGGGCTCGCCCGACGACGTACGGCTCGGCACCAGACCGAGGACGTACATCCCGGCGCGGCCCCGACCCACCCACCGGCAGGTGGCGCAGCGGCGCGCACCCGCAGCCGCGTACGCGCCGACCCGCCCACCGGCACATGGCACACCGGCAGCGCACCCGCAGACGCGAATGCGTCGACCCACGCACCAGCCCCCCCACCCGCCACCAGCGGGAGGCGCACCAGCCCGCCACCGGCGGTGGGCGAACCGCCCACCGCCGTCAGCGGCCGCCAGCCTTCGACTTGTACCCCCGCCCCCACTGCAGCCCCCACCCATAGAGCCGGTCCAGCTCGGCCTGGAAGCCGTAGACGAATTTCACCTCGCGCCGCACGACGAGTTCGTCCTTGATGTTCTCTATGGAGACCACGGCGCAGGAGCGCGCCTGGGGGGCGCGCTCGTCCAGGTTGATCTCGATCCGGGGCCCGTTGCTGGGGTAGAGCGTCACCTTGGCGTGCGTACGGTCGAAGGCCGGGGTCTGGTCGTAGATGTAGACGAACACGAGCAGACGTTTGATGGACTCGCGGTGGTCGAGATTGACGTAGATCGTCTCGCCCGAGGGTGAACCGAACCGGTCGTCGCCGCTGAGCTTCACGAACGGCGGGGAGTTGAGCGCGCCGAAGAAGCTGCCCAACGGCTGTACCACGCCCTTTTCCCCGTCCACCAGCTCGTACAGGCAGCCGATGTCGAGGTCCACGTTGACCACGCCCTGGGTGTGTGCCTGCACCACATCGGGCTGGAACAACTTGAAGGGATGCCTCAGCAGGCCCCCGCTCCCTCGCGGCTTGCCGATGATGTCGGACGTACGCATCTGCCAGGACAGGTTGACACGCAGATTGCCGGTGGCCGCGCCCTGTTGGGTGAGCGAGACGGTCGGATGCCGCTTGGTGAGTTCGATGGAGTTGGTCGCCGCACTGCCCGACTCGAACTGCGTCGAGCGCCCGCGCCAGAGATCGTCCCAGAAGGACATACCGCCCCCCACGTTCTATGCGCCGCATGCGTCTCGTACGCATGTGCGCCTCATGCACATGACCGCGGGGCGGCCCCGAGGACTCGTCCTCGATGGCCGCCCCGCAAGTGAGCGTTCCTCACTCCGGCCCGGGTCACACCCGGGAACCGGACACGCACCGGCCGCAGCCGGTGTCGGCCGGGTCGGACCGCGGGTCGGACCGTTGAGAGGTCAGACCCGGCCGGTCGGCTCAGACCCCGGACGAGACCTCGGCCTTCTCGTCGGAGCCCTCAGCTTTTCCCTCGGCCGCCGCCAATGCCCGGTTGCGGCGCACCGACGACCAGAAGGACCAGGCGATCAGGACGACGCCGACGAGGCCGGTGATGATCTCGCTGATCTCGTACTGGATGGTCACGAGGAGGATCACGGCGAGGGCGCCGATCGCGTAGTGCGCGCCGTGCTCCAGGTAGACGTAGTCGTCGAGGGTGCCCTGGCGGACCAGGTAGACGGTGAGCGACCGGACGTACATGGCGCCGATGCCGAGGCCGAGCGCCATCAGCACGATGTCGTTGGTGATCGCGAAGGCGCCGATGACGCCGTCGAAGGAGAAGGACGCGTCCAGGACCTCGAGGTAGAGGAACATGAAGAACGCGGCCTTGCCGGCGAGCTTCACGGCCGAGACCGGCTTGCCGGCCCGCTTGGCCTCTTCCTCCTCCTCGTGCTCGCGCTCCTCCTCTTCCTCGAGCTTGTCCTCGAAGTAACCGGAGAGACCGCCGACGACGAGGTAGGTGATCAGACCAGCGATTCCGGAGAGCAGTACTGTCTCCGCCTTGTCGACATGCGCGCCGCCGTGCTGGTGGGCGTTGGTCGCGAAGGTCATCGCGGAGATCATCAGCACGATCAGGGCGATGCAGACCGACAGCATGTCGATCTTGCCGAGCTTGGCCAGCGGCCGCTCCAGCCAGCCCAGCCACTTGATGTCACGGTCCTCGAAGATGAAGTCGAGGAAGATCATCAGCAGGAACATGCCACCGAAGGCGGCGATCGCCGGATGGGCGTCGGTGACCAGCTCCTGGTAGTGGTCCTTGTCGGTCAGTGCGAGGTTGACCGCGTCGATCGGACCGATCTTGGCGCTGATGGCGACAATCACGACGGGAAAGACCAGTCGCATACCGAAGACGGCGATCAGCACACCGATCGTGAGGAAGATCTTCTGCCAGAAGGCATTCATCTTCTTCAGAATTCCGGCGTTGACCACCGCGTTGTCGAAGGACAGCGAGATCTCGAGGATGGACAGGATCGCCACGATCCCGAACGCGGTCCACCCCCCGTAGAACACCGCTGCGACCAAGCCGAGCGCGGTGACCGCGAACGACCAGCCGAAGGTTTTCAGAACCACTGGCTACCCAATCGTGTGTTGGGGGGCTACCCCCGGACGAAATCCGGAGCGGGTCTCCCCCCGCCGTACCCGGCTTTACGAAACGTTGACCCCAAAGTCTAGAGCGATGCCCCGAAGTCCGGACGCGTACCCCTGCCCCACGGCCCGGAACTTCCATTCTCCGCCGTACCGGTAAAGCTCGCCGAAGATCATCGCCGTTTCCGTGGAGGCGTCCTCGCTGAGGTCGTAACGCGCGAGCTCCTGGCCGTCCGCCTGGTTGACGACGCGGATGAAGGCGTTGCTGACCTGGCCGAAGGTCTGCCCGCGGTTGTCGGCCTCGTGGATGGAGACCGGAAAGATGATCTTGTCGCAGCCGGGCGGCACCTTGGAGAGGTTCACCAGGATCGACTCGTCGTCGCCGTCGCCCTCACCGGTCAGGTTGTCGCCGGTGTGCTCGACCGAGCCGTCGGGGCTCTTGAGCTGGTTGTAGAAGATGAACCACTCGTCGCCCAGCACGCGGCCGCCGCTGCACAGCAGGGCGCTGGCGTCGAGGTCGAAGGGGGCTCCGGTGGTGGAGCGTGCGTCCCAGCCAAGCCCGATCATCACCTGCGTGAGGTTCGGTGCGGCCTTGGAGAGGGAGACATTGCCCCCCTTGGCTAGCGTGACGCCCATGATCTGGTCCTCCCCGAGCTGCTGCATGTACCGGAGGCGTGACATCGGCGGCCGTCCGCCGCAGGCCCCCCGGACCCCCGACCGGGGGCGTTTGCCGATCGCTTGAGTTTCCGAAGCCGTCCGGCGCCGCACTCGGTGTGCGGCGCCGGTCGGGATAGCAGACGTGCCCTGGCTCAGACGTTCACGCCGAAGTCCTGCGCGATGCCGCGCAGGCCCGACGCATAGCCCTGGCCGATGGCCCGGAATTTCCACTCCGCGCCGTGGCGGTAGAGCTCGCCGAAGACCATCGCCGTCTCCGTCGACGCGTCCTCGGAGAGGTCGTACCGCGCGATCTCCGCGCCGCCCGCCTGGTTGACCACGCGGATGAACGCGTTGCGCACCTGGCCGAACGACTGCTGGCGGCTCTCGGCGTCATAGATCGACACCGGGAACACGATCTTGGAGACGTCGGCCGGCACGCCGGCGAGGTTCACCTTGATCTGCTCGTCGTCGCCCTCGCCCTCACCCGTGATGTTGTCGCCGGTGTGCTCCACGGAGCCGTCGGCGCTCTTGAGGTTGTTGAAGAAGACGAAGTCCTGGTCGTTGCGGACCTTGCCGTCCTCCTTCGTCAGGATGGCGCTGGCGTCCAGGTCGAAGTCCGTACCGGTAGTGGTGCGGACGTCCCAGCCCAGGCCGACCGTGACCGCCGTCAGGCCCGGCGCCTCCTTGGTCAGCGATACATTGCCGCCCTTGCTGAGGCTGACTCCCACGAGTCCTCCCAATGGTGTTCAGGGGCGGGGAGCCCCCGTCGTGCGTTGGCATCGGATCAACGAGTGGATCCTAGTGACGGGTTCCCGGCCCCCGCAGGCCTTGACCCCGAACAGTGACAGGGTGTCGGGCCGGAAACCAGGGGCCGGGACGGTCCGGGGAGCCGTCGGGCAGTCGCGCCCGGGGCGCGTCAGAGCGTCTCGAGGGCCTTGACGTACTCGTTCAGGTCGCGGGCGTCCGGCAGCCCGTTGACGATGGTCCAGCGCACCACGCCCTCCTTGTCGATGATGAAGGTGCCGCGCACCGCGCAGCCCTTCTCCTCGTCGAAGACGCCGTACGCGCGCGAGACCTCGCCGTGCGGCCAGAAGTCGGACAGCAGCGGGTACTCCAGGCCCTCCTTCTCGCCGAAGACGCGCAGCGTGAACGGGGAGTCGTTGGAGACGGCGAGCAGCTGGACGTCGTCGTTGACGAACTTCGGCAGCTCGTCGCGCAGGGCGCACAGCTCGCCGGTGCACACGCCCGTGAAAGCGAACGGGTAGAAGAGCAGCACCACGTTCTTCTCGCCACGGAAGTCGGAGAGCTTCACGGTCTGGCCGTGGTTGTCCTTGAGCTCGAAGTCCGGGGCCTTGGTGCCGACCTCGATCGCCATAGTCACGCATCCCTTCCATGGGCTGTTCAGATGACGCCCACCCTACGCAGTGGCCCTTGCCCCGCGATGCGCGAGGCCCCCACCGACATGCGTCGATGGGGGCCTCGCAGCGGCCGTGCCCGGCCCTGGCAGGGCGAGCTGCCCGGGCCGGGACCGGTTCAGCGCTTCTTGGCCGCCGCCTTGGGCGTGACCAGACGGCTGCAGATCCAGTCCTTGCCAACGCTGACGCTCTTGGTCTGGGACAGACCCGCGGTCTGCGCGGCCTCGTTGATGTCGCTGGCCTCGACATAGCCGTCACGGCCGGTCTTCGGCGTCATCAGCAGCACCGGAGACCCCTCGTCGATCAGCGTGGTGGCGTCGACCAGCGCGTCCGTCAGGTCGCCGTCGTCCTCGCGGAACCACAGCAGTACGACATCCGCGACGTCGTCGTAGTCCTCGTCCACGAGCTCGCCGCCAATGACTTCCTCAATGGCCTCGCGGAGCTCCTGGTCGACGTCGTCGTCGTAGCCGATCTCCTGGACCACCTGCTCGGGCTGGAACCCCAGCCTCGCGGCAGGGTTCGTCCGCTCCTCCGCGTGGTCCGCGGTCGCGCTCACGGGTTGCCTCCTGATCATGTTTCGTATGGGGGGTTTCCCCTGGCTCGTTGTGAGCCTGAGGGTAGTCTTCCAGCCACGCGCGTACGCGAAGCATTGGCCGTAGTCCACACGGGCCGGACGGATCGCGCAAGTACCCGGCCGTCGAGACCGCCGAAACGGTGACGTTCCGGGCCGTCTCGCCGCAACTCCAGGCAGGAAATCGCGCCACCCGCCGGCCCATGGCTCACTGTTCTGTCCGAGTTTGCCAACTTCGCCCCCACGAGTGCCAGAGAGGGCCGACTCCTCTACGGATCGGCGGCACAGACGGGCGTATCGTTGCGATTTGGACGACCACGCCCCGGGGTGCCGACGAACCGCCTCGGTTACCTCTCGGTAGAGATGACGTTTCCGTCCCCTAGGTACACGATGGGGAACGGCGCAACCAGCAGCACCATGCCCCAGCAGTGGCCTCCAGACAGTGGCTCCCAGACAGTGAAGGAACAGCGTGGCTTCCGGATCAGATCGCACCCCGATCATCATTGGTGGCCTTCCCAGCCAGGTCCCGGATTTTGACCCCGAAGAGACCCAGGAATGGCTCGACTCCCTTGACGCCGCCGTCGACGAGCGGGGCCGTGAGCGCGCCCGCTATCTGATGCTGCGGCTGATCGAGCGGGCACGGGAGCGGCGCGTGGCCGTGCCCGAGATGCGCAGCACGGACTACGTCAACACGATCGCCACCAGGGACGAGCCGTTCTTCCCCGGCAACGAGGAGATCGAGCGCAGGATCCTGAACGCGACCCGCTGGAACGCGGCCGTGATGGTCTCGCGCGCCCAGCGGCCCGGCATCGGGGTCGGCGGCCACATCGCCACGTTCGCCTCCTCGGCGTCGCTGTACGACGTGGGCTTCAACCACTTCTTCCGCGGCAAGGACGAGGGCGACGGCGGCGACCAGGTGTTCTTCCAGGGACACGCGTCGCCGGGCATCTATGCGCGCGCGTACATGCTCGACCGTCTCTCGGAGGAGCGGCTCGACGCCTTCCGCCAGGAGAAGTCGAAGGCTCCGTACGGCCTGTCGTCGTATCCGCATCCGCGGCTGATGCCGGACTTCTGGGAGTTCCCGACGGTCTCCATGGGCCTCGGCCCGATCAGCGCGATCTACCAGGCGCGGATGAACCGCTACATGGAGGCGCGCGGCATCGCCGACACCTCCAAGTCGCATGTGTGGGCGTTTCTCGGCGACGGCGAGATGGACGAGCCCGAGTCTCTCGGCCAGCTGTCCATCGCCGCGCGGGAGGGCCTGGACAACCTGACCTTCGTCGTCAACTGCAACCTGCAGCGCCTCGACGGTCCGGTGCGCGGCAACGGCAAGATCGTCCAGGAGCTGGAGTCGCAGTTCCGGGGCGCCGGCTGGAACGTGATCAAGCTGGTCTGGGACCGCTCCTGGGACCCGCTGCTCGCGCAGGACCGCGACGGCGTGCTGGTCAACAAGCTGAACACCACGCCCGACGGCCAGTTCCAGACGTACGCGACGGAGACCGGCGCGTACATCCGGCAGCACTTCTTCGGTGACGACCACCGGCTGCGCAAGATGGTCGAGAACATGACCGACGACCAGATCCTGCACCTGGGCCGCGGCGGTCACGACCACCGAAAGATCTTCGCGGCGTACTCGGCGGCGCGCGCCCACAAGGGCCAGCCGACCGTGATCCTCGCGCAGACGGTCAAGGGCTGGACGCTCGGCCCGAACTTCGAGGGCCGCAACGCGACCCACCAGATGAAGAAGCTGACGGTCGACGACCTCAAGCGCTTCCGCGACCGGCTGCACCTGCCGATCTCCGACAAGCAGCTCGAAGGCGGCCTGCCGCCGTACTACCACCCGGGCCGCGAATCGGAGGAGATCCAGTACATGCACGACCGCCGCAAGGGTCTGGGCGGCTACGTCCCGACCCGGGTGGTGCGGTCGAAGCCGCTGAACCTGCCCGACGACAAGACGTACGCGAGCGTGAAGAAGGGCACCGGTCAGCAGTCGATCGCCACGACCATGGCGTTCGTCCGGCTGCTGAAGGACCTCATGCGGGACAAGGAGATCGGCAGGCGTTTCGTGCTGATCGCACCCGACGAGTACCGCACCTTCGGAATGGACTCGTTCTTCCCGAGCGCGAAGATCTACAACCCGCTCGGCCAGCAGTACGAGGCGGTGGACCGCGATCTGCTGCTCGCATACAAGGAGTCGCCGACCGGCCAGATGCTGCACGACGGCATCTCGGAGGCGGGCTGCACGGCGTCGCTGATCGCGGCGGGCTCGGCGTACGCGACACACGGCGAGCCGCTCATCCCGGTCTACGTCTTCTACTCGATGTTCGGTTTCCAGCGGACCGGCGACCAGTTCTGGCAGATGGGTGACCAGCTGGCGCGCGGTTTCGTCCTGGGTGCGACCGCCGGACGTACGACGCTGACCGGTGAGGGTCTGCAGCACGCCGACGGCCACTCGCAGCTGCTGGCATCGACCAACCCCGCCTGCGTCGCGTACGACCCGGCCTTCGGCTTCGAGATCGCGCACATCGTCCAGGACGGTCTGCGCCGGATGTACGGGTCGTCGCCCGAGCATCCGCACGGCGAGGACGTCTTCTACTACCTCACCGTCTACAACGAGCCGATCCAGCATCCGGCCGAGCCCGCGGGCGTGGACGTCGAGGGCATCCTGAAGGGCATCTACCGCTACAAGGCGGGCGAGCAGGGCGAGCTGCCCGCGCAGATCCTCGCCTCGGGCGTCGCGGTGCCGTGGGCCCTCGAGGCGCAGCGGATCCTGGCCTCGGAGTGGAACGTCAGGGCGGACGTCTGGTCGGCGACCTCCTGGAACGAGCTGCGCCGCGAGGCCGTCGAGGCGGAGCGGAACAACCTGCTGCACCCGGAGGAGGAGCAGCGCGTCCCGTACGTGACGCAGAAGCTCTCCGGCTCCGAGGGGCCGTTCGTGGCCGTCTCCGACTGGATGCGGTCGGTTCCGGACCAGATCTCGCGGTGGGTGCCGGGCCCGTACCAGTCGCTGGGCGCGGACGGATTTGGTTTCGCCGACACGCGCGGCGCGGCCCGCCGGTTCTTCCACATCGACGCGCAGTCGATCGTGGTCGCGGTGCTGACGGAACTCGCCAACGCGGGCAAGATCGACCGCTCGGTACTCAAGCAGGCGATCGACCGGTACCAGCTGCTCGACGTGTCGGCGGCGGACCCGGGAGCAGCGGGCGGCGACGCGTAACGCGTGGCCCCCGGTTGTCGGCAGCTTCGCCGCCTCGCCCTCAAGGCTCCCCCAGCTAACGCTGGGCGGTGCCCCCGGACGGGCTGAAAATCAGCCCGACCGGGGCGGTCGAGGGCCCGTGTGCTGCTCCCCTCCAGCAGCGCGCGGCGCTCGACCCCGCATGCCCGAAGGGCATCAACCCCCGTATCGCGCGGATCACTTGACCGCACTCTGACCTGCGATGCGCGGCCCGCGGAAGGGGCCTCGACGCACATCACCCAGATGGGCGAAGGCCCCGCCGGAGGTGAACCGGCGGGGCCTTCGGCCAGGGCGTAGGCGCGCTAGATGTGGACTCCGCCCGCGCCGGCCTCCGCGTTGGCGCCGCGCTTCGTGAGCACGGCGACCAGGGCCGCGATGACCGAGACGATGCCGGCGACCGTGAAGGCCAGGCCCATGCCGGACATGAACGTGTCGTGGATGACTCCCGTGATCCTGCCGAGGATCTCGGGCGTCATGCCCTGCGCCTTGGCGATCTGCTCCGGGACGTAGCCGATGGCCGCGGCCTTGTCGAGGCCGGGGGCCGGTGCGTCCGGCAGACCGGCGCTCTTCCAGTTGTCCGCCAGCTCGGAGTTGACCTTGTTCGACATGACGGCGCCCAGCACCGCCGTGCCGAGGCTGCCGCCCACCTGCATGGCCGCCTGCTGCAGGCCGCCCGCGACACCGGAGAGCTCCAGCGGGGCGTTGCCCACGATGACCTCGGTGGCGCCCACCATGACCGGGGCGAGGCCGAGGCCCAGGAGGGCGAACCAGACGGACATCGGCAGCGTGCCGGTCTCCGTCGACAGCGTCGTCATGCCGAACATCGCGACGGCCGTCAGGACCATGCCGCCGACGAGCGGCACGCGCGGGCCGTACTTGGTGATCAGGGCGCCCGCGAGCGGCGACGAGACGATCATCATGGCCGTCAGCGGCAGCAGGTGCAGCCCGCTGTCGACCGGGCTCATGCCGTGCACGTTCTGCAGGTAGAAGGTGACGAAGAACAGCCCGCCCATGAAGGCGAAGGCCATCAGCGCCATCAGCACCGTGCCCGCGGAGAGCGCCACGGAGCGGAACATGCCCAGCGGAATGAGCGGCTCCTTCACCCTGGTCTCCCAGAAGGCGAAGAGCGCGAAGCAGACCACCGAGGCGGCGAGGTACGCCCATGTCTTGCCGCTGTCCCAGCCCCAGGAGTCACCGGCCTTGATGAGCGCCCAGATGAGGGCGAACATGGCGGCCGACAGCAGCGCGATGCCGGGGATGTCGAAGGAGCGCGGCGCGTTCTCCGCGCGGTGGTCCTTGAGGATCCACAGGCCGAGGGCGAGCGCGAGGACGCCCACCGGCACGTTGATGAAGAACACCGACTGCCAGCTGACGTGCTCGACGAGCACACCGCCGAGGATCGGGCCGCCTGCCGTGGAGGCGCCGATGACCATGCCCCAGATGCCGATCGCCATGTTGAGCTTCTCGGCCGGGAAGGTGGCCCGCAGCAGGCCGAGCGCGGCCGGCATGAGGAGCGCGCCGAACAGGCCCTGGAGCACGCGGAACGCGATGACGAGCGCGACGCTGCTGGAGAGGCCGATGGCTCCGGAGGCGAGGGCGAAGCCCGCGACGCCGATGAGGAACGTCTGCCGGTGGCCGAAGCGGTCGCCGAGCTTGCCTGCCGTGATGAGTGCGACGGCGAGCGCGAGGAGGTAGCCGTTGGTGATCCACTGGACGTCGGCGAGCGAGGCCCCG
The DNA here is from genome assembly GCF_040295225.1 of Streptomyces sp. NPDC002896. Taxonomy (NCBI): domain Bacteria; kingdom Bacillati; phylum Actinomycetota; class Actinomycetes; order Kitasatosporales; family Streptomycetaceae; genus Streptomyces; species Streptomyces sp. NPDC002896. The sequence goes on along the minus strand of NZ_JBEOVA010000012.1, from coordinate 45,003 downwards.
AGGTCCTTCTGGATGGCCGGGTTGGCGATCGCCACGATGGTGCCGTCCAGGGCGACCATCATCACGCCGATCGCGACGGAGATGAGCGTCAGCCATGGGTGGCCGCGCAGCCCAGTGGCCGGAGCCGGGGCGGGCGCGGCCGCCGGGGCCTCGTCCGCCGGACCGGTCTTGTCGACGGTGGTCTGACTAGTCATGCGGCCGACATTATGACAGTCACTGACAGTTGACAAACGGTTTCACAAGTCGGTAACTGTCACGTTGCCCACAGGTATTCTGAACTGCACGAACGGGCGAAAAGGGGCCTTTGGAGTGAAGACGCGGCAACAGGCGGCGGACCTCGTGGAGCGAGCGGAACCAGCTGACGCGGCGGCGCGGCCCGGACTGCGCGAACGCAAGAAGCAGCGCACGCGCGACGCCCTGCTCCGCGCGGCGCTCGAGCTCTTCACGACCCAGGGGTACGAACAGACGACCGTGGACGAGATCGCGGACGCCGTCGACGTCTCGCAGCGCACGTTCTTCCGGTACTTCGCCAACAAGGAAGAGACCGCCTTCGCCGTCCAGGACATGGTCGAGTCCCGCTTCGTCGCGGCCGTGCGCGAAAGGCCCGCGCACGAGGCCCATTTGGAGGCGCTGCGCCGTGCCGTCCTCGACAGCTGGAACACGCTCGGCGAGGCCATCGAGGCGGTCGTCCCGGTCGAACTGCACATGCGCACCTTCCAGTTGATCGAGTCGACGCCCGTCCTCCTCGCCGCCCATCTGCGCCGCTCCGCGGAGCTGGAGGAGCAGATCGCGCGCGTGATCGCCGAGCGTGAGGGCCTGGACGTGGACACCGACCCGCGGCCCCGTGTCGTGGTGGCCGCCTTCAGCGGGGTCATGCGGCTGACCGGGCGGCTGTGGGGCGCGGGCGAGGACATCAGCATCGAGTCGATCCGGGGGCTCACCGAGTCGTATCTCGGCCAGATAGGACCGGCGTTGGCGGAGGACTGGGACCGCGCCGACCGGGGGCCGGCACCCGCGGGCGGGGGACCGGGCGCGCGGTGACGCCGTCAGACGACCGCGCGGCTTCGACATTCAGGGTCAGGCGGATCCAGGAGTCAGGGCTTCCGAGGGCGTGAGCCAAGAGGCTCTTGTTACACATGTGACTGAAGTGGCACGCACGCTCTGTGATGACTTCGTGCAAGGTGCGCCCGGTTTAACCCAATTACCCCTCGCGAAACGTGATCTGCCTCACCCGTTGCACGGGTTGGGGTGCGGTTCTCCTAGGGTGTCCCGCAGTGACTTCTTTGGACTCGCCCCCGCAACTCAACGTTTGGCGCGCGCTGCTTGCGCTCGCCGTCGTTTTCGTCATGCTGGCCACGACCGGCTGGACGGCCGTGCGCCACCACCGGGGCACTTCGTCGCCTATAGAGGCCGCCCGGTCGGCCTGGGCCCACGGTCACCTGGACGGGCGCCGGCTGCCCGGCCTCGACTCGTCGCCGCAGCGGATCGCCCGCTTCTTCGCCTCGCTCAGCGTGCACCAGCGCACCGGCCTCGCCCACCGCTACCCGCTCGCGGTGGGCAACATGAACGGTGCCCCGGTGAAGCTGCGCTATCGCGCGAACCGCATCGCCCTCGAGCAGGCGCGCACGATCGAGCACGGGCGTATGCACGACAGGAGGCTCTCCGCCGCCGGCCAGCAGGACGCGGGCCGGCGGATGCACCGGCTGGAGTCGCTGATGCGGCCGGGCCGCAAGATCCTCGCCTTCGACCCCATGGGTGCCGGACGCGTCGCCGAGGTCATCGGGAATCTCGACAAGGCCAAGCGCGTGTCGGTGGTGGTGCCCGGGGTGGACACCAATCTGCTGACCTTCCAGCGGAGCGACCGCAAGTACACGGCCCCCGTGGGCATGGCCCGGGCCCTGTACCGCGCGGAGCGCTCGGCGGGCCACGGGAGCCGTACGGCCGTGATCGCCTGGGCCGACTACACGGCGCCCGCCGGGCTCGGCGTGGAGGCGGCCACGGCCATGCGGGCCGAGAGCGGGGCGGTGCGCCTGAACGCGCTGGTGCGGGCGCTGCCCGGCCGCTCCACCGTCGCCCTGTACTGCCACAGTTACGGCTCCGTGGTGTGCGGCGTCGCGGCCCACGACCTGCCGGACCGGGTCACCGACATAGCCGTCGCGGGCAGTCCGGGCATGCGTGCGGACAAGGCCTCGAAGCTGGGCACGGGTGCGCGGGTCTGGGCCATGCGGGACAGCGACGACTGGATCCAGGACGTGCCGTACATGGAGGTCGGCGGGTTCGGTCACGGTGCCGATCCGGTCTCCGCGGCCTTCGGTGCACGCGTGCTGTCGGCACGGGGCGCGACGGGCCACGCGGGCTACTTCGAGCCGGGCACGCAGAGCCTCGCGAACTTCGCCGAGATCGGCATCGGTGCGTACGCGGCGGTGCGGTGCGCCCACGAGGATGACGCGTGCCGGAGCGGTCTGTCCGGGAGTACGACGACCTGACGCGCGTAGAAATCGAAGAAACAACGGCCTGTCGCGGGAGGGACGCACGCACGCGTGCCGCATACGATGAGCCGCATGGGTGACGTACTGGCCGGATTTCATGCCGCCTGGGAGTTCGAGTCGGACTCCGTGCTCATCCGCTTCGAACGGGGGATCAGGGCGCCCAAGCTCTTCCAGGCGCTCGGTGAGCGCTGCATCCCCCACGAGGCGATCGCGGCGGTGACCCTGACTCCCGGGAAGCGCGGGACCGTCGTGCTGCACGCCGTGCCCAGACCCGGCGCCGACCCGCTCATGGAGGCGGCCGCGGGCCAGCTCAAGGAGAGCGGCGACCCGTACCGGCTGGTGCTGCCGGCTGAGCGCGAGACGCTCGCCGAGTACTACGCGGACGAACTGCGGGCCGTGCTCGTGCCCCAGGACGTACGCGACGACGCCGGATACCCGGAGCGCTATCTCGTGTCCGCGCCCGAGCCGCCGCTGCAGTTCAAGGCGTACGACGGGAAGGCCTCGTTCGACGGCGAGTCGGTGGCCTTCCGGTGGTTCTGGACGGGCGCTTCGTCGGCGAAGTGGAAGGCCGGCGACCAGAGTTTCCGGGTGACGGATCTCAGCGGGGTGGAGTGGCGCTCCCCCGAGGTCTTCGAGGGTCATCTGCGGCTGCTGCACCGCGAGTCGTCCGGCGTGCGGCCGGCGCAGGCGGACCAGGATCCGGCGTCGGTGGTCTTCGGGCTCGGCTACGGGCCGGTGCACGAGTCGCTGCCCTTCGCCGCGTCGGTACTGGCGGCGGTGCGGGCCTCCGGGCCGGCCGCGGTCACGGGAGCCGGGTCCGCGGCTGCCGCTTCGGCCGGGTCCCTGCCGGGCGCCGGGGCGCGGGCCGCGCGGCCCGACCCGGCCGACATCGCGGACCGCATCCGCCACCTCGGCGAACTGCACAAGGCGGGCCTGGTGACGGACAAGGAGTTCACCACGAAGAAGGCCGAGTTGCTGGCGGAGCTGTGAGCGGGCCCGTCTCCCCGGGTCCGCGGTTCCCGCGGGACCTGCGCCTGCGGGCCTCGAACCGGGCGCACGGAGTGGCACACGGCGGGAGCCCGGCCGCCTCGGCTACGCGCCGAGCCGAAGCGGCCCGGCGCGTACGCATTCCCCGGTCGGCGCGCGGCCCGCGTTACTCCCGCCCCGCCGACGTGAACGACATGTCCGGGTAGCGGTCTCCCGCGACCTTGGCCGCGATGGGCTCCAGAAGCGCGAGCTCGTCGTCCGTGAGGGTGATGCGCGTGGCGGCGGCGTTCTCCTCGACGCGGGTGCGCTTGCGGGTGCCCGGAATGGGGACGACGGGCAGCCCGTGGACGCCGGCCCGCTGCTGCACCCAGGCCAGCGCGATCTGGCCGAGCGAGGCACCGTGCGCGTCGGCGACGGCGTGCACCGGCTCCAGCAGAGCGGCGTTGGCCGCCGCGTTGTCGCCGGTGAAGCGGGGCTGCTGGCGGCGGAAGTCGTCGGCGCTGAGGTCCTTGTCCGCGTTGACGAACGAGCCGGTGAGGAAGCCGCGGCCGAGCGGCGAGTACGGCACGAGGGCCACGCCCAGCTCGGCGGCGGCCGGGACCACGCCCTCCTCGATGTCGCGGCTGAACAGCGACCACTCGGACTGCACAGCGGCGATCGGATGGACGGCCTGGGCGGCGCGCAGCTCCGAGCCGGTGACCTCGCTGAGGCCGAGGTGCTTGACCTTGCCGGCGGCGACGAGTTCGGCCATGACGCCGACCGTCTCCTCGATCGGCACGTCCGGGTCGCGGCGGTGCATGTAGTAGAGGTCGATGACGTCGATGTCCAGGCGCCGGAGGCTGGCGTCGACGGCCTCGCGGATGTAGGGCGCGTCGTTGCGGATGATCCGCTTCGTGGGGTCTTCCGGCGGGATGGACAGGGCGAACTTCGTCGCGATGACGAGCTCGTCCCGGTGCGCCTTGACGAAGGGCGACAGGAACTTCTCGTTCTCGCCCATGCCGTACGCGTCGGCGGTGTCGTACAGCGTGACCCCGAGTTCGAGGGCGCGCTCGAGGGTGGCCCGGGCCTCGTCCGCGTCCGTCGGACCGTAGGCGAAGCTCATTCCCATGCAGCCGAGGCCCTGGGCGCCCACCTCGGGTCCGCCGGTTCCCAGCTGCGTCGTCGGCATACCACTCATCAGGCTCAAGCCCTCTCCGGCGCCTGTCGGGCGCCGCCATAGAACTGGATCTTGTGGTCGAGCACGGCCAGGGTGTCCTGGAGCTCGGCGATACGGGACAGAACGTCCCTGCGGGTCGACTCCAGCAGCTCCTGCCGCTCGTGGAAGGTGTGGTCGCCCTCGCGCACCAGCTCGGCGTAGCGGACCATGTCCGCGACGGGCATACCGGTCAGGCGGAGCTTTCCGACGAAGGAGAGCCAGTCCAGGTCGCGGTTGCTGTAGCGGCGCTGCCCGGTGTGCGAGCGGTTGATGTCGGGCATCAGCCCGATCCGCTCGTACCAGCGCAGAGTGTGCGCGGTCAGGCCCGTGAAGGCGACGACCTCGCTGATCGTGTAGCGGTCCTGACCGTCCGGGCGCGGATGCGCCTGCGGCGCCGAGGCGCAGGCATCGGCCCTGGCGTCGCCCTGGGGGTCGCTCCTGCCGACGGCCGAGGCGCCGACAGCCGAGGTGCCGGTTCTGCGCGCTTTGGCGGCGTTCTTGGTCTTGGTCGTGGTCAGTATGGGTGTGGCTGTGGTTTCCATCACCGTCATGTCCTCCACGCTATGACCTTGGAGTGGACTCCAAGCAAGCGGAACCGGTCAAAGCCGCGGGAAAAATCGGGGGACGGCCCAGCCCCCGGTCGCTACGGTGCCGATCATGAGTCTTGTACGCCGCGCCGGGCCCGAGGACGCAGAGGAAATACTGAGGCTGCGTCAGATCATGATCGACTCGGCCTTCGCCAAGGGCGAGCCGACCGACTGGCATGCGGCATCGATCATCACGATACGCGGCAGACTCGCGGACCCCGACGGGGACTTCGCGGCCTTCGTCGTCGACCATCCGGACCGGCCGGGTGTGCTGGCGACGATGGTGGCCGGGACGATGGAGTACCGGATCGGCCGCGCGGGCAATCCGCACGGCGCGGTGGGTTACGTCTTCAGCGTCGCCACGGACCCGGACCAGCGGCGGAAGGGGTACGCACGCGCGTGCATGGGCGCGCTGCTCGACTGGTTCCGTGAGCGCGGCGCGGGCAGCGTGGACCTCAACGCGTCCGCGGAGGCTGAGCCGCTGTACGCCTCGCTCGGTTTCGTACGCAAGCCGGACCCCTCGATGCGGCTGATCTTGTAAGGCACTTACGCTCGTACGCATGCAGAGCCTTGCGTTGATCGAGAACTGGCCGGTCCCGACCGCGGCCGCGGCCGTCGTCCGCGCGGACGGGGCGCTCCTGGGCTCGCACGGCCCCACGGGCCACCGCTTCCCGCTCGCCTCGGTCACCAAGCCCCTCGCGGCGTACGCGGCGCTGGTCGCGTACGAAGAGGGTGCGATCGAACTCGACGAGCCGGCCGGGCCCGAGGGGTCGACGGTGCGGCATCTGCTGGCCCACACGTCCGGGCTCGCCTTCGACGAGCACCGGGTGACGGCGGCGCCGGGGATGCGGCGGCTGTACTCGAACGCGGGCTTCGAGGTGCTTGGCGATCATGTCGCGAAGGCGACGGAGATCCCGTTCGCCGAGTACGCCCGGCAGGCCGTCCTCGAGCCGCTCGGCATGGCCTCCACGACGCTCGACGGGTCTCCCGCCAAGGACGGCGTCTCGACGGTCGACGACCTGGTCCGGTTCGCGGCCGAGGTGCAGGCGCCGCGGTTGCTCGACCCGCGGACGGTGGCCGAGGCGATGACCGTGCAGTATCCGGGGACGAAGGGGGTCCTGCCCGGGTACGGGCATCAGAACCCCAACGACTGGGGGCTCGGGTTCGAGATCCGGGACGGCAAGTCGCCCCACTGGACGGGAAGTTCGTCCTCGCCCCGCACCTTCGGGCACTTCGGCCAGTCGGGGACGTTCCTGTGGATCGACCCCGTCGCGGGGGTCGCTTGCGTGGCCCTCACGGATCGGGCGTTCGGGCCCTGGGCTGTTGAGGCTTGGCCCGCTTTTACGGATGCGGTGCTTGCCGAGCTCTGACGGCTGAGGTTGGACGGGGTTGCTCGGGGGTTTCAAGGCGTTGCCCGGCGTCGCGGGGTTCCGCTGTGCCCACCCTCCCCCAAGCTCTCGGCTCCGCTCGAGCAGGGGGGACCCCCATCGCCCCGTGCGGAACGCCTGCCCACAGCTGTAGCGGACTCAGTCAACTGCTGCCATCTCCCACACCAGGACCTCCGCCGGGCCCTCCGCCCCCGCCTCCAGTTCCAGGCCCTTCGCGTCGCCGATGCGGGCCGAGTCGCCATCGGTCAACACCACGCTGTCCAGGCGGACTTCGCCCCGTACCACGTGTACGTACGCGAAGGCGGCGTCCGGTACGGCGGTGCGCTCCCCCGCCGTCAGACGTCGTACGTGCAGCATCGCGCCCGCCTCGGGCACGGCGTACGGCGTCGAGTCCGCGATGCCGTGCACGACCTCGTACGCGGGGTCGCCGCCCGGTTCCGCGGGGGCCAGCCACATCTGGATGAAGACCAGCGGGGCGGCGCCGTCGTTGCGTTCGACGTGCCGTACGCCGCCGCCCGCGCTGAGGCGCTGCACGTCGCCGGACCGTACGACGGACTCGTGGCCCTGTGAGTCGCGGTGTGTGAGTTCGCCCTCGACGACCCAGGTCACGATCTCGGTGTGGCTGTGCGGGTGCTCGGTGAAGCCGGCGCCGGGCGCGAGGCGCTCCTCGTTGCAGGCGATGACGGCGCCGAAGCGCAGATTGCCGGGGTCGTAGTGGGGCCCGAAGGAGAAGGCGTGCAGGGACTCGATCCCGGTGGCCGGGTCCCCTCCTCGATAGCGCTCGCCCGCGCGCCGTACGTCCATCACGGATTCCACGGTAGACCCGACTGGCGGCCCGTCCGTCCGGATGAGGCAGTCTTGTCCATGTGCCCGAACCAGAAACCGCGCTCCCTGCGCATTCAGCATCCGTCCCGCATCCGCACGCCGCGACCCTGAAGCGGCTGGAGAAATCCTCCGGCAGCCTCGCCGCCCAGGCCATCGCGCGGATGGACGAGACGCTGCCGTGGTACCGGGCGATGCCCCCGGAGAACCGTTCCTGGATCGGTCTGGTCGCACAGGCCGGTATCGCCGCGTTCACCGAGTGGTTCCGGCACCCGGACGCGCCCCAGGCGATCTCCACGGACGTCTTCGGTACGGCGCCGCGCGAGCTGACCAGGGCGATCACCCTGCGGCAGACCGTCGAGATGGTGCGTACGACCATCGAGGTGATGGAGTCCGCGATCGAGGAGGTCGCGGCGCCCGGGGACGAGTCCGTCCTGCGGGAGGCGCTGCTCGTCTACGCGCGGGAGATCGCCTTCGCCACCGCGCAGGTGTACGCGCAGGCGGCCGAGGCCCGCGGTGCATGGGACGCCCGCCTGGAGTCGCTGGTGGTGAACGCGGTGCTCTCCGGCGAGGCCGACGAGGGCGCCGTCTCCCGGGCCGCCGCCCTCGGCTGGAACTCCCCCGAGCATGTGTGCGTGGTGCTGGGCACGGCACCGGACGGTGACAGCGAGCTGACCGTCGAGGCGATCCGCCGCGCGGCCCGCCATGCCAAGCTGCAGGTCCTCACCGGGGTGCTGGGCGACCGCCTGGTCGTCATCGCGGGCGGCGACGACAATCCGCTGCGCGTCGCGAAGGCGCTGATCGGGCCGTATGCCCCCGGACCCGTGGTGGCCGGGCCCATCGTCCCCGACCTGCTGGCCGCCACCAGATCCGCGCAGGCCGCGGCGGCGGGACTCAAGGCGTGCTCCGCATGGCAGGACGCTCCCCGTCCGGTGCTCGCCGACGATCTGCTCCCTGAGCGTGCGATCGCCATGGATCCCTCCGCACGCGAACAACTGGTGGAGGAGATCTACAGACCGCTGGAGGAGGCCGGTTCGGCACTCCTCGAGACTCTGAGCGTCTACCTGGAGCAGGCGAGCTCCCTCGAAGGGGCTGCCCGGATGCTTTTCGTTCACCCGAACACCGTTCGCTACCGGCTCCGACGTGTGACTGACGTCACCGGCTGGTCGCCCTCCGATGTACGCTCCGCGTTCACGCTGCGCATCGCCCTGATCCTCGGGCGCCTGACCAACGGCGATCCTCAGTCGTAGCCATTTGTCGGGGGCCTACAATTCCCCCTGCGGTTCTTCGTCCCTGTCCCCACGGGCGGCTGCGGCCGTCCGCAAGAGAGAGTGTGAGAGTGCTCGTACTCGTCGCTCCCGGCCAAGGCGCCCAGACGCCCGGCTTCCTGACCCCCTGGCTCGAACTTCCCGGCGCCGCCGACCGCATCGCCGCATGGTCGGACGCCATCGGGCTCGACCTCGCCCACTACGGCACGCAGGCCGACGCGGACGCGATCCGCGACACCGCCGTGGCCCAGCCGCTGCTGGTCGCCGCCGGTCTGCTGTCGGCCTCCGCCCTGGAGGTCACGCCGGGCGCGGTCGCAGGCCACAGCGTCGGCGAGATCACCGCGGCCGCGTTCGCGGGCGTCCTGGACGACACTGCCGCCCTCCAGCTCGTACGCAAGCGGGGACTGGCCATGGCCGAGGCCGCCGCCATCACGCAGACCGGCATGTCCGCCATGCTGGGCGGGGACCCCGAGACCGTGGTCCCGCACCTGGAGAAGCTCGGCCTGACCCCGGCGAACGTGAACGGCGCGGGCCAGATCGTGGCCGCCGGCACCGTCGAGCAGCTGGCCGCACTGGCCGAGGACAAGCCCGAAGGCGTGCGCCGCGTGGTTCCCCTGCAGGTCGCCGGTGCCTTCCACACCCGGCACATGGCGCCCGCGGTCGAGAAGCTCGCCGAGGCGGCGGAGGCCCTGGTGCCCGCCGACCCGACGGTCACGTACGTCTCGAACAAGGACGGCCAGGCGGTCGAGACCGGTGCCGAGGTCGTCTCGCGCCTGGTCGGCCAGGTCGCCAATCCGGTCCGCTGGGACCTGTGCATGGAGACGTTCCAGAAGCTGGGTGTGACCGCGCTCCTTGAGGTGTGCCCGGGCGGGACGCTGACCGGCCTCGCCAAGCGCGCGCTGCCGGGTGTGCAGACGCTGGCGCTGAAGACCCCCGACGACCTGGACGCTGCCCGCGAACTCATCGCCGAGCACAGCGCGCAGACGGCCTGAGAAGGAGCCCCGGAGCATGTCGAAGATCAAGCCCAGCAAGGGTTCCCCGTATGCGCGCATCCTCGGCGTCGGCGGCTACCGTCCGACCCGGGTGGTGCCCAATGAGGTGATCCTTGAGAAGATCGACTCGTCCGACGAGTGGATCCGCTCGCGCTCCGGCATCGCGACCCGCCACTGGGCATCCCCCGAGGAGACCGTCGCGGCCATGTCGATCGAGGCCTCCGGCAAGGCGATCGCCGATGCCGGGATCACGGCCGAGCAGATCGGGGCCGTAGTCGTCTCCACCGTCTCGCACTTCAGCCAGACCCCGGCCGTCGCCACAGAGATCGCCGACAAGATCGGCACGAACAAGGCCGCCGCGTTCGACATCTCGGCCGGCTGCGCGGGCTTCGGTTACGGCCTGACGCTCGCCAAGGGCCTGGTCGTCGAGGGCTCCGCGGAGTACGTGCTCGTCATCGGCGTCGAGCGGCTCAGCGACCTGACCGACCTGGAGGACCGCGCGACGGCCTTCCTGTTCGGCGACGGCGCCGGCGCGGTCGTCGTCGGCCCGTCCCAGGAGCCCAACATCGGCCCCACCGTGTGGGGTTCGGAGGGCGACAAGTCCGAGACGATCAAGCAGACCGTCCCGTGGGACCGCTTCCGCGTCGGCGACGTGGCCAATCTGCCGCTCGACGACAAGGGCGAGATCAAGTTCCCCGCGATCACGCAGCAGGGCCAGGCGGTGTTCCGCTGGGCCGTGTTCGAGATGGCGAAGGTCGCGCAGCAGGCGCTGGACGCGGCCGGAATCGCCCCGGACGACCTGGACGTCTTCATTCCGCACCAGGCCAACATGCGGATCATCGACTCGATGGTGAAGACTCTCAAGCTGCCGGAGCACGTCACGGTCGCCCGTGACGTGGAGACCACCGGCAACACCTCGGCCGCCTCGATTCCGCTCGCGATGGAGCGGCTTCTGGCGACCGGCGAGGCGAAGAGCGGCGACACCGCGCTCGTCATCGGCTTCGGGGCGGGTCTCGCATACGCCGCAACGGTCGTTACCCTCCCCTAGGCACCGTCCGGACTTTTCCGGGCGGAAACCGCCACACCCTCTGGATACAGCGAAGGAGCGCCAACATGGCCGCCACTCAGGAAGAGATCGTCGCCGGTCTCGCCGAGATCGTGAACGAGATCGCCGGGATCCCCACCGAGGACGTCCAGCTGGACAAGTCCTTCACCGATGACCTGGACGTCGACTCGCTGTCGATGGTCGAGGTCGTCGTCGCCGCCGAAGAGCGCTTCGACGTCAAGATCCCGGACGACGACGTCAAGAACCTCAAGACCGTCGGCGACGCCGTCGACTACATCCTCAAGCACCAGGCCTGATCGACCGATCAAGGGCTTGCGTCCGCGATCACGGGCCGTGTGCCCGGATCACGGACCATGTGCCCGCCGCTCCGCCACCCGGCGGTGGCGCCGCTGAACCTTCGTATCCGTTGGAGAAAGAATTCCTGTGAGCTCGACCAATCGCACCGTGGTCGTCACCGGTATCGGCGCAACCACACCGCTGGGTGGCGACGCGGCCTCCACCTGGGAGGCCCTGGTCGCCGGCCGTTCCGGCGTCAGCATCCTCGAGCAGGAGTGGGCCGCCGACCTCCCGGTCCGTATCGCCGCGCAGATCGCCGTCGACCCGGGTGAGATCATCCCTCGGCCGCAGGCCCGCAAGCTGGACCGCTCGGCGCAGTTCGCGCTGATCGCGGCTCAGGAGGCCTGGAAGGACGCCGGTTTCACCGGCAAGGCCGGCGAGGACGCGTCCGTCAACCCCGACCGTCTGGGCGCGGTCATCGCCTCCGGCATCGGCGGCGTGACGACCCTCCTCGACCAGTACGACGTGCTGCGGGAGAAGGGCGTACGCCGCGTCTCGCCGCACACCGTCCCCATGCTGATGCCCAACTCCCCGGCCGCCAACGTCGGCCTGGAGGTGGGCGCCCGCGCCGGTGTCCACACCCCGGTGAGCGCCTGTGCGTCCGGCGCGGAGGCCATCGGCTACGCGATCGAGATGATCCGCACCGGCCGTGCGGACGTCGTCGTCGCGGGCGGCACTGAGGCCGCCATCCACCCGCTGCCGATCGTCGCGTTCGGCAACATGATGGCGATGTCCAAGAACAACGACGACCCGCAGGGCGCCTCGCGCCCCTACGACTCGGGCCGTGACGGCTTCGTCCTCGGCGAGGGTGCCGGCGTGGTCATCCTCGAGTCGGAGGAGCACGCCAAGGCCCGCGGCGCCAGGATCTACGCCGAGGCGATCGGCCAGGGCATCTCGGCCGACGGCCACCACATCACGCAGCCCGAGCCCTCCGGCAACGGCATCGCGCACGCCCTGCAGAACCTCCTCGACGCGACCGACCTCAAGCCCGCCGAGATCGTGCACATCAACGCGCACGCCACGTCGACGCCGCAGGGCGACGTCGCCGAGATCAAGGCGCTGCGCAAGGTGTTCGGCGACGACGTCGACCACATGGCGATCTCCGGTACGAAGTCGATGACCGGTCACCTGCTGGGCGGCGCCGGCGGCGTGGAGACCGTGGCCACGGTCCTCGCGCTCCAGCACCGCATCGCCCCGCCGACCATCAACATCGACAACCTCGACCCCGAGGTCAACGCCGACGTGGTCCGCGGCGAGGCCCGCGCCCTGCCCGAGGGCCGGATCGCGGCCCTGAACGACTCGTTCGGCTTCGGCGGCCACAACGTGGTGCTGGCGTTCCGTACGGTCTGAGCTGGTCGTACGTAAGCGTCGTACGTAGTCGAAGGGCCCCCACCAGGCGGTGGGGGCCCTTCGGCGTGTCGGTGAGGTCCCGTCAGATGTATGCGTGAGGTGCCGTCAGACGACCTGGTGCAGCCACCGCACCGGTGCGCCCTCGCCCGCGTACCGGAAGGGCTCCAGTTCGTCGTCCCAGGGCTTGCCGAGGAGCTTGGCGATCTCCGCTTCGAGGTCGGTCTCGCCGTGCTGGGCGCGGGCGAGTGCGGCGCGCAGCCGGTCCTCGGGGATCAGGATGTCGCCGTGGATGCCGGTGACGGCGTGGAAGATGCCCAGCTCGGGCGTGGCGCTGTAGCGTTCGCCCTCGGCCGTGGCGCAGGGCTCGGCCGTGACCTCGAAGCGCAGCAGATGCCAGCCGCGCAGCGCGGAGGCGAGCTTGGAGGCGGTGCCCACCTGGCCCTGCCAGGAGAACTCGGACCGCCAGGTGCCCGGCGACGCGGGCTGCCTGATCCAGTCGAGGTTGACGCGCGTGCCGAGCACGCCCGCGACTGCCCACTCGATGTGCGGGCACAGCGCGCGCGGCGCGGAGTGCACGTACAGAACTCCACGTGTCGTCACCGGGACCTCCAGGGTGGGACGAGGTGCGCCGTCTGCCGACGGCCTCGCGCCCGTGCCAAGCGATTTTTCTCAAAAGGGACAGAGCAGACTTGTTGTAATTTAGCGGAACCGGTACAGCGGGGTGCCCACGGGGTGGACCGGCGGCCCTGTCGCTGCCGAGCCGGCAGTGGCCGGGCGCCACGGGGCCGAGGCTACCGTGCAGCGGGGCAAGGAGTGTGACGTACCGTCGGTCCCGCTGCCGGGAAACGCCCGGCATTCACTCGGCGGGACCCCCGAGTGCCGCCGCCCGGGTGCCGGGGCGCCCGCGATCGCGTCCGGTCCGGGGATCCGTTCGCGTACGGTCCCGGGAACGGCCGCCCCGCGTGCGACGTTCCCAGGGGGTGGCCCGAACGACAGAGGGGAGCAGGGATGCGGAAGCGCAGCCACCGCGTGCGTGCCGCCGTCGCCGGGGTGACGGCGGTTCTTCTGGGCGCCGCGGGACTGGCCGCCTGCGACATCACCGGTGGCAACTCCCCCGGTCCGCACGGCTCCTCGAAGCGAGGGACGGCGTCCGCCAAGCCCACGCCGACGTGGGACCGCAGCCCGTCCTCGGTGGCCGCCGTGGGGGACTCCATCACCCGCGGGTTCGACGCGTGTTCGGTGCTTTCCGACTGTCCCGAGGTGTCCTGGGCGACGGGCAGTGACAAGACGGTGCGCAGCCTGGCGGTGCGGCTGCTGGGGAAGCAGCGCGCGGCCGCACACAGTTGGAACTACGCCGTGACCGGCGCCCGGATGGCGGACGTGGCCGCGCAGATGGCGAAGGCGGCGGCGCGCCGTCCCCAACTGGTGGCGGTGATGGCCGGCGCCAACGACGCTTGCCGCGAGTCGACGTCCGCGATGACCTCGGTGGACGACTTCCGCGACCAGTTCGAGGACGCGATGCGGACGCTGCGCCGCGAGCTGCCCAAGGCCCAGGTGTACGTGGCGAGCGTGCCGAACCTGAAGCGGCTCTGGTCGCAGGGGCGCACCAATCCGATGGGCAAGCAGGTGTGGAAGCTGGGCATCTGCCCGTCCATGCTGGGCGACGCCGACGTGGTGGACGCGGCCGCGATGAAGCGCCGGGACACCGTGCAGAAGCGCGTGGTCGCCTACAACAAGGTGCTGAAGGACGTCTGCGCGCGGGACGACCACTGCCGGTTCGACGGCGGGGCGGTCTTCGAGTACCGGTTCAGCACCCAGCAGTTGAGCCACTGGGACTGGTTCCACCCCAGCAGGGACGGACAGGCGCGGCTGGCCGCCATCGCCTACCGCACGGTGACGGCGACGAACCCGCCCGAGTAGTACGGGCCGTATCCGGGTGCCCTGATCACGCGCCGCCACCGGCCCGGGCGTAGGGTCCTGATCATGCACAGCGAACTCTTCGGCACGCTTCCCGACGGCACGCCCGTCCACCGCTGGACCCTGGAACGGGGCGGTGTGCGCGTGCGCGTCCTGACGTACGGCGGGATCGTGCAGTCGGCCGAGGTCCCTGACCGGGACGGGCGCAGTGCCCAGGTGGCGCTGGCGCTGCCCGATCTCCAGGGCTATCTGGAGAACCCCGGGCCGTACTTCGGCGCGCTGGTCGGACGCTATGCGAACCGGATCGCGAACGGCCGTTTCGCGCTGGACGGCGACATCTACCACCTGGCGCAGAACAACGGGCCGAACAGCCTGCACGGCGGCGAGGAGGGCTTCGACCGGCGCGTGTGGGACGCGGAACCCATGGAGCACGGAGTGCGGCTGTCGCGGGTGAGCCCGCATGGCGAGGAGGGCTTCCCGGGCCGCCTGGAGGTCTCCGCGACGTACTCGCTGGACGAGTCGGGCGCGCTGCGCATCGCGTACGAGGCGGTCACCGACGCACCGACCGTGGTGAACCTGACGAACCACAGCTACTGGAACCTGGCCGACGCCGGTTCCGCGGCCGCGGCCGCGCACGAGGTGCAGATCGCGGCGTCCCGGTACACGCCGGTCGACGCGGACCTGATCCCGACCGGTGAGCTGTCGGACGTCGAGGGGACCCGGTTCGACTTCCGCGCTCCACGGAAGGTCGGCGGCGGATACGACCACAACTTCGTGCTCGACAAGGGGGTCACCAGCGCTTCCGAGCAGGTCGCGGAGCTGTACGACCCGGCGTCCGGACGGGTGCTGACCGTCGCCACGACCGAGCCGGGCCTCCAGCTGTACACGGCGGACCACCTCGACGGCGATCCGTACGCCCCGGGCGCCGGTGTCGCCCTGGAGACCCAGCACTTCCCCGACTCCCCCAACCGGCCGGAGTTCCCGAGCACCGTGCTGCGGCCGGGCGAGGTGTTCCGGTCGGAAACGGTGTTCGGGTTCGGGGTCCGGGACTGACGGACCCCGCAACACCGCGTACTCAGACCTCGATCGTCGCGCTCACACCTCGATCGTCGCGCTCAGGCAGCGGTCGGCGACCGACCGGCCCGCCTGGATCTCGTACGCACCCTTCACCACCGTCCACGCGCCGGACTGCTCGTCCCAGATCTCGAAGGCCCGGCGCCGGAGTGGGACGGTGACCTCGGCGGTCTCGCCGGGCGCCGCTTCGACGCCCGCGAAACCGGCCAGCTGGCGCACCTGCCTGTCCGCGCCGACCTCGACCGGCGCGACGTAGACCTGGACGACCTCGCGGCCCACGCGCTCACCGGAGTTCCGGACGCGCACCGTCACCGTCGGGCCGTCCGCCTCGATCGATTCGTACGTCCAGTCGGTGTAGCCGAGGCCGTGGCCGAAGGGGTACGCGGGGGTCGTGCCCGTCTTGTCCCAGGCGCGGTAGCCGATGAACACATCCTCGGAGTAGCGGAGTTCACCGTCGGTCGGGGTGACCTGGGTGACCGGGGCGTCCTCCAGCGTCGCGGGCCAGGTGGTGGGCAGCCGGCCGCCCGGTTCGTACGCGCCGAGCAGGACGTCGGCCAGCGCGGCGCCGCCTTCCTGGCCCGGGAACCAGCTGAGCAGGACAGCCGCGACGTCCTCGCGCCACGGCAGCTCCACCGGGGAGCCGGAGTTGACGACCACGACCGTGTTGGGGTTGACGGCGGCCACGGCCCGTACGAGATCGTCCTGGCGGCCGGGGAGCCTCAGGTCCGTGCGGTCGAAGCCCTCGGACTCCACACGGTCGGTGGTGGCGACGACCACGATCGCCGCGTCGGCGCTGCGCGCGGCCTCGACGGCCTCGGCGATCAGCTCGTCGGCGTCGCGCTGCGGCTCGCGGTGGACGAGGGAGAAGCCGACGGCTTGGATGGGGGCGTCGTCGATCTTGGCGACGACGTGATGGAGGGAGACCTCGACCGGCTCGCCCACCGTGAGCTCGGCGCGGCCGCGCTCGACCGGTGCGCCGAAGAACGCCTCGAACGGATCCGACTCCGGCCCGAGCCCCTGCACACCCTCGAAGAGCACCTCGCCCGCGACGGTGAGCCGGAAGCCGCCGAGACCGCGGGTGCCGAAGGAGTGGGCGCCGCTCTCACGCGGGGTGAAGGTGCCGCTGAGTTCGACGCTGTGCAGGGCGTCGTAGGTGACCCCCTCGGGCAGGTCGTCGCCGAGCCACTGGATCTGGCCGCCCGGCACGGACGCCGTACCGATGATCTCGCCCGCGGCGTCGCGGCAGACGGCACGCAGCTCGAACCCCTTGCCGGCGGCGGCGAGTTCCTCGGTGGGATCGGCGCCGAGCGCGTACGTCACGGCGCCGGCGGGCAGTGCGGCGGTGAGGCCGTCGAGCGGGGAGACGATGCGCCTCGGGAAGACGGTCGCGGAGCCGCCGCCCAGCACGCGCGCGTCGCGGGCGGCGGCGCCGAGCAGCGCGATCTTACGTCCGCGGGACGGATCGATGGGGAGGATGGGGCGCCCTTCGCCCGTGGCCTCATTCCGTACGAGCACGAAGGAGCGGCGGGCGATCTCGCGGGCCAGGGCCTCCCCGTCGATCTCGGCGGGCGGCTCGGCCACCACCGGTTCGGCGCCTTCGAGGGCGCCGACGCGGGCGGCGAGCCGCAGGACGTTGCGTACGGCCTCGTCGACCTTCGCCTCCTCGACCTCGCCCGCGCGGACGGCGGCCGCCAGCGCCTCGCCGTACACGGTCACCGGGCCCGGCATTGCGACGTCGAGGCCGCCCTCGATGGTGCCGGTCGTCGACCGGGCGGCCATCCAGTCCGAGACGTTGAAGCCGTCGAAGCCCCATTCGCCGCGGAGGATCTCGTTCACGAGGTGGCGGTGCTCGGTCATCGTCGTGCCGTTGACCGCGTTGTATGCGGTCATGATGCCCCAGGGGCGGGCGTCTTCGACGATGGCCTCGAAGGGCGCGAGGTACAGCTCGCGCAGGGCCCGGGCGGAGACGACGTTGTTCACGGTGAAGCGGTCGGTCTCGGCGTCGTTCGCCACGAAGTGCTTGACGGTGGTGCCGACGCCGCCGGACTGCACGCCCTGCACATAGCCCGTGCCGATACGGCCCGTGAGATACGGGTCCTCGCTGTACGCCTCGAAGTGGCGGCCGCCGAGCGGGGAACGCTGCAGATTCACGGTCGGCGCGAGGAGGACGTGGACGCCCTTGCGGCGGGCCTCCTGCGCCAGCAGGGTGCCGGCGCGGCGGGCGAGATCCGGGTCCCAGGTGGCGGCGAGCGCCGTCGGGGACGGCAGCGCGATGGAGGGGTCGTCGGCGGTCCAGCGGACGCCCCGGACGCCGATGGGGCCGTCGGACATCACGAGCGACGCGAGCCCGATCTCCGGCAGCGCGGGCAGCGACCACATGTCCTGTCCGGCGAGCAGCCGCGCCTTGGCGTCGAGGTCGAGCTTGCCGAGCGCGGCCTGCACCGCCGCCTCACGGGCCTGGTCTGCGTGGGTCTCCGCCACGGTGGCACCTCCTCGTTGAAGCCCCTTGGGCGTCCCCCATCGTGCACCTGGAGTCCTGTAGGGCGGTAGGTTTCGTTATTTCCTCGTTACGTCTTCTCGTTACGCGAAGACCGGCAGAGTCAGGCGAAGACCAGAGGCGGCAGGTGACGGGGCACGGTTGACATGCAGCCACGCGGCTGCCTATGTTTTATGCAGCCGAATGGCTGCATGAATGGGGTGGCGAGAGACGATGGACGAGGTGTTCAAGGCACTGGCCGATCCCAGCCGCCGCCGACTGCTGGACAGCCTGAACGCCCGCAACGGGCAGAGCCTGCGCGAACTGTGCGCAGGGCTCGCCATGGCCCGCCAGTCCGTCAGCAAGCACCTCGCGGTACTGGAGACGGCGAACCTGGTGACCACGGTGTGGCGCGGCCGCGAGAAGCTGCACTACCTCAACGCGGAACCGATCAACGCCATCGCCGAGCGCTGGATCGACCAGTACGACCGTGAGCGGGTGCGCGCGCTCGCCGACCTCAAGCGAGCATTGGAGCAAGAACCCATGACCAGCAACGAGTTCGTCTACACGACCTACATCAACACCACACCGGAACGGCTCTGGCAGGCCCTGACCGACCCGGCGTTCACCCGCCGCTACTGGGGCGTGGCGTTCGAGACCGACTGGACTCCCGGTTCGACGATGGTCTGGGAGCAGAGCGGCGAGAAGACCGCCGACCCCGCCCAGGTCGTCCTCGAGGCCGAGCCCGGCCGCCGCCTGTCCTACACCTGGCACACCTTCACACCGGAGTGGGCGAAGGCCGTCGGGGTGAGCGACGACGTGCTCGCAAGGATCTCCGCCGAGCGCCGGTCGAAGGTGACGTTCGAGATCGAACCGCTCGGGCAGATGGTCAAGCTGACCGTCGTGCACGACGGCTTCGACCCCGGGAGCACCGTCCTGGACATGATCCGCGGCGGCTGGCCCGCGCTGCTGTCCAGCCTCAAGACGCTGCTGGAGACGGGCGAGGCGCTGCCGGAGTCCGCAGCCGGGTGACCGCGGCTGTTCTACTGGTCCGGCTGAGCCGCCACCGGCTGACGAGACGGCTGCAGCCGAAAGGAAGGAAACCGACGCCATGGCTACCAGGGCACGAAGCGAGGAGCGCCGCGCGGAGATCCTGCGCGCCGCCCTGGAGGTGATCGCCGAGCGCGGTTACCGGGGCGCCAGCCTGGCCGCGGTCGCCGAGCGGGTCGGGCTCACACAGCAGGGGCTGCTGCACTACTTCCCCACCAAGGAGGCACTGCTCGTCGCCGTACTGGAGGAGCGCGACCAGTGGGACTCGGTGCCGGACTCGCAGTGGCGGCTCGACCTGCTGGGCTCGCTCGTCGAGTACAACGCGATGCGGCCCGGCATCGTGCAGACCTTCTCGGCCCTGCTGGGCGAGAGCGTCGCGGAGGGGCATCCGGCGCGGGAGTTCTTCACACGGCGGTACGCCGCGGTGCGCGGCAACATGGCGCAGGTGCTGCGCGCCGAGTACGGCGACCGGCTGCCCGGCGGGCTGACCCCCGAGCAGGCGGCTCCACTGATGGTGGCGGTGATGGACGGGCTGCAGTTCCAGTGGCTTCTCGACCCCGACGCGGTGGACATGCCGGAGGCGTTCCGGGACTTCCTCCGGCTGCTGGGCGGCACCTGATCCGCAACCCGGGGTGCGAAACCGGGGTCCGGGAGTCAGTGGGACGGCGCGAAGGCCAGGCTGATGCCGAGGCCGGCGAGGACCGAGCCGATCGCCTTGTTGATCACCTTCTGCCCCCTGAGCATCGCCGTACGGAGCCGGTCCTGCGAGAAGAGGACCGCGACGAGCGCGAACCACGCCAGGTGCGCGAACGACATGAACAGCCCGTACGCCGCCTGCTGGGCGGCCGGGGTGTCGGGCCGCACCACCTGGGTGAAGGTGGAGACCACGAAGAGGGTGGTCTTCGGATTCAGGACGTTCGTGAGGAAGCCCGTACGCAGCGCGGCCAGGGGCGTGAGCGCGGACTTGTTCTCCAGGTCCACCTCCACGTCGCCGCGCGCCCGGAAGGTACGGATGCCGATGTACACGAGATACGCGGCACCGACCAGCTTGATCACGGTGAACAGGCCCGTGGAGTGCGCGATCAGCAGCCCGACGCCGAGCATCGTGTACGTGACGTGGACGAGGACGCCGGCGGCGACGCCGACGGCGGCGAGTACGCCTGTCGCGCGCCCGTAGAGGTAGCTGTTGCGGACGACCATGGCGAAGTCCGCGCCGGGGCTGATCACGGCGAGGACGGTGATGACGGCGACGGCTATCAGTTCGGTCATGAGACTGCTGACTCCCCTTCCGCTATCTCTTCGTCGGCCTGTTCGCCCTGTTCCTCGGCGGTGCCGTCGTCCCGGGTGCGCTCACCGAGCAGATCCCGCGCCATCAGCGTCGCGCCCGCCACCGCGCCCGGCATCAGGAACACCGCGACGAACGGCACCAGGAAAGCGACGGCCAGTGGCGCGCCGAAGCCCCAGGCCAGGGGCTTGCGGGCGCGCAACAGGGTGAAGCGGTCGCGGAGTTCGACGCCACGGCGCTGCATCGCGACCGACGTGAGTTCCTGGCTGAGGAAGAACCCGGTGACGAAGAAGCCGAGCACCGGGATCACCGTCTGGCCGACGACCGGGATGAACCCGAGAGCGAAGAGCAGTACGCCCCAGAGTGCGGCCCGCACGAGGACACGGAGGCTGTCCCGCGCGGAGATCCACAACTCTCGCCACAGCGGCAACCGCGACTCGGGCGCGGTGCCGTCGGGCGACACGGAGCGGTCGACCCTCTCGGACAGCGCCTCGTAGAAGGGCTGTCCGACGAGCAGGGTCACCGCCGTGAAGGTGAGGACGGCGAGCAGCAGCCCGAGCGCGAACAGGACGGCGGTCAGGAAGCCGCGGAACAGACCGAGCCAGGGCGAGGACCAGTCGTCTGCGAAGGGCGTGGCCCAGCCGACGAAGTCCCCGCCCCAGAGGGCGAGCGCGGTCAGTGCGGCGGCGTACAGCAGGAGGGTGATCAGTCCGGGCAGCAGCCCGAACCCGAACTGGCGCCCGTTTCGGGCAACCCAGCGCTGCCCTTTGAACAAGTACGCGAATCCCGCCCCAAGATCGTGCATAGGCCGCACCCTATCGGGCGGGCGCCTTGGGTGGGCCGGCGCCCGGACTGGTACCTGATTCACGCCCCTTGAAGAACCCGTACGTTCATATGGAGCGGGCATGCTGAGTGGGGCGACCCGGCCGCCGCGGGCCGCACCGGAGCAACGAGGAGGGTCATGAACCCGATCCCGATTCCGAACCCCATCCCGATTCCGATCCAGACCCGGATACCGTCCGTTCCCGGTGTGGAGTCCGTGGTGCGCTTGGCGCGCAGCACGGGAGAGCTCTCGGGCCGAGTGCTCGACACCGCGGGGAACATCACGCGGATTGTCGCCAACACGCTTGACCCGCGGGACGGTTCGGGCGGCCAGATGCTGCGGATGCTGCAGCAGACCACCGCGGAGCTCGCCGAGGCCAGCGGGTCGCCGCAGGCGCAGGAGGCCTTCTACCGGATCGTGGACACGCTCACGCGGCTCGGCACGACCGGTGCGCCCCTGGCCGTCCACCCGGTGAGCGAGCCCGCGCAGGCGCTGCTCACGGCGCTCGGGGACAGTCTGCTGCCGGTGCTCGACGCGATGGAGCCCGCGGTCGAAGAGTGGGCGGCGGCGATCGGTGAGCTGGTCGAGGCGTCGTCGCCGCTGCTGCCGGCCGCGGCGGGGGCGGCGGCCGGGGTGCTGCTCGCCCTCACGCCCGTACTGCTGGCCGCCGCCGACGTACTGCGTGACTCGGGGCCCGAGCTGCGGCGGATCGCCGACGCGCTCACCGCGGCGCTCGCCCCGCTGCTGCCGCTGCAGATCGCGCTGACCGAGCGGGCGGCGGGTGCCGGGGCCGAGGTGGTCCGCTCCGCGCTCCCGGCCCTCGCGGACCTCACGGAGGCCGCGGCCGAGGCCATGAAGACGTTCCGCCCCGTCCTCGTCGCGGGCGAGGAGCTCCTCGTCTCCGGCCTGGAACAGCTCCAGCCCCTCCTCCTCGCCACGGCGGCCCACACGGGCCGCCTGACCCGCGCCGCGGCCGTCCGCATCACAGCGGCGGCTTCGCCTGCGGCGGACCGGGGGGTGGTCATGGCGGTCCACGCGACGTGACGTCGCACCCGGGGGACCCGCCGGGCGCCCACGCCCGCCGACACGTGACCGCCACACCCTGGGTGCTCAGCCGTTCCCGGCGGGACCCGCCAGCCACCGGCCTCCGAGCCCGCCGAAAGGCCGCCCGGGCGTGGCGCCCTCTCGGCAGGGCCAGCCGTGCGCGGCCTCCGAACGCGTCAGCCGCGCCGGGGCGGGGCGCCCCCTCCCCGGCCGTGCGCGGCCTCCGCCGGACCCCTCAGGCGTCGGCGTCACGGCCCGCCGTCCTGTGACCGCCGCCCGGGCGAAGCACTGGCCTCCGCGGGAGCCCGGCCATCGTCGGCGGCCCTGGTGGGGCGCCCTCAGACGCCGACGTCCGCGCCCACGACAGCGCCGTCATCGGCGCCCCCGGCGCCCACCATCCTGCGCAGCATGTCCCGCAGGGACACCCGCTCGTCCCGGGTGAGGCCCGCGAGGGGCTCGCGGGCGAAGTCCAGTGAGTCCCGCAGGCTGCGTGCCGTGCGCAGGCCCTCCTCCGTGGGGGCGGCCAGCTTCACGCGGCGGTCGGCGGGGTCGGGGCGGCGTTCCACGAGGCCGCGGGCCTCCAGCCGGTCGATGATCCCGGTGACGTTCGACGGCTCGCACTTCAGTTTCAGTGCGAGCTGGCGCATGGGCAGCGGCTCCAGGGACAGCAGGCCCAGTACGCGGGCCTGCGCGCCGGTCAGCGCGTGCCGGCCCGCCGCCTGCTCGTACTCCTCGTGGTAGCGGGCCACGACGGCACCGATGAGTTCGACGACCTCGAGGGTCAGGGAGTCTGTGCGGGTGTTCCGGGCGGCCATGCCCACCAGGCTACCGCGTTACTTGACATCATGAAATATTCAGGAGCATGGTTGTTTCAGAACGTGAAACATCCAGGAAAGGTGCCCCCATGTCCGTGAGCCCCCAGCAGCTGCCCGCGACCAGCCGCGAATGGCACCTGCTGAGCTACCCGCACGGCTGGCCCAAGCCCGAGGACTTCGCCCTGCGCGAGGTCGAGCTGCCGCAGCCTGGCGAGGGCCAGGTGCTCGTGCGCAACCTCTTCCTGTCCGTGGACCCGTACATGCGGGGCCGGATGAGCACGGCCAAGTCGTACGTCGCACCCTTCGAGCTGAACGAGCCGATGCAGGGCGGCGCCGTCGGCCGCATCGTCGCGTCGGACGTCGAGGGCCTGGAGGTCGGCGACCACGTCCTGCACTTCGAGGGCTGGCGCGAGTACGCGGCGGTCAACGCGAAGCACGCCGTGAAGGTCGACCCCGAGGCGGCGCCGCTGAGCACCTACCTCGGCGTGCTGGGCATGACGGGCCTGACCGCGTACGCGGGACTGCTGCGCGTCGCCGAGTTCAAGGAGGGCGAGACCGTCTTCGTGTCCGGCGCGGCCGGTGCCGTCGGCAGCCAGGTCGGCCAGATCGCCAAGCTCAAGGGCGCCGCACGCGTGATCGGCTCTGCCGGCTCGGACGAGAAGGTCAAGCTGCTCGTCGAGGAGTACGGCTTCGACGCGGCCTTCAACTACAAGAGCGGCCCGGTCTCCCAGCAGCTGCGCGAGGCCGCCCCGGACGGCATCGACGTCTACTTCGACAACGTCGGCGGCGACCACCTCGAGGCCGCGATCGGCTCCCTCAACCGGGGCGGCCGGATCGCCGTCTGCGGCATGATCTCCGTCTACAACGCCACCGAGCCCGCGGCAGGGCCGCGCAACCTCGCCCGCCTGATCCAGACCCGCGGCCGCATCGAGGGCTTCCTCGTCGGCGACCACTACGACCTGCAGCCGCAGTTCGTACAGGAGGTCGGCGCCTGGGTCCGCTCCGGTGAGCTGAAGTACCGCGAGACCGTCGTCGAGGGCATCGAGAACAACCTGGAGGCCTTCCTCGGGGTGCTGCGCGGCGACAACACCGGGAAGATGATCGTCGCGCTTGAGGGCTGACAGGCCCAGCCGTGCGGCGTCGGACGTCGACCTGGGCGTCAGACGCCGCACGCCCCGCGCTCAGCTCAGCTGCACCACCACAGAAAGCGAGTGCACGTCTCCGACGGCTCCGGGTCCGGTGTCGGCGCGGAAGCGGTCGGCCGGGGCGCCGTGGGGCGAATCACAGTCGAGCCCGTGGACGAGGGTGTCGGCGCCGCGCCCGACGAGCCGGGCCCCGAGCTGGACTGCCCCTCCCCCGACTTACCCTCTTCGTCCTTTTTCTTCTTCTTGCTCTTCTCGGACTCCGACGCCGACGGCGAGGCGCTGGCGGACTCCCGATCCGCCGCGGATGAGCCCGACCCCCCACTGATGGGCCGCGCGCTGCTCGCGCCGGTCGGCGAGCCGTCCACGGAGTCGTCCGCGACGGCGTCGGGCGCAGTGGCCGTCCGATCGTCACCCGGCGACTCGAGCCCCAGTTCGGTCAGGCTCAGCCCGCCGACGGCCAGCACAAATCCCGCACCGATGAACAGCGTTCGGCGGCGCCTTCGGCGGCGCGCCCGCAGCGATGCGCGGCGTCCGCGGCCGCGACGGCCGCCGCCGTCGGACTCCGCCTCTTCTTCGTACGCGTCGTCCGCCCCGTCCGCCGCCTCCTGTGCGGCGACGGCCTCCGCGTACTCACGGCAGGCTTCGGCGGGCGTTCCGCACCCCGGGCAGGCGAGGGCGCCGTTGAGGTGCCTTCGGCACGGGTGGCAGTAGTCCATGACGCACGCAGGCTAGATCCAGCACCAGTAACGGAAAAAGTGACTGGTGTGAAAGTTGTGTAGGGAATGGCCCGTTCCGGCGCGTCACCCGAGGTCTCTGCGGCATGTCGCCGCAACACATATGTGCCCGAACCATTGACACTCGACCTGCGCCGTCCTTACTGTCTCGCCAGCATTTCGAACGTGAGCCGAAATTTCGAACAAGCACTGGGGGCAACTGCCGTGCGCATCACCGGAATCAGCACATACGTGGTCGGGACGCCGTGGCGCAACCTGACGTACGTCCAGGTGCACACCGACGAGGGCATCACAGGTGTCGGCGAGACCCGGATGCTGGGCCACACCGATGCGCTGCTCGGCTACCTGCGCGAGGCCGAGGCCAACCACATCATCGGTTCCGATCCGTTCGCTGTCGAGGACCTGGTCCGCCGGATGAAGTACGGCGACTACGGCCGGGCGGGCGAGATCGTGATGTCCGGCATCGCCGTGATCGAGATGGCCTGCTGGGACATCAAGGGCAAGGCGCTCGGGGTGCCGGTGTGGCAGCTCCTGGGCGGCAAGGTCACCGACAAGGTCAAGGCGTACGCCAACGGCTGGTACACCACCGAGCGCACCCCGGAGGCGTACCACAAGGCCGCGCAGGAGGTCATGGCGCGCGGCTACAAGGCGCTGAAGATCGACCCGTTCGGGACGGGCCACTTCGAGCTCGACCACGAGCAGACCCTGTACGCGGTCTCGCTGATCGAGGCCGTGCGGGACGCGATCGGCCCGGACTCCGAGCTGATGCTGGAGATGCACGGCCGCTTCTCGCCCGCGACCGCCGTCCGCCTCGCGCGCGAGCTCGCCCCCTTCAAGCCCGCGTGGCTGGAGGAGCCGGTGCCGCCGGAGAACCTCAAGGC
The DNA here is from genome assembly GCF_040295225.1 of Streptomyces sp. NPDC002896. NCBI lineage: Bacteria > Bacillati > Actinomycetota > Actinomycetes > Kitasatosporales > Streptomycetaceae > Streptomyces > Streptomyces sp. NPDC002896. The sequence continues at coordinate 19,279 of NZ_JBEOVA010000012.1, read as the reverse complement.
CCTGGAGAAGGTCGCCGCGAAGGTCGACATGCCGGTCGCGACCGGTGAGCGCATCCACGACCGGATCGAGTTCCGCGAGCTCTTCGAGAGCCAGGCCGTGGACATCATCCAGCCCGACGTCGGCCACATCGGCGGCATCTGGGAGACCCGCAAGCTCGCGGCGACCGCGGAGACGCACTACATGCTGGTCGCCCCGCACAACGTCGGCGGCTCTGTGCTGACGGCGGCGAGCCTCCAGGTGGGCTTCACCTCGCCCAACTTCAAGATCCTGGAACACTTCAACGACTTCGCGGACGCGGAGATCAAGAAGGTCGTCAAGGGCGCCCCGCAGGTCGTCGACGGCTACTTCCACATCTCGGACGCGCCCGGTCTCGGCGTCGAGCTCGACACGGACGCGGCCGCCGAGTTCCCGCAGCAGCAGGCCCGGTTCGACCTGTGGGCCGAGGGCTGGGAGAAGCGGGACCCGAAGCAGAAGGGGCAGCAGTGAGCACTGCCGTCGTACTGGACGCGCCCGGCTCCTACCGGCTGGTCGCGCACACGCCGCGCGACCCCGCGCCCGGCGAGGCCCTCGTCCGCGTGCACGCGAGCGGGATCTGCGGCAGCGACCGCGAGATCTACCAGGGCAACCGGCCCGAGGGCTATGTGCGCTTCCCCCTCACGCCCGGCCACGAGTGGTCCGGGACCGTCGAGGCGGTCGGCGACGGCGTGCCCGAGGGGCTCGTGGGCCGGAAGGTCGTCGGCGAGGGCTTCCGCAACTGCCAGGTGTGCGACCGGTGCCACGCGGGTGACACGACGCTGTGCACCGCGGGCTACGAGGAGACCGGGTTCACGCAACCCGGCGCCATGGCCGCGACGCTGACCCTGCCGGCCCGGCTGCTCCACATCCTGCCCGACGACGCCGATCTGACGGCCGCCGCACTCCTCGAGCCCGCCGCGTGCATCGCCGCGGCTGCGCTGAAAGCGAACGCGCGGCCCGGCGAGCGGGTCGCCGTGGTGGGCACCGGAACGCTCGGGATGTTCGCCGTGCAGTTCCTCGCCGCCGGCTCGCCCGCCGAGCTGCTGGTGGTCGGAACCCGCCCGGACCGGCGCGAGATGTCGCTGTCCTTCGGGGCCACGGACTTCCGGACCCGGGACCAGGAGCTTCCCGACGACTTCGACGTGGTGATCGAGACCGCGGGATCGGCCTCGGCCGCCCGCACCTCCGCCGCCCTGCTGCGCCGCGGTGGGCGGCTCGTCCTCACCGGCATCCCCGCGCCGGGCGCCGACGGGCTCGACCCGACGGACCTCGTGGTGCGCCAGCTCGAGGTGCAGACCGTCTTCGGCGCCCCGCCCGCCGCCTGGGCGCACACCGTACGGGCCTTCGGCGCCGGGCTGCTGAACCCGCTGCCGCTGGTCACCCACGAGCTGCCCCTCACGGGCTTCGCCGAGGCGATCGAGCTGGTGGGCTCGGGCGACCCCAAGGTCGGCAAGGTTCTGCTCAAGCCGGCCGCCTAGACCGTACGCCGGTACGGGGCTCCTGACACCCCGTACCGGCGTACACCCACACCCCCGAACCTCGTACGAGATATCAAACGCGTAAACGCGGCCGCATCAACGCCGTTGATCGACTATCAACACAGCTGAACGACTTTTCGAGGAGAACCGTGCCCGAGCCCACCGCCCCCCGCCGTCCCGGCGAAAGCGCCCTCGGCCAGCTCGGCTTCGGCGCACCCGCACCGGAACCGGCCGACGCCTCACCGCACTCGTTCCCGGACGGCGGTACCTGGCGCACCGAAGTCCCGTCCGTGGAAGGACCCGAGGCGCTCGCCGTGGTCCTCAAGGAGACCTCCCGGCTCGATGTGCCGGTCCACCGCATCAGCCAGGGCAGCGGCATCTGGATGCTGACCGACGCCGAGATCACGGAGATGGTCGAGGCCTGCGCCGAACGCGACATCGAGCTGTGCCTGTTCACCGGGCCGCGCGGCACCTGGGACATCGGCGCCGCGACGCGTACCGATTCCGGTGGTGCCGGTCTGCGGGCGCGCGGCCACGACTCCGTCGCGGGCTGCGTGGAAGACGCCCTGCGCGCCACCGAGTTGGGCGTCAAGTGCCTGCTCGTCGCCGACGAGGGCGTGCTGTGGCTGCTGCACCAGCTGCGCGAGCAGGGCGTGCTGCCCGCCGACACGACCTTCAAGGTGTCGGCGCTGGTCGGGCCCGTGAACCCGGCGTCGTTCTCCGTGTGGGAGCAGCTGGGCGCCGACTCGATCAACATCCCTTCGGATCTCACCTTCCAGCACCTCACCGAGATCCGGCGGGCGAGCCGCACCCCCATGGACCTGTATGTCGAGGCTCCGGACGACCTGGGCGGCTACGTGCGGATGTACGACGCGGCGGAGTTGATCCGGCGCGGTGCGCCGCTTTACCTGAAGTTCGGGCTCTCCAAGGCGCCCGGTATCTACCCGTACGGCGCACATATGCGGGACACCGTGCTCGCGACCGCGCGCGAGCGGGTACGGCGCGGCCGCCTCGTTCTGGATCTTCTTGCCCGACACGGCGCTGACGGTGGCATGTCCCCGCTAGGCTCCCGACTGCCTGGGCAGCTCAAGCGTTTCGCGATTCCCACATAACGTTCCGGCCAAACCCTCTTCACAGAAGAAGACACCGCCGCGCAGAATCCGACACGACCTGCACAGGTCCGTCACATTTCGCTCGTCGCAGTCTCTCTCGCCAGACCGGGCACCACCCCACATCAAGGATGTTGATCATGCGCAATCGCAGAGCCGTCACCCTCGCCACCGCGGTCACCGCAGCCATGGCGCTCACCCTCACCGCCTGCGGCCAGAACAGCGAGGGCGGCAGCGAGGGGAGCAAGGACAGCGCCAAGGGCGGCACCATCGGCATCGCGATGCCGACGAAGTCCTCCGAGCGCTGGATAGCCGACGGCAAGAACGTGGTCGCGGACCTGGAGTCCAAGGGCTACAAGACCAAGCTGGTCTACGGCGAGGACGACCCCGACCAGCAGGTCTCGCAGATCGAGAACCTGATCACCCAGGGCGTCAAGGCGCTGATCATCGCGGCGATCGACAACAAGTCGCTGGACAACGTCCTGCAGCAGGCCAAGGACGCCGACATTCCGGTGATCTCCTACGACCGCCTCATCCTCGGCACCAAGAACGTCGACTACTACGCGTCCTTCGACAACGAGAAGGTCGGCGAGCTCCAGGCCACCTACATGGTCGAGAAGCTCGGTCTGAAGGACGGCAGCAAGAAGGGCCCGTTCAACATCGAGCTCTTCGCCGGCTCCAACGACGACAACAACACCCGGTACTTCTTCCAGGGTGCGATGAACGTCCTGCAGCCGTACATCGACAAGAAGCAGCTCGTCGTCAAGTCCGGCCAGACCGAGCTGACCCAGGTCACCACCCTGCGCTGGGACGGCGCCACCGCGCAGCGGCGCATGGACGACATCCTCACCAAGTCGTACAAGACCGCCGAGGTCAACGCGGTGCTCTCGCCGTACGACGGCATCTCCATCGGCATCCTCTCGGCGCTGAAGTCGGACGGCTACGGCTCCAAGGACAAGCCGCTGCCGGTCGTCACCGGGCAGGACGCCGAGGTCGCCTCGGTGAAGTCGATCATCGCCGGCGAGCAGTCGATGACCGTGTACAAGGACACCCGCGAGCTCGCCAAGGTGGCCTCGAGCATGGTCGACTCCGTCCTCAACGGCAAGAAGCCCGAGGTCAACGACACCAAGACCTACGACAACGGCTCCAAGGTCGTCCCGGCGTACCTGCTCGAGCCGGTCGCCGTCGACAAGACCAACTACCAGAAGATCGTCGTGGACTCCGGCTACATCAAGGCAAGCGACCTCAAGTAACCGCCGCCACCGACCGACGATTCACCACTGATTGGAAGGCAAGACCATGGCGGGACCCGTCCTGGAAATGCGCTCGATCGTCAAGACCTTTCCCGGCGTCAAGGCGCTGTCGGACGTCACGCTGACCGTCCAGCAGGGCGAGGTCCACGCCATCTGTGGGGAGAACGGCGCCGGTAAGTCGACCTTGATGAAGGTCCTCTCCGGCGTCCACCCGCACGGTTCCTACGAGGGCGAGATCCTCTTCGAGGGAGAGGTCTGCCGCTTCAAGGACATCCGGGCGAGTGAGCAGCACGGCATCGTCATCATCCACCAGGAGCTGGCGCTGGTGCCGTACCTCTCCATCGCCGAGAACATCTTCCTCGGCAACGAGCACGCCACGCGCGGGCTCATCAACTGGAACGAGACCCTGCGGCACGCCACCGAGCTGCTGCGCCGGGTCGGTCTCTCCGACCACCCGGAGACCCGCGTCGCCGACATCGGCGTGGGCAAGCAGCAGCTCGTGGAGATCGCGAAGGCGCTGTCGAAGAAGGTGAAGCTGCTCATCCTGGATGAGCCGACGGCCGCCCTCAACGACGAGGACAGCGGCAAACTCCTCGATCTCATCCTGGAGTTGAAGAAGCAGGGCATCACCTCGATCATCATCTCCCACAAGCTCAACGAGATCCGCAAGGTCGCCGACTCGGTGACGATCATCCGCGACGGCAAGTCCATCGAGACGCTCGACGTGAAGGCGCCGGAGACGACCGAGGACCGGATCATCAGCGGCATGGTCGGCCGCGACCTCGACCACCGCTTCCCGGAGCGCACCCCGCACGAGGCGGAGACGGGCGCCGCCCCGGCGCTGGAGATCCGCAACTGGACCGTGCACCACCCGATCGACCAGCAGCGCAAGGTGGTCGACGATGTGTCCATCAATGTGCGGCGCGGGGAGATCGTCGGGATCGCGGGCCTCATGGGCGCCGGCCGCACCGAGCTCGCGATGAGCGTGTTCGGGCGGACGTACGGCCGGTACACGGGCGGCACGGTCCTCAAGGACGGCAAGGAGATCCGTACGAAGACCGTCGCCGAGGCGGTCAAGCACGGGATCGCGTACGTCACCGAGGACCGCAAGCACTACGGCCTCAACCTCATCGACACCATCAACCGCAACATCTCGCTGACCGCCCTCGGCAAGGTCGCCAAGCGGGGTGTCGTCGACGAGCACGAGGAGCGGCAGGTCGCCGAGCGGTTCCGCAAGTCCATGAACATCAAGGCGCCGACCGTGTTCGAGCCGGTGGGCAAGCTGTCCGGCGGCAACCAGCAGAAGGTCGTCCTCAGCAAGTGGATCTTCGCGGGTCCGGACGTGCTGATCCTGGACGAGCCGACGCGCGGGATCGATGTCGGCGCCAAGTACGAGATCTACACGGTCATCGACCAACTGGCGGCCGAGGGCAAGGCGGTCGTCTTCATCTCCTCCGAGCTGCCGGAGCTGCTCGGCATGTGTGACCGCATCTACACGATGGCCGCGGGACGGCTGACCGGTGAGCTCCCGCGTGCCGAGGCCACGCAGGAATCGCTGATGCGCCAGATGACGAAGGACAAAGAGGTAACGCGATGAGCACGGAACTGACCGCCAAGAGCCCGGCCCCGGCGCCACCGGGCGGGACCCGATCGGGTACGGGCGGGGGCGTTGTGCAGCTGATGCTGGACGGCCTGCGCCGCAACATGCGGCAGTACGGCATGCTGCTCGCCCTCGGCCTGATCGTCGCCCTCTTCGCGGTCTGGACCGACGGCGACCTGCTGCTGCCGCGCAACGTCTCCAACCTGGTCCTGCAGAACAGCTACATCCTGATCCTCGCGATCGGCATGATGCTGGTGATCATCGCGGGCCACATCGACCTGTCGGTCGGTTCGCTGACGGCGTTCGTGGGCGCGTTCGCGGCCGTGCTGACGGTGCAGCACCATGTGTCGTGGCCGGTCGCCGTGGTGCTCTGTCTGCTGGCGGGCGCGGCGGCGGGCGCGGCGCAGGGGTTCTTCATCGCGTATCTCGGCATACCGTCGTTCATCGTCACCCTCGCCGGGATGCTGGTCTTCCGCGGTGTGACGGAGATCCTCCTGGAGGGGCAGACCCTCGGCCCCTTCCCCGTCGGGCTGCAGAAGATGGGCAACGGCTTCCTGCCCGAGGTCGGCCCGGAGACCAACTACCACAACATCACGCTGCTGCTGGGCTTCGTCCTGATCGCCTTCGTGGTCCTCCAGGAGGTCCGCGACCGAAGGCGCCAGCAGGAGTTCGCGCTGGACGTGGTGCCGCGCAACATCTTCCTGCTCAAGCTCGTCGCCATCGTCGCCGCGGTCCTCGTGGTCACGATGCTGCTCGCCAGCTACAAGGGCGCGCCGATCATCCTGCTGATCCTGGGCGCGCTTGTGGTCGGATACGGCTACGTCATGCGCAACGCCGTCTTCGGCCGGCACATCTACGCGATCGGCGGCAACCTGCCGGCGGCGAAGCTGTCCGGCGTGAAGGACAAGAAGGTCACCTTCCTGGTCTTCCTGAACATGGGCGTGCTCGCGGCCCTGGCGGGTCTGACGATCGCCGCCCGTCTGAACGCGGCCTCTCCGAAGGCAGGCCTGAACTACGAACTCGAGGCGATCGCCTCGGCGTTCATCGGTGGCGCGTCGATGAGCGGCGGTGTTGGCACCGTGCTCGGCGCGATCATCGGCGGTCTCGTCCTCGGCGTGCTGAACAACGGCATGAACCTGCTCAGCGTCGGCACCGACTGGCAGCAGGTCATCAAGGGCCTGGCCCTGTTGGCGGCCGTCGGCTTCGACGTGTGGAACAAGCGCAAGGGCGTTTCCTGACCTCCAGCGGCCTCTGAGCCGCACGGGAAAGGTACAGACGCACAGTGATCGTCGCGGCGGCGGCAGCGGGACTCGCTGCCGCCGCCGCGGCGCGCACGACGTACGCAACGCAAGGCAACGCAACGAGGACAGAGGACAGGAGGGAACCGGTGAGCCCGGTGATCCCGGTGAAGGAACTCTTCGGCACGCTCGCGGACGGCACCGAGGTCCACCGCTGGTCGCTCGGATACGGCGGCACGCGGATGAAGGTCCTGTCGTACGGCGGGATCGTCCAGTCGCTGGAGCTCCCGGACCGGCACGGCCGGTACGCGAACGTGTCGCTCGGCTTCGAGGGCCTCGACGACTACGTGGCGTCCAGCCCGTACTTCGGGGCGCTCATCGGCCGCTTCGGCAACCGCATCGCCAAGGGCCGCTTCACGCTCGACGGCGAGACACACGAGCTGCCCGTCAACGACGGCGAGAACTCCCTGCACGGCGGCGGAGACTTCGACAAGCGGGTGTGGGACGTCGAGCCGTTCGCGTCGGGCTCCGATGTCGGGCTCGTCCTGACCCACACCAGCGCCGACGGCGAGATGGGCTACCCCGGCACCCTCACGTCCAAGGTCACGTACACCCTCACCGCGGACGGCGACTGGCGCATCGACTACGAGGCGACCACGGACAGGCCCACGGTCGTCAACCTCACCAGCCACGTCTACTGGAACCTCGCGGGCGAGGGCAGCGGCTCCGTCCACGACCACGAGCTGCAGCTGGCCGCGTCCCGCTACACCCCGGTCGACTCCGGCCTCATCCCGACCGGTGAGCTGACGGACGTGGCGGGCACCCCGTTCGACTTCCGCAGCGCCAAGACCGTCGGCGAGGACGTCCGGGTCGCCGACCGGCAACTGCTGTACGCCCAGGGCTTCGACCACAACCTCGTGCTGGACAAGGGCGTGACGGCAGGGCCCGAGCACTTCGCGACCCTGAAGGACCCGTCCTCCGGCCGGGCCCTGAAGATCGCCACGACCGAGCCGGGCGTGCAGTTCTACTCCGGCAACTTCCTGGACGGCACGCTGGTCGGCACGGGCGGCTCCATCTACCGGCAGGGCGACGCCCTGTGCCTGGAGACCCAGCACTTCCCGGACTCCCCCAACCAGCCGTCGTTCCCGTCGACGGTACTGCGCCCGGGCGAGACGTACCGGTCGACGACGGTGCACTCCTTCAGCGCGTAACCGGTGTGGGAAGGATGCGCCCCATGCGCCCCTCCCGTTGAACGCGCCCCCTTCCGTATCCGTACCAACGGGCGGCCCGCGTCTCCGCGGGTCGCCCACGGACGGGAGGCAGCCCCCTTGGCACCGGCAGGAAACGTCACCTCGCTGTTCCGCGCCACCACGGCGCACACCCCGTCGTACGCCGCGCTCACCAGGGAGAGCGAGGGGGACGGCCCGACGGACTTCTGCATCCCGTGCAACCCGTACTTCCCGTCGCCCGCCATGTTCGACGAGCTGTCGGTGCGGCTGCGCGAGATCCTGACGTACTACCCGAGCAGCGCGGACACCATCACCGCCGAGCTGTGCTCGGTGCTCAGGCTGCCCGCCCAGTGCGTGGCCATGGGCAACGGCTCGACCGAACTCATCACCTGGATCGACCACCTGCTGGTCCGTGAGTCGCTCGCGGTGCCCGTCCCCACCTTCGGCCGCTGGACCGACCAGCCGATGGAGACCGGCAAGCGCGTCGACATGTTCCCGCTGCCGGAGGCCGACGGCTTCGCGCTGGACCCGGCCGCGTACGTGCAGTTCATACGCGCCAGAGGCTCCCGCGTCGCCGTACTCTGCAACCCCAACAACCCGGACGGCGGCCACCAGCCGCGCCGGGCCGTCCTGTCGCTCCTCGACGCGCTGCAGGACCTCGACCTGATCGTCGTCGACGAGTCCTTCCTGGAGTTCTCCGACGCGGAGACGGAACCGAGCGTCGTACAGGACGCGATGCTCCGCCCGAACGTCATCGTGCTGCGCAGCCTCGGCAAGAACTTCGGGCTGCACGGCGTGCGCTTCGGCTACCTGGTCTCCAACCCGGCGCTGGCCGGCAAGGTGCGCGCCGCCCTGCCGAAGTGGAACCTCAACTCCTTCGCGGAGACGGTGGTGTTCATGCTCAAGGAGCACGGCCGCGAGTACGCGGAGAGCCTCCACCTGGTCCGCCGCGACCGCATCGAGATGTCCCGCCGGCTCGCGGCACTGCCCGGCCTCACCGTCTACCCGTCCCAGGGCAACTTCCTCTTCGTACGGCTTCCCGTGGGCACCGACGGCACGACGGTACGGGACCGGCTGCTGACCGAGCACCGGATCCTGGTCCGCGAGTGCGGCAACAAGATCGGCAGCTCCAGCCGCTTCCTGCGGCTCGTGGTGCGCCCCCAGCCGGACGTCCTGCGCCTGGTGTCAGGGCTGGAACAGGTGCTCTACGGGAGCGGGAGGGGAGCCGCCGTGCCCGAGCTGGGGCAAGGGTCCCACTACAGCTCGGGCACGGCGGCGGTGGACCGGCTGGTGAGCGCCACGAACGGCGCGGGCCTGGCAGGCCTGGCCGCGCAGGTCCGGTCGGCGGGCCTCGCGGCACAGGCCCAGTCGGCGGGCCTGGCCGCTCCGCCCCAGCCCCTGCCGCAGGCCACGAACTGGCCCACGGCAGGGGTGGGACGGGCCGGGTGAGGGGACGGGCGTCCCTCCGTCTCCCTCAGATCCTCCCGGCCCCGGCGCCCGCCGCCACCGACGCGGCGACCGTCGACGCGGCCTCCGCGGTGTAGGAGTACGGCGGGGTGGTGAAGGAGCCCACCTGCGAGATCTCGGTGGCAGCGCCGCCGAGGTCGTTGCCGCGGAGCACGGCGTAGCCGTCGATGTCGCTGCTGCGGTTGGTGGTCACGGCGACCTTGGTCGAGGCGAACACGTTGTTCTCGACCAGCAGCTGCGCGCCCATCCGCGAGTGGCAGGCGGTGTCGGCGCCGACGACGTGGTTGTTGTAGAAGTGCCCCGTGCCGAAGCGCAGGCTGGGGATGCGCGAGTACACGTTGTTGAACTGGTTGTGGTGGTACGTCACGCGCAGATGGCCCGTGTCCTCGTCACCGTTGTTGTCGCTGTGCCCGACGAGTGAGCCCTTGAAGTGGTCCCGGAAGGTGTTCCAGGACACCGTCACGTAGTCGGAGGCGTGGTTGATGTCCAGGAGACCGTCGTAGTAGTCCTTGTCGTGGTCCCGGTCCGCGGAGAACGCGTTGTGGTCGATCCAGACCCTGGTGGACTCCTGGACGGTGATGCCGTCGGCCGGCGCGAGGGGCTTGCTGATGTTGAGATTGCGGACGATCACGTTGGTGGCCTCGATGATCCGCAACCCGCCGCCGGTGAATCCCGAAGAGGAACCGACGCCCAGGACCGTGGTGTTGGACCCGATGTCGACCTGACCGCTGAGTGTGATCAGACCCGAGACCCTGACCACCTTGGCCGCGTCGCCCTCCACGGCTGCCGCGAAGGCGGAGAGCGTGGAGACGGTGACGGGTGTGGCGCTGCCGCCGCCCGTGGTGCCGGCGCCGAAGCCTGTGGGGGCGGTTTCGGCGGCGGATGCGGCTTGCGGCAGGCCGCCGAGGGTCATGGCGGCGGCGGCTCCGCCGGTCATGACCATGAAGCGGCGCCTGCTGAGGTTCGTGCTCATTTCCGGATGTCCCTTCCGAAGTGAGGCAGCGTCATATCCGTGTCGCCGCGTTGCTCGGGAAGGTTGCCGGGTCCCGGGCGCGAATCACGGGCGGGAGTTCCCGAAGGAATTCCCGCCCGCGCGCGCCTGGGACCGGCCATCCGATACCTACGTCCGGTCCGCGATTCGTCAGGCCAGCCGGATCACGTTCCACGACAGCGGCTCAAGGGTGGCCGTCAGGGTGCCGTCCTGAAGGGCCGTGCCCTCGACCGCGTGCGGGGTCACCCGCTCCGGCTCGTCGAGCGTGTTCTTCGCCTCCGGGTCGGCGTCGGCCAGCGCGGTGTGCTCCACCACGGAGGTCAGCTCGAGCCCGTTCAGGGCCACTTCGAGCGGGAGCGGCTCGGTCTGGCTGCGGTTGACGGCGAACACCGTCACCGCGCCCGTCTCCGGGTCCCGGACGGCGGTCGCGTGCAGCAGCGGCACCTCGCCGAACTTCTTCGTCTCGTACGCCGGCGAGTCCACGCGTACGTCGAGGACCTGCCCGCGCCCGTACCGGGACGCCTGCGAGAAGGGGAAGAACGTCGTCTGCTTCCAGGCCGGGCCGCCGGGCTCGGTCAGGATCGGCGCAATGACGTTGACGAGCTGGGCGAGGCAGGCGACGGTCACCCGGTCCGCGTGCCGCAGCAGGGCGATGAGCAGCGAGCCGAAGACGACGGCGTCCGTGACGCTGTAGTTGTCCTCGAGCAGGCGCGGGGCCTCCTGCCAGTCCTCGACCTGGTGCGGGTTGGGCCGGCTCTGGTACCAGACGTTCCACTCGTCGAAGGAGAGGTTGATCTTCTTCTTCGACTTCAGGCGGGCGCCGATGTGGTCGCAGGTGGCGACCACGTTCTCGATGAAGGACTCCATGTCGACGGCGGAGGCGAGGAACGAGTCCCGGTCGCCGTCGGTCTCCTCGTAGTAGGCGTGCAGGGAGATGTAGTCGACGAGGTCGTAGGCCTCGGCGAGGACCTTCGCCTCCCAGTCGGCGAAGGTCGGCATGGACTGGCTGGACGAGCCGCAGGCGACCAGCTCCAGCTTCGGGTCGATCTGGCGCATCGCGCGGGCGGTCTCGGCGGCGAGGCGGCCGTACTCCTCGGCCGTCTTGTGGCCCGTCTGCCAGGGGCCGTCCATCTCGTTGCCGAGGCACCACAGGCGGATGTCGAACGGGTCCTTGTCGCCGTGGGTGACGCGCAGGTCCGAAAGGGCGGTGCCCGACGGGTGGTTGGCGTACTCCTGGAGCTCCAGGGCCTCCGCCACACCGCGCGTACCGAGGTTGATGGCCATCATCGGCTCGGCCTGCGGCCCGATCTTCCTCAGGAAGGCGATGTACTCGCTGAGCCCGAAGCGGTTGGACTCCGTCGACCGCCAGGCCAGGTCGAGACGGCGCGGCCGCTCGTCCGCGGGGCCGACGGAGTCCTCCCACTTGTAGCCGGAGACGAAGTTGCCGCCGGGGTAGCGGACTGCGGTGACGCCGAGTTCGCGGATCAGCTCGAGCACGTCCGTCCTGAGGCCCGCCTCGTCCGCCGTCGGGTGACCCGGCTCGTAGATGCCGGTGTAGACGCAGCGGCCCAGGTGCTCGACGAAGGAGCCGAAGAGACGGGGGTTGACGTCGCCGACGGCGAAGGCGGGATCCAGTGTAAAGCGTGCGGGTGTGGTCATTTCTCCCTCTGGGGGTACCTCCCAGGCCCTTAAGGCACTGGGGGAGTTCGATATCACGTACATTGACCGGGACGTCGGACAGACGCTAAGGCGGGCGCGACCGCTGGTCAATGGGTCGCGCCCGCCTGATCCGCCGCTCTCAGTCCCAGGCCGGTATCACTCCCAGGCCGCAACGGCCGGCCACCCGTCCTTGCCCCAGCTCAGGGGGTTCAGGCCGAGCTTGGGTGTGCCGTTGTCGTCCGCGTCGTAGTAGTGGTACGCGAGGATGTCGCGGCCCTTGTCGCGGAACACGGACTCGCCCCCGGTGCCGATGAACCGGCCGTGCCCGGCGAGCAGCAGGTCGCCGCCGCCCTGGAGGAGCGGGGTGCCGTCGCTGTCGACGTACGGCCCGGTGACGGACTCCGACCGGCCGACGCGGATCTTGTAGGTGGAGTTCACGCCCGCGCAGCACGCGTCGTACGAGGCGAAGAGGTAGTAGTAGCGGCCGTGCTTGACGATGTACGGGCCCTCCACCGCGTACGGCGCGTCGGGCCGGGTCGCCAGGTGGTGGACGGTCGCGCCGGGCACCGCCTTGCCCGTCTCCGGGTCGAGCTCGACCATGCGGATGCCGGTCCAGTACGAGCCGAAGGACATCCACAGCCTGCCGTCGGCCCTGATCAGCGCCGGGTCGATGGCGTTCCAGCTGTCGGTCCGCTCGGAGCTGAAGGCCTTGCCGTGGTCGGTCCAGGTCCCGGGCAGGCCGCTCGGCGATGTGGCGACGCCGATCGCGGAGTGGTTGGAGCCCCAGGACGAGACGGCGTAGTACAGCCAGTACTTCCCGTCGCGGTACGAGATGTCGGGCGCCCACGGGTCACCGGTGTCGTTGTACTCGTACCACCAGCTCGGGGGCTCGGCGAAGGCGTTCCCGGAGTCCGCCCAGTGCTTGAGGTCCGTCGAGAGCCGGGCGCCGATGACGCCACCCGTCGAGTAGGCCGCGTACTGGCCGTTCTTGAGGTGGATGACCGACGGGTCGTGGATGATCTCCTGGCCGGTGATGGGCAGGGGGTCGGGGTAGGTGGTGTCCGCCTGGGCGGTGGTGGGCAGGAGGGCGAGGAGGGCGGCGGCGAGGACCGCCGCGTATCTGAGGCGCTTCAACTGCGTTGTTCCTCTCGGGCGTTACTGGCCGGCGAGGCCGGTGTGGGCCACACCCGCCACGATCTGGCGCTGGAAGAAGACGAAGACGATGATCAGCGGAAGTCCGGCCATCAGGCCGCCGGCCATGAGCTGGGCCCACTGGATGCCGTAGGAGTTCATGACGGTCGCGATGCCGTTCGGCATGGTCATCAGGTCCGGGTTGTTGGTCACCATGTACGGCCACAGGAAGTTGTTCCAGGACGCGATGAAGGTGAAGATGCCGACCGCGGCGAGCGAGGGCCGGGCGAGCGGGACCACGATGGTGAAGAAGACCCGCCAGCGGCCGGCGCCGTCGATGAAGGCGGCCTCCTCCAGTTCGCGCGGGATGCCCTGGAAGAACTTGTAGAGGATGTAGACCATCGCGGCGGGGGCGCACTGCGGAAGGATCATGCCCCAGTAGGTGTCGACCATCCCCATCTGCTGGACCGTGGTGAACAGGGGGACGCCGAGGACGGCCGGGGAGATCATCAGGCCGCTCATCACGAGGCCCATCAGGACGGCCTTGCCGCGGAACTCGGTGCGGGCGAAGCCGTATCCGGCGAGCGCGCTCACGAGCAGGACGATGGACGTCACACAGACGGAGACGACCAGGGAGTTGACGAACCAGTTGGTGATGTTCCCGGTCTCGAAGAGGGCCTTCCACGCCTGGCCCGTCCAGACCTTCGGCAGCCAGTGCGGCGGGATCTCGGCCGCCTCCGCCTCGGACTTGAGCGAGGTGAACAGGGCCGCGGCGAGCGGCGCCACGAAGACGGCGGAGACGACGACGCCGATCAGCGTGAGGACGATCTGGCTGGGCGTCCAGGGCCTGCGGGACTTGGTGCGTACGGTCGTCGCGGCGGTGGTCATCGGCCGCCCTCCTCACGGTTGCGCAGCAGCCACATCCGCGCCAGGGCGACGACTGCGATGATCACGAAGAAGATGATGGACATCGCGGAGGCGTAGCCCACGCGGTAGCTGGTGAAGCCCTGTTCGAGGGTGTACTGCACGAACGACCTGGTGCTGAGCTCCGGTCCCGGCGTGAAGTCCATCATCACGACGGCCTGGTCGAAGAGCTGGAGCGAGGCGAGGATCTGGAGCGCGATCACCAGGCCGGTGATGTTGCGCAGCATCGGCAGCGTGATGTGGACCATGCGGTGCCAGGCATTGGCGCCGTCCAGCTTGGCCGCCTCGTACAGGTGGTCGGGGATGCCCTGGAGCGCGGCAAGGTAGAGCAGGAAGCTGAAGCCGACCGTCCACCACAGGGTCTCGATGACGATGGCGAGCATCGCGTACGACTTGTCGGTCAGCCAGGGCGTGTCGATCCCGAGGACATGGTTGAACATGCCGATGCCCTGGGTGAACAGCCACTGGAACAGGTTGCCCGCGACGGTCGACGGCAGCAGGAACGGTACGAAGAAGCACAGCCGCCACAGCCACTTACCGCGCTCGATGTTGTGCGCGAGCATCGCGAGCAGGAAGGCGAGCACGGTGATGCACGGCACGACGAGCAGCGTGAAGTATGCGCTGTGGCCGAGCGCGTCCCACATCATCGAGTCGTGCAGGGCCTCGCGGTAGTTGTCGAGGCCGACGAAGCTCGCGTCGGCGCCGGAGATGTTGGCGTCGGTGAAGCTGAGGTAGATGCCGCGCAGCAGCGGCCAGATCACGAAGAGCGTGAACAGGACGAGGAACGGGGCGACGAACCAGCCGCCGTGCTGGAAGCCCTGGTTGCGGCGGACGGTCGCAGTCGCGGTCGCGGTCTTGGCGCGCGCCGGTGCGACGACGGTCTGAGCACTGGTCGTCATGCGACCGCACCTCCCTGCGCGGCGGTCTTGCCATCCATCGGGTTCTTCGAGGCGAGGAGCTTGGTGAGATGGTTCTTCATCGTCTGCGCCGCCGCGGCAGGCTTGGCCGAGCCCATGGTCGAGGAGACGACGATCGGGCCCAGGTCCTGGGCGAGGACGCCGGTGGAGCCCGCGAACCAGACCTTCGGCTCGTTGGCCTGGTGGTCCATGGCGCTCACGTACTCGTTCTGCGGTTCGAGCTTCTGGTACGCGGGCGTGGACAGGGTCGGCGTATAGGCGGGGATGTGGCCGCCGGCCGCCCACTGGAGGGCGTGCTTGACGACGTAGGCGGCGAGCTTGTGCGCGCCCTCGTTGGTGGCGCCGCCGCGGCCCGCCTGGTGCGGCAGGACGAAGGCGTGCGACTCGGCGTGGGTGGCCTGCTTGCCGAAGACGGGCGGCAGCGGGGTCGCCCCGTAATCGAGCTTGGCGCCGGAGAAGACCGGCACGGACCAGTTGCCCTCCCAGGTGAAGGGGGCGCCGTTGATGAACTGCTCGCCGGTGGGAGCACCGGGGATGACGTAGCCGTCGGTGACGTGCTGCCGGAAGAACTCCAGGACCTGGGTGGCCTTGTCGACGTCGAAGAGGACCTCGGTGCGGGCGTCGTTGAACCACTCGCCGCCGAGCTGGGTGTAGAAGGCGACGAAGAACCACCACTGGAAGTTCTGGTCGTTGGTCCACAGGCCGATGGTCTGCAGGCCCTTCTTCGTGACCTTCTTCGCCTTCTTCAGGACGTCGAACCACTCGTCGGTGGACGTGACCGGCAGGATCTTGCCGTCGTCGCCGAGCAGGTCCGCCTTCTTCAGCACGTCCTTGCGGTAGAAGCAGAGCTGGACGTGGATGTCGAGCGGGAGGGCGTAGAGCTTGCCGTCGATGACGCCGCGGTTCCACAGGGCGGGGTTGAAGTCCTCCTGCCGCACGCCGTACTTGGCGAGCAGCTCGACGTCCCAAGGGTCCAGGAGGCGGCCGGGCGAGAACCCGGTGACCCGTCCCATGTGCATGACGCCGAGCTCGGGGGCACGGTTGCCCGCGGCCGCCATGGCGAGCTTGGTGTAGAAGGGGTTGCCCCACTGGAGGGTGGAGTCCTTCACGTCGATGGCGGGGTTCGCCTTACGGAAGGCGTCCAGCATCGCGATCATGTTGTAGCCGTCGCCGCCGCTGAAGAGGTTCCAGTAGCGGACCCGGGTGCTCGCACTCGAGGCGAGCGCGTCCGCGCCCGTGCCACCCGCCGCGAAGGCGAAACTCCCAGCCACGCCCAACCCGCCGAGGCCGGCCAGGAGTTGCCTACGGCTCAGGGAAGGTCGTCCCATACCCCACCCTTACTGTTCGATATTCCGAATAACGCCCGTAACTTCGAACCCGGACCGTAGAGTCGAACAGATTTCGCGTCAATGGGTTGCGCAAAACTTTCAAGGTCCTTGGATTTCCAGGGCGATGAAATGCCGTCAGAGCTGCAGAAAGGCCCTCGCCGACATGCGCGGCGAGGGCCTTCCGGGACAGATGCCTGCCCGGCTAACCCGCGAAGACGGGATGGGCCAGCCCCTTCCCCACCCCCGGCACCACCAGCAGCGAGCCGGACAGCGGATGCGCTGCCTCAAGTCCCGTACGGGCGGTGGTGATGTACAGGTCGGTCAGGTCGGCGCCGCCGAACGCGCACGCCGTGGGACGGCGCACGGGCAGTTCGACGACGCAGTCCAGCTCGCCGTCGGGGGTGTAACGGCGGATCGCCCCACCGTCCCACAGCGCGACCCAGACGCACCCCTCCGCGTCGACGGTCAGCCCGTCCGGGAAGCCGGCGCCGTCCTCGACGACGGCCAGCGGACGCCTGTTCACGACGCGTTCGGCACCCTCCACGTCGAACACGTCGATCCGCCGCGTCGGCGAGTCGATGTAGTACATCAGCCGCCCGTCGGGGCTCCAGCCGGTGCCGTTGCTGACGGCGACGTCGTCGAGGACGACCTGGGTGGAGCCGTCGCCGGTGATCCGCGTCAGCGTGCCGCCGCCCGGCGCCTCGTCGTAGCGCATGGTCCCGGCCCAGAGGGAGCCGTCGGATGCGACGGCCGCGTCGTTGGCGCGGCGGCCGGGGACGGGGTCGCGGTGAAGCCAGCGGAAGTCGCCGCCGTCCGGGCCGTACAGCCCGACACCGTCCCGCAGGTTCACGACGAGGCCGCCGCCCGCGCGGGGCTTGGCGGCGCCGACGTGCTGCTCGGTGACCATGACCGTCCGGCGGCCGTCGGCCGGGTCGTACGTGTGGACACGCGACTGCAGGATGTCGATCCAGATCAGCCGCCCGGCGTCGGCGTCCCACGTGGGACCCTCACCCAGCTCGGCGTACTCGCGCACCGCAAGTTCGACGCCCATCACACCCCCCGGTAGCCGAGACGCTCGGACAGGTCGGCCGCACCCTTGGCGGCGAGCTGCTCCAGCTCGCCCTGGCGGTCGTCGCTCCAGCGGATCATCGGTACGGAGATGGAGAGCGCGGCGACGACGCGCCCCGTCCGGTCGCGCACCGGTGCCGCGACACAGCTCACGTCCGGGTTCGACTCGCGGCTCTCGACGGCGACCCCGCGCTCGCGGATCACGGCCAGGGCCTCGCGCAGCGCGGCCGGGTCGGTGATGCTGTTGGGGGTCATCGCGGCCAGGTCCGCGTCGTCCGGCACACGGGAGGCGAGCTCGGCATCAGGAAGGGAGGCCAGCAGCATCTTGCCGACGGACGTGCAGTGCGCGGGCAGCCGGCGGCCCGCGGCGGACACCATGCGCACCGCGTGCGTGGAGTCCACCTTGGCGATGTAGATGACGTCCGTGCCCTCGAGGATCGCGACGTGCACCGTCTCGTCGCAGGTCTCGGCGACGGTGCGGGCGACCTGCTGGCCCTCGGCCGCGAGGTCCAGCTGCTCGGCGTACCGGCTGCCGAGCTGGTACGGGCGCACACCGAGCCGGTAGCGGCCTGGCTGGCCCTGCACCGGGACGATGTAGGAACGGGCGGCGAGCGTGGTGACCAGCTCGTGCACCGTCGTGCGGGGCAGCTGTAGCTTACGGACGATGTCCGGCGCGGACAGGGTGCCGTCACCGTCCAGGAAGAGCTCGAGTATGTCGAGCGCCCGGGTCACGGCGGGTACTAGGCGGCCCACGACCCCTCCCTCTATGTTCGAAATTTCAACGGTCGACCGGAATGACGAACACAGGTTATGCGCAGCGCTCTTGGCAGGGCAATGGGCGGGCGGCAGGGTGTCCGTCCCGGCGAGTGGCCCGGGGGGACCCGCCCGTGCGCAACGATAGGCGGCATGCCCGCGCAGTCAGAGCACCCGGATCACCGGGATCACGCCGACCGTCCTGATCACCCTGATCATCCTGATCGTCCTGATCGGCCCGGTCGCCCCAAAGGCAGCCCCTTCACGCGCCGGGACTTCCAGCTCGTGCTGCTGCGCCGCATGGCGGACCACAATCCGGATCTCGTGGAGGGCGCCCGCCGCGAGCTGGGGGTCTCGCTCGCGGACATGCGGGAGGCCAATCGGCGCTGGCAGGCGATGGTCCGCTCCCCACGCGCGCGTGGCGCGGCGTCCCGGTACCGCTCCGTCCTCGGCACCCCCGAGTCGACCGCGGTCCGCAGGATCGGCGACCTCGAATGCGAGGCCCTGCTGTGGCCGGTCCCGCTCTGGCCCGACCTCCGCTTCGAGGTGCTGGTCGCCCCGAACGGCGCGGTGTGGAACGAGTGGCTGGTCCGGGCCCCCGGCGCTCCGGGCCCCACCCTTCGTACGATCGCGGACCTCCCCCCGTGGTCCTGCACGGTCGACGAGGTGGCCCGGGCCTTCGCGCCCGCCCGGCCGATGGAGGGCACGGCCCCCACGCGCTGGCGCCTCGCGTTCACGGCGCCGGACAGCGACGGCGCCCGGCGCAACGTCGTCGCAGAGTTCACCTGGGGGCTGCTGCAGCGGCTGACGTCGGTGGAGTGACCCGCCGCTTGCGTCGCTTCGAGCCACGTCACCGGTACGTGTTACGTGGCCGCCGCGAGGCCGGGGCGACGGAGGTGGTGTTCACCACGACGGAACTGGGTGGTGAGAGGAGACCGTCGCCGCCGAGGTGCGGCGCTACGGCCGACCGGCGCCGCACCTGGAAGCTGCTCGGGGAGCCGGCGAAGGGACTGAGGCGCGAGGGCTGGGGCGCAGTGCCGCCACACCCTCGTCAGTGATCAGGCCAGCTACCATGGCCGCCATTCTATTATCTTTGCTATCCTTATATCTATGGAGGG